>CAZPPK010000017.1:0-29309 GCA_964588415.1 uncultured Lentimicrobiaceae bacterium
GATTAATGCAACCCATAGGCCGTCTCATGGGCCTTCGATATAAATCACACCCGTGGCACGGCGTTAACATTGGGGAAAACGCTCCTGAAATTATTACCTGCTATATTGAAATGGTTCCTACTGATACAGTTAAATATGAAGTGGACAAGGAATCGGGATACCTACGGATTGACCGTCCTCAAAAATACTCCAATGTGGTTCCGGCCCTTTACGGATTTATTCCACAGACCTACAGCGGGAAAAATGTGGCTGCTTTTTGTAATTCCAAAATAGGCCGTAAAGACATTATCGGGGATGCTGATCCGATGGATATTTGTGTGCTGACGGAGAAAGTCATTTCCCACGGCGACATTCTGGTAAGATCAAAACCGATTGGCGGGTTTCGCATGATCGACAGCAATGAAGCTGACGACAAGATTGTGGCTGTTTTGAATAATGACGCTTTTTACAGCCAGTTCAATGATATTTCAGAGCTTCCTGAGAATATTATTGACAGGTTGAAACATTATTTTCTTACCTATAAAGACCTTCCCGGAAAAGAAATTGATGTGGAAATTGCTGCTGTTTATGGCAGGGAAGAAGCTCATGAAGTGATTAAAAATTCCGTGAAAGATTATCAGGATAGATTTGAAAATCTGGATAATTTATTATCGGGTGTTTAATTTATTTTTCTTTTAAATACAGTCTCCCTACCTGGTTTTAACCATCTGTTGAATAGGTCGTAATAAAAATTTCAGGTATATATAAATTTTATTTAGTCATCTGAACTGGGCCAGGGTTCTTTAGGACTGTGTCTTTTACTTTGCCGAGCGTATTATTTAAATGTATTACTTTTGCACCGCCGATGGTAAAATGAAATTGAAAGAATTATGGCCAAGAACCTTGTTATCGTTGAATCCCCCGCTAAAGCTAAAACAATTGAAAACTTCTTAGGGAAAGAATATACTGTCCGTTCCAGCTTCGGGCATGTGATGGATTTGAATAAGAAAAAACTCAGTGTTGACGTAGAAAATGAGTTTGATCCGCAATATGAGATTAGTCCTGATAAGAAAAAGTTGGTTATTGAACTTAAAAAAATGGCCAAAGAGGCAGATATGGTTTGGCTGGCTTCCGATGAAGACCGTGAGGGAGAAGCCATTTCATGGCATCTTTTTAATGCGTTGAATTTAAATGAAGAGCGCAGCAAAAGGATTGTATTTCATGAAATTACCAAGAATGCAATCTTAAATGCCATTGAAAACCCACGTGGAATTGACAAAAATCTTGTAGATGCTCAGCAGGCCCGGCGTGTGTTGGACCGCCTTGTAGGTTATGAATTATCTCCTTTGTTGTGGCGAAAAGTAAAACCGATGCTTTCAGCAGGACGTGTGCAGTCAGTTGCAGTGCGTCTTATTGTGGAGCGTGAAGAAGAAATACAAAAATTTAAAAGCACTTCCGCATTTCGTACACTGGCGGAGTTTACAGTAAGCGAAGGCAAAAACAAAATAGTTTTTACGGCAGAATACGCCGATCGTTTTTCGGATTACGAAACAGCAAAAGCTTTTTTGGAAAAACAGGTTGACTCAATCTTTTCCGTATTTTCTGTTGAGAAAAAACCTGGCAAAAAGTCTCCTGCTCCACCATTCACCACCAGTACTTTACAGCAGGAAGCTTCCCGGAAATTGGGCTACTCAGTAGCCAATACCATGAGAATTGCCCAGCATCTTTATGAATCGGGTCTTATTACTTATATGAGAACCGATTCGGTAAACCTTTCCAATTTTGCACTGTCTGCCGCAAAAGAAGAAATTGAAAAACTTTACGGAAAAGAATATTCCAAAACCCGTAAATACGCAACCAAAAGCAAAGGAGCACAGGAAGCTCACGAGGCCATTAGGCCTGCATACATGAGTAGGTCTTCTGTGGATGGAAGCAGAGAAGAGAAACGTCTTTATGACCTCGTCTGGAAAAGGACCATCGCATCTCAGATGAGTGATGCAATGTTGGAAAAGACCAACGTTCAAGTGCAATCCACAAAGGCTAAAAAGTATTTTGTAGCCAGTGGAGAAGTTATCAAATTCGATGGTTTTCTGAAAGTTTATATCGAAGACTCTGATGAAGAAAACGGGGAACAGCAAGGTAGTCTGTTGCCACCATTGGCAAACGGCGAAAAGTTGGATTTAATCCGGATGACTTCTACTGAGAAGTTCACCAAACATCCGCCGCGATATACCGAAGCAAGTCTGGTACGTAAAATGGAAGAGCTGGGAATCGGACGTCCGTCAACTTATGCTCCGACAATCTCAACCATCCAAAGGAGGGAATATGTGGAGAAAGAAAATCGTGAAGGTTTAGAGAGAAAAGTTCAGAAGCTTGAATTGAAGGATGGAAATGTTGATGAATCCGTTTTAACGGAAATTGCTGGAAATGAAAAGAGCAAATTGTTTCCTACGGATATAGGAACTTTGGTAAACCGTTTCCTGATGAAGCATTTCGATGATATCATTGACTATAATTTCACAGCCAATGTGGAAAAGGAGTTTGATGAAATCGCGGCAGGAAAAAACGACTGGAAGAAAATTATCAAATCTTTTTACGGACCATTTCACAGTAAGATAGAAGATACTTTAGATAACTCCGGAAAATTTAGTGGCGAGCGTTTGCTGGGAACAGATCCCAAGACAGGAAAGAATGTTTTCGTGAAAATCGGAAGATATGGTGCCATGGCTCAGATCGGGGATACAGATTCGGAAGAAAAACCCACTTTCGCCGGTTTGCAAAAAGGTCAGGGCCTGGAAACCATTACCCTGGAAGAAGCCTTGAAACTGTTTGAATTCCCGAGAAATATTGGTGATTTTGAAGATGAAAAAGTTGTCGTTGCCATTGGCCGCTTTGGACCTTATGTGAATCATAAAAAGCTCTTTTATTCCATTAAAAAAGATATCAGTCCTGCAGACCTTACATTGGATCAGGCGATAGAGATCATCCATGAAAAACGTGAGGCTGAGAAGCAAAAGATCATCAAGGTCTTTAAGGAAGACGAAAAGGTTCAGGTTTTAAATGGCCGTTACGGGCCTTATCTGACCATTGACAAGCAGAATTACAAACTCCCGAAAGGTACCGATCCGGCAGGGTTGAGTCTTGAAGATTGCTACGCGATTGCTAAAGACCCTAAAAATCTTCCGAAAAAAAGATCTTTCAAAAAGAAGAAATAAAAGGCTTCCAGCCTGAATAAATCATCTGTTAACGATCGAATAAAATTGCTATTTTCGTTGTGAAATGTAATTTAAGCCTATGGAACAGGAGATTTATTTTAGCCCAATCACTCATCCCCTGAATATTTTTCAGGAATCAACAAATCATTGTCTTGGTTCTGTTATCCGAGCCTACACCGAACAGGAACAATTCCCTGATCTTGAGGGTGTTCAGATCGCGTTGATCGGAGTGGAAGAGGACCGGATGGCACTTGGAAACCATGGTTGCGGGAAAGCTCCGGATCACGTTCGTAGCTATTTGTACAAGCTGTATTCACACTGGAGTTCTCTCAGCATTGTTGATTTGGGAAATATTAAATCCGGAAATACGGTAGAAGACACCTATTTCGCATTGAAAGAAGTGATCAACCATCTTATAAAAAGGAATATTCTTCCCGTTCTCATTGGCGGAAGCCAGGACTTGACTTACGCTAATTATCTGGCTTATGAGAATACCGGAAGGGTTGTAAATATTGCATCCATAGATTCTGTTTTTGATTTGGGCCATGAAGATGACGAGTTGAATTCACGTTCTTATCTGAGCAGGATCATCATGCACCAGCCTAATTATTTGTTTAATTACACGAATATCGGTTATCAGACCTACTTTGTGAACCTGGACGAATTACAACTGATGAAGAATCTGTTTTTCGACATCAACAGGTTGGGAAATGTAAGAGCCAATCTTGCCGAAACAGAACCTATGGTGCGCAATGCGGATATTTTGTCAGTTGATATTTCTGCTGTCCGGGCTGCAAATGCACCAGGAAGTTTTTATGCTGCTGCCAATGGCCTTGCCGGTGAAGAGGCTTGCCAGATATGCCGTTATGCAGGGATGAGCGACAAACTGACCAGTATCGGATTTTATGAAACAAATCCCAAATTTGACCCGCAGGGATTGACAGCTCATCTGGTGGCCCAAATGATATGGTATTTTTTGGATGGCTTTGTCAACCGGAATCATGATTTTCCGGAACAAAACAAAAAGGATTTCGTCCGCTTTAGAGTTTATCTGGAAGACCATGGTGAAGAATTGTTTTTCCTAAAAAGCAAAAAAACGGATCGTTGGTGGATACAAGTTCCACCCAAAGACGAATCGGAGAAAAATCCCGGCCCCAACCATTTTGTTCCTTGTTCTTACGAAGATTACCAAACGGCTTTGCGTAAGGAAATACCTGATCGTTGGTGGAAATTGCAACAAAAGCTAATGTAAAAGAACCACATCTTACGTTTAATCCGCCTGAGGCGGACAAGGGATTAATCCCCCGCCCCTTGGGGCGATTAATAATCTCCTTTTGATACCCCGCTGCTCTGCGGCGGGGGTAGTTCATTTATCTGCTGAGAAAATTACCATAGAATTTAATTTGCCACGGTTAATTTCTATTTTCCTACTTTTGCACTCCAATTTTTACACCTTATGGCCAATACGAAAGAAATAAACCGGAGGCGGACTTTTGCCATCGTTAGTCACCCTGATGCTGGAAAAACAACACTGACAGAAAAACTCCTGCTGTTTGGCGGAGCTATTCAGGTTGCAGGTGCCGTTAAATCGAACAAGATTAAGAAAACGGCTACTTCCGACTGGATGGAAATTGAAAGACAACGTGGTATTTCCGTGGCTACTTCCGTGATGGGATTTGATTATGGTGATTATAAGATCAACATCCTGGATACTCCTGGACATCAGGACTTTGCCGAAGACACTTTTCGTACATTGACAGCTGTTGACAGCGTAATCGTCGTTATTGACGTGGCCAAAGGGGTGGAGCCGCAGACCGAAAAGCTGGTGGAGGTTTGCCGCATGAGAAAAACGCCCATCATGGTGTTTATAAACAAACTCGACCGTCCCGGAAAAGAAGCTTTTGAACTGTTGGACGAGATCGAAGAAAAACTGCATATCAATGTAACGCCTTTAAGTTGGCCCATAGAAATGGGAAGTAGTTTTAAGGGGGTTTACAACATTTACTTTAAGAATCTTCATTTGTTTAAGTCATCCAGGCAAGTGGTTGAAGATGGTATTGATTTTAATGATCTGGCAAATCCGGAACTTGAAAATTACCTGGGGAAAAGTGCTGAAACCCTGCGTAAAGATGTGGAACTGGTGGAGGGTGTTTACCCTTATTTCAGGAAAGAAGATTATCTGAAAGGCGACCTGTCTCCGGTATTTTTCGGCAGTGCACTGAACAATTTTGGTGTTAAGGAGTTGCTGGATGTTTTTGTGGAAATTGCCCCTTCACCCATTGGCAGGGAATCTGATGAGCGTTATGTAAATTCTGAAGAAGAAGCATTTACAGGTTTCGTATTTAAAATTCATGCCAACATGGATCCCAATCACCGTGACCGGATTGCTTTTGTGAGAATTGTGTCAGGAAGTTTTAAACGAAATACGCCTTATCTGCACGTTCGTCAAAACCGGCGTTTGAAATTTTCAAGCCCCACAGCTTTCATGGCACAAAAAAAATCCATCGTTGATGAAGCGTTCCCCGGTGATATTGTAGGACTTCACGACACGGGAAATTTCAAAATAGGAGATACGGTTACGGAAGGGGAAATCGTGAATTTTAAAGGAATTCCGAGTTTCTCACCCACCTTGTTCCGTTATGTAGTAAATGCCGACCCTATGCGTTCAAAACAACTGGCAAAAGGGATTGACCAGCTTATGGATGAGGGTGTTGCTCAGCTTTTTACCGGAAAGCACAGTGGAAGAAAAATCATTGGTACGGTGGGAACTTTGCAGTTTGAAGTAATTCAATACCGCCTGGAACACGAGTACTCGGCGAAATGCCGCTATGAAGCTATTTCGTTGTACAAAACCGTCTGGTTTGTGAGCAAAAATAAAGTACAACTTGAAGATTTTAGGGCTCGCAAAGGCTCACAGATTGCCATCGATAAGGAAGGACGCGAAGTTTTTATGGCCGATTCACAATTTTCCTTGCAAATGGCGAAAGAAAAATATCCCGATATACAGTTTTATTTTACTTCTGAATTTGACGGTGAAGAATAGTTTCCAACTTAAGAGAAACCCTGTTTAATTTTTGCTAATAGGTTTTGGTCATATCCTCCGGAACTGCAAGAATAAAATCTGCTTTGTTTAGATTTACTTTGGACAGACTGTCCACATCTTTTTGTTCCACTGAAGATATAGTTATAATCTTAAGGCCCGGTTTGTATTTGTTCAAATACCAGATGATTCCCTGAAAATTGTCTGAATGATAGGCTCCGTTAAAGTGAATAAATAAATCTCCTTTACCTGCATATTGTGCAATGAACCATGCCATAGTTGCATCTTTAATGGCCTGTGCTTTAGGTAGATTTTGGGTATTATGCCCCATCATGCCTTTCATTTGCTCAATCATATCTTTGTAGCTTTTCAGGTTGGGATCATAAGGAATAGGAAGCGGAGCCATGTATGATTTTGCCTCTGATGTAAGACTATCGAGAATGCCAAAGCCTTTGCGGTAAACCATGGAAGCATAACGTCGCGGAACATTGGTTGCGACAAATAAAAGGTGATGTTTCAGGGCAAAAGTTACCAAAGGTTGGTAATCTGTTTTGTAATTGGGCCATAACCGGGCTTCATCTTTAAAATTGGTTTTAGAAATTTCTCCTTTAAGATATTCGTTAAGGATCAGCTGGTTGTCACGTTCAAACATTTCGGCTCCAAGAATGATCTTTCCTTCTTTGACTTTGTAAAGATCTTGTGTGATCTCCCGCTCCATCCAATGACAAATGGGATTGTTGTGCTGTTCGCCAAAAAAGATAACATCAGCTTTTGCAGCAGCTAAAAGCAACTTTTTATACTTGACGGCTTTTCCTTTGGAATTAAAGAAACGGTAAGCAGGCTTATCACTTTTGAATGCCGTGAATGTGAAGAATAAAATGAGCAATAGAACGAGTTTTCGCATCATAGTGAGTTTTAATCCGCCTGAGGCGGACAAGGGATTAATTCCCCCCGCCCCTTGGGGCGATTAATAATCTCCTTTTGATACCCCGCTGCTCTGCGGCGGGGGTAGTTCATTGTTTCTTTTTCAGCTTTTCCTCGTAAAATGTAAAAGGCAGCAAAGCTTCGATGCCTGAAACTACATGAATCGGACCTGTTTCTCCTTTCATAATGATCTTGATCTTTTGTTGTTGCCTATGCTCGGTTTCAACTATGACCTGGCGGCATGAACCGCAGGGAGTAATTGGGTTGTCAACATGAAAATGGTCCGCTTTAGCCCTGATGGCCAATGCTTTTATTTTGATTTCGGGATATTGTGAATTGGCATAAAACAAGGCTACACGCTCGGCGCAAAGCCCGGAAGGATAAGCTGCGTTTTCCTGATTCGAACCCGTAATTACAACCCCGTTTTCCAGTAAAACTGCAGCACCCACATGAAATTCGGAATATGGGGCATAAGATTTTTCTACCGATTTAAAAGCATCATCCAATAAATTTTGTTCTTCCTGTAACAATTCCTGATCGTTTTCATACTCCAGGAATTTGATTGTAATCTCTTTTATCTTCATTTATTGAATTTTAGCGCTAAATTAATAAAATTCGCTAAAACACTTCTTATCCGGTATAGAATCCCATTGTGAAAGAATTAAAAAGAATGTTCTTCCAAAATTTAACAAACGCAAGGCAAAAAAATCTAACTTTTTGTTTCAGACGGGTTTTTCTGTTGAATTCCAAACATAAAAAGGGACGAAAAGAATGCAAAAAGGCTGACGCCCACATGTGATTCCAGTGTGTCGTCGGACAACATGGAGATAAACATGATCAGATAAAAGGTTACAAAAAAGTAGTTGCGATAACTTTTGGTTCGAACAACGGGATACAGTAAAGCAAAAATAAAAAACAAAAACCCGAAAATTCCCAAAGCCACAAAGACAGATAAAAATTGGTTGCTAGCCAGGGACATATATTTTTTCTGTAGCTTTGATCCCATACTTTTAAATTCATGATAAAAGGCATCTTTTAGGTTGCCTGTTCCGACCCCGGTCCAAAAATGTGTCCCGATGATGTTCAGTGCAGCTTTTAGATATTCAACTCTTTGAAAAACAGAGCTTCCGTTGGGATCGTCGTTCTGCTTATAAACTTCATAACCTTTAATTATCTTTAAAAGACGGGAGTGAATGCCGGGATACACTACATAGTTAAAATTGGCCACGCCGTTTTCAATACGGCTAATATCAACATTGCTCAGCGATGCTACTCCGGCAGCATCTTTCCTTAGGTTTTTGGAAGTCAGATACCGGATTAAGGTCTGGCTTAGTTGGTTTCCTTTTTTATCCAACCCGTCAAAAGGAATTTTACTTCTGTTATCCCAGCTTTTCATCAATTCAGGTTCGCAAAGGTATAAGCCTACATATTTCCCGTCTTCAATGCCAAAGTCAACAGTATCAAAAACATAAGGATTGCCCAAAGTGGTGTATTTATCAAGATTTTTCAGGTTAACCTTCGGGGCGGTCATCATCGCCTTTACTTCGTTTTTAATGTAAAAATAGACGGAAGAAGGTATAACCAACGCCAAAACTACAAACGCCGCTTTCATGTAATAGCTTCTGTTTGATGTGAATGCCAAATAGATCAGATAAGCGATACCCACAATTAAAATGGCTACCAGCGAAGTGATGGCTTCCATAAAATATAAAAAGACCAGGAACCACAGGGCCAGTGCTCCCATCAGCACCTTTTGTTTTAGAGTAAAAGAAGTTTCTTTTGTAATGAAATATACTAGGATAAAAAAGCCAAAGCTCACATTTAGTCCCAAACGAATAGACGAAATAAAAGGAGAAATAGCCCGAATGTCAACATATTCTCCTTTCAATAAAATGAAGCTGCTGATCAGGGTTGCTGCAGAAATTGCTAAAAGATAAAAAAGAAAAACTTTCTTAAGTAACCTATAATCAATCTTTTCCATACCTGAAAATACAAGAGGAAACAACAAAAGCGGCAACTTGACTTTCAGGTCCGTCAGACCGCTGGAAAAACCTGTTTTATTTATCAGGCCAAGTACAAAAATGAAATAAATCGATGCGAAAACAACGGCGGCTTTGTTATGCCAAAAGGCTCCTGTTTTTTCGGCGATACAGGAACGTCCGGTACGTAACATATAAAGAATCAGGAAATAAAATCCCTTGAAGAACCCTTTTTGCCTGAAAAAGCGGGCTACTACTACCAGCTGTATATCCGACCATATCCATAATGCCAGCAGGAGAAAAGAAGCCAGGCTCGTGGTATATTTTGACAATGGCAGGCTGAGCACAAAAAAGATGAGTGCCCAGCCGTAAAAATAGCTGAAAATGGTTTTTCTCCCATTTTTCATAGAAAGGATTTCTTTTTGCGGGTCGGACAAAATTAAAGTTTGACCTTGTCTTTACTTTTTTTGGCTGTTCTACCGCTTAAAATGTCATCGTATTCCTTTTTATCATTGAGTATCTGAACAGCCTTTGTCACTTCGTTATCGTTAATCAGAGAAGATTCCACCTTTCCCGCTTCATAATAGTACCGGGTTACAATTTCCATGCGAAGCATGTCTTCAATTTCACTTTTATGCTTATTCAGGTCTTGTTTTTTCTCCAAAGTTAAGGTTTTGCTTAAACTGTCAAGTTCTGGTTTTAGCCTGTTATAATAATCTTCACGTTTGGCGCTTTGCTTCAGTCTGTTGATCAGGACTCCTGTTTCTGTTTTGTAGTCAAAACCTTTTTTGAGAACAAAGGCTTTAAAATTATCGAAAGTAGACTGACTGATCCTGAAATCTGCCGGACTATCAATTTTTTTGTGATGAAGGACAAAACGATTTCCAAAATCGAAAATGTAATTCTGTGCATAAAGATCACCGGAAACCTGGTTGAATACCCTGGGTTTCATGATGATATCAGGAGTAATGCCACCGCCATCATAAACCGTTCTTCCGTCTTTGGTTTTAAATGCGAGAATCAGAGAATCGGGAACCTGTTCAGGGGCACCGTTACTATTCCTTTTGGAATAGTCGATTTTCTGAATACACCGTCCGCTTGGAATGTAATATTTTGCAATGGTAACCTTCAGTTCTCCACCGTAAGGCATTGGAAATACATTTTGTACCAGACCTTTCCCGTAAGTTTTTTGTCCGATGATTATGCCTCTGTCAAGGTCTTGCATTGAACCGGAAACTATTTCTGAAGCAGAAGCTGTGTTTCCATTAACAAGAATAGCTAACGGAATTTTAGCATCGGTTACCTGCCCGGTGGTTTTGCGAACTTCACTATTGGTGCCCAGTTTTCCTTTTGTCGTTACAATGGTGTTCCCTTTCCTGACAAAAATATTGGCAATGTTTACAGCTTCATTCAACAATCCGCCGCCATTGTTTCGCAAATCGAGAATAACTCCTTTAATATGATAATTGTTTTTCAGGTTCAGAAAAGCATTTCTCACATCATTCGCTGCATTTGGGCTGAACTGTGTCAGGCTGATGTAGCCGATATCCCCTCCAACAACACCATAATAAGGCACATTGGGAATTTTAACTTTTTCACGGGTAAGGCTCAACTTCGTATTGACAGAATCTCCAAAATGTTTTACTGTGATTGTAATAGACGATCCTGGCGTACCTTTTAATTTGCTACTGACATCGGTAGCAGTCATGCCTTTAGCCGATTTTCCATCAATTTTGATGATCTTATCTCCGGCCTTCATTCCGACTTTTTGTGCCGGGAAACCTTTGTATGGTTCTGTAATGACAACATAATGATCCTGTTGCTGGATCATGGCGCCAATACCACCGTATTCTCCACGTGTTAAAAGATTAAATTCACCCAGTTTTTTTTCCGGGATGTAAATCGTATAAGGATCTACGTGGTCAAGCATCGCATCGATAGCAGTTTGAGTCATTTCTACGGGCTGTATGGTGTCAACATAGTTCAGGTTCAGCTGCCGCATCACATTGGAAAAAATCTCAATGCTTTTTGAAATTTTGAAATTATTGCTTTCCTGTGCCTCTAACTGTGTAAAAGACAGGAGAATAAGTCCCAGGATAAAAAAATGTTTTTTGATCATTAGAATTAAATTTTGATTTATGGAACAGGGTCGTAACCGCTCCCTCCCCACGGATTGCAGGAGAGAATTCTTTTAAATGCCAGCCAGCCTCCTTTAAAAGCCCCGTATTTTTTAATGGCCTCTACGCCATAAACGGAACAAGTTGGCGTATATCGGCATCCGTGCCCTATGTAGGGCGATAATGTATATTGATATATTCTAATCAGAAGAATAAAAAATTTAGACAGTAGCTTGTTCACTTTTCAGTAATTCTTGCAAAATTAGGATTATTTTCTTCTCAACCTCTTCGTAATCGGGGATGACATTTCCCGTATGAATCAAACCAATTACCCAGGTTGCCGGACATGTTTCCGAATCAGATCCTCCACAGAGAATACCTTTGTTCTTCCGGTAAGCTTCCCGGACCAACCTTTTGATACGATTTCGGTCAATAGCACGTTTAAAATTACGTTTCGAAACACTAATCAGTACTTTTGCAGGATACTCTTCAGCATCTTCCAACTTGAAATAAAATACTTTAAATGGAAATTTGAAGAAAGACTTGCCCTCTTTAAACAACTTTCCAATCAGTTTTTTTTCGTGTAACCGTTCTTCTTTTTTAAACTGTTGCTTCACTTTTTTATCAGTTGCAATTCAGAAAGTGGTTTTACTTTCCGTTACCTGCAAAAATAAAGGTAATTATTTAAAAAAATCTGTTCAGGTTTCAGAAGTGATGTTGATTTAAAATTCTTTAACAGAGAGGACGCCTTCAGAAGAACGACCAGAGTTATCAGTTTTCATCAGCGCTTCAAGCCTGGATGTCGTGTTTTTCCAATGAAAGTTTTCCTGAACAAAAAGGAAAGCTTTATCAGCGATCTCATTTTGCTTTTCTTTCGAATCTAGCAGATTCAGAATGTTTTCTGCAAGTTCACGGGCAGTTTCTCCAATCAAAATTTCTTCACCGGATTTGGCATGCAAGGCAGCATTGGCCAGGGGCGTGGTGATGGATGGAATTTTCAAAGCCATGGCTTCCAGCAGCTTGTTTTGCAAACCGGTACCGATCCGCATAGGAGCAATAAAGATTCTCGATATCAAATATGCTTCGCGGATGTCCTCCATCCAGCCACTGACCTTGACTTTTTCTCCTGAAAGATTTTTGACTTTTTGGCTTGGATTTGCTCCAGCAAGAAGCAACGTAATTTCAGGTTTTTGTTTCCACACCAGTGGCATGATTTCTTTAACCAGAAAGAGTGCTGCATCCACATTGGGAGGATAATTCATATTTCCACTAAAGACGATGTCATGTATTTTCTCTGTCGGTTTGGGAGAAAAATAATCCATATCCACACCATTTTTGATGACCTGAATCTCCATTCTTTCAGGATGAGATATCAGATCCCGGTCCTGTTCCGAGATAATGGTCTTATGATCAAAGGCATTAAAAACAAGGTTTTCAAAACGGACAAGTCTTTTGAATTCCATTTTGAGGACTGTCTTAGCAGGAAACAAAGCGTGTTCCATTCTTCTTTTCATTCCATAGGAAAAGGCATCCTGGTAATCGAGTGTTTTTGGGATGGGAATTCCCATCAGATAAGGCGCCACGCGCACCAGCTGCCCGTACAAATGATCTGGTTTGTACTCTTCTATGAGCTTTTTGATTTTCTTTGATGCTTTTCTACTGAAGAAATATCCGGTTTGCAGCGGAAGTCTTGAAAAATAAGCTTTTACGATATTTAAGATACGTACCCAAAACGGTAGTTCAATAAAATTGACCGAGCGGCAATAGGGTTGCAATTCGGCGAAAGCCTGTTGTTTGGCTGCTTTCCGGATAGAGTTCAGTGCACAGAGGATAATTTCATTGTTTCTGGAAAGCCATTTGATTTGGTTAAAAGCCCTGAGTTTGTCTCCTTTTTCGAGAGGGTACGGAATCCTTGAAAGCAAAACGAAAATCCTCATAAATATTAGTTTTGAGTCAGGCTGAAACCACAAAAATCATAAAATTTTCTGATACAGTTCTGTCAGTTGCCTTATAATTTCATGGTTTTGGTGTCTCTCGGCCACCAATCGACGAGCGGCTGTGCCCATTTTTTCAGCCACTTCGGGTTGTGTGTACAAGGTGCTGACTGCCTGAATAAATTCTTCAGCCGTATTGGCAATGAAAATGTTTTTCCCATCTTCACAATCAATCCCTTCAGCTCCTACGCGCGTTGAAACCACGGCTTTTCCCAGGCTCATACTTTCAATGATTTTGATGCGCACCCCGCTTCCTGAAAACAAAGGAACAATTGCTATTTTTTTGGAACGGACAAATTGTTCCGCATCCACTACCTCGCCCATGATGACAATATTATTTGCTTTCAATTGCAGCAACCACTTAGGCATTTCGCGGCCTGCAAGGTAAAACTTTAGTTGAGGGAATTTACTGTTCAGGGAAGGCCAGACGTTTTTTAAAAACCACTGAATGCCTTCGATGTTGGGCATCCAGTTCATGGCGCCAATATAAAACAGGGCATTTTCAGTTTCCTGATCGCCCAGCTTTTCTGGAAGCTTTACTCCGTAAGGAATCGTTATTATTTTGGTGGCAGTATGATTTTTAAAAAATTCAGCATCTTTTTCCGTGATGGGTAAAAGAGCGTCCACCTGATTAAGTGCCTTTAATTCATAATCTTTCAGCGTTTTGAAAAGATGATAAAAATAGATTCCTTTTAATGAATATATGTTTTTGGAATACATTCGTTGCCAGATGAGATGTTCGATGTTGTGAAGGCGCAACACAATCTTTGAATGAGTATTGGCTCTGATCACCGGAACATAAGGCACCATAAATAATGTTTCCAGCTGAATAATATCATAATCATTCGCTTTCAGAACCTGCATCAGTTTTGTCTTGAATATTTCAGAAACAAACCGGGCTACATGATAAGATTTTCCCAAGATAAAATTCAGAAATGCCGGCCAAACCTTCACAGAAAGATCCAGGTCAACCCACTCGATGTTCGTTTTATTGAGATATTCCGGGGGAACATTTTCTTTACGGACGTTGTATTTTTTGGAATTAACAGCCAAAACTTTAATGGAATGTCCTGCTTCTAATAACCCTTCAACCATTTGGTTCATGGCCATTGCGCCGCCTTCTTTTGGGGGCCAGGGAGATTTGTTGCAAAGAAACAGAATCTTCAAAACGTTTCAGGTTAAAGTGTTTTTTTTGAAGGTATTTTGGATTTTATCCATATTGAAGCAGCCTCATAAAAGATCAATATCTTTTTCAATGCTTTGTGACTTTCAAAATATTTTCGCCAGCTCTCAGCATCTACCAAAGGGGAATCCGAGGTGGCTTTATAAGTTAAAAACAGTCCCAGCGGGAGAATTACAAATGTTGAGAGCCACATCCCAAAAATCATACTCATTTCGCCGGCTTTTGCTGATTTCTCACCGGTAACAGAGATCACATGATAAATGACAAAAAATAACACTGAAATTACCAAAGGCAGTCCCAGACCACCTTTTCGGATGATGGCCCCCAACGGTGCCCCGATAAAGAAAAAGATAAGGCAGGCGAGCGAAAGTTTGAATTTCTGGTTCCAGACCACCTCATGGTCAATGATGAGATCTTCTTTAGGCTTTACATATTTCTGTATGTGAAACAGCAGATCATCTTTGGCATACCGCGCATTGTTCTGAGCATAATCTATGATTTGTTTCTTTGCCTTCAGGTCGAAATTTTTAAGAAGCGGATATTTGATCCTGGCGTTATCCTGAATCTCCTTTTCCGGTATCTTGTGCTTTAAGGTTATTTTGCCGGTGTCTGCCCTGGCAAGATAACCGAATTTTCGAATACTGATCTTCCGGAAAACAACTTGCCTTTCAACCAGTTGTTTACTGAGTGAATCTATGGCATGGTCGAGTTGGCTGACGTTAAGCATGGAATAGTTACTCTTGAAAAGATCCTCGTTGGTACGGTGAAGATCCAGTTGCGAAAGATCGAAAGTAAGGCTTTCCTTATCAAATTTCATAAATTCAAAAGGCCGTTTGGTCTGATAATCTGTTTCATTGGTAATGTCATGATATGAGTAGCCGTTATATAGCGTAAAAATCATTTTTTGCTGATTCGGGGTCAGTTCCATAATGCCCTTCTTCGCTACCGTAACTTTTGTGTTGCCCTGGCGGTTTGTATGATCGTAGATCATGACATCATAAATGGTCTTGTTGTCTTTGTCTTTTCTTCCTGCGCGAATGACGTATCCGTTTAGGTCGTTGTCAAACACGCCTTCATCAAGGTTAAAAGCCAATTTTTTTTGCCGGACATCATAAAGCAGCGAACCGAATTTCAGGTTCGCGACAGGATAAATATAATTGGAAAACAGGAAAGCGCTTACGCTGATGACCACGGCGAGAATACTTAAAGGCCGCATGGCCTTGCTTAGGGAAATGCCGGCACTTTTAAAAGCTACCAACTCGTAATGCTCTCCCAGATTTCCGAAAGTCATCAACGACGACAGCAGCACAGCCAGGGGAAGTGCCATCGGAACAAAAGTGGCTGAAGCATAAAATAACAACTGCGATATGACCGCCCCATCCAGTCCTTTCCCGACAAGGTCATCAACATATTTCCAGAGAAATTGCATCAGGAGAACGAAAATAGTGATGAAAAAAGTCAGCACGAAAGGCCCCAGATAAGACCGTAACATATAGAGATGTAGCTTTTTCATTCCCCTGTTTTGAAAATTTTCACAAAGATAGATATTCTGGTGAGTGATTTCTATTTATGAAATTTGAATCCGCCTGAGGCGGACAAGGGATTAATTCCCCGCCCCTTGGGGCGATTAATAATCTCCTTTTGATACCCCGCTGCTCTGCGGCGGGGGTAGTTTATTTTCGAATTACCACAAAAGCAAAAACGAACTCTTAAAGCAACCAGAATCGGCTGATTTTACCTTTCTGTGACGTTCTTTCCGGCAGTAGAAACTAATTTGATTTCTGTCGTTTTGTCAGAAGGATCTGGATGGTTGATAAAAGTGTTTTTCATAATCAAAAATAAAAATAACACATTGATATTCAAAGAAATAAATAATATATAAAATTCATTTTTGAAAGGCTGACTTTTCCTTTTTATCATCATCTAAAGATATTTTACTGCCTTCATGTTTTCTTTGGCATAATCCTTGACCTAAGTAGAGCACGACAAAAATTGACTATATCAATACATTAATATTTAAGGAGGAAAATTAAATGGGAAAAATAATCGGAATTGACTTGGGAACCACGAACTCGTGTGTTGCTGTGATGGAGGGCAACGAACCCGTCGTAATTCCAAATAGCGAAGGCCGTCGCACCACACCATCGATTGTTGCTTTTACAGAAAATGGAGAGCGAAAGGTTGGTGACCCGGCCAAAAGACAGGCGATTACCAACCCGATGAAAACAGTCTATTCCATAAAACGTTTTATGGGAAACTCTTTTTCAGACGTTACAATTGAAATGAAACGGATGCCTTATGACGTGATTAAAGGTGATAACAACACCCCTCGGGTTAAAATTGATGACCGTTTGTTTACCCCTCAGGAAATCTCAGCCATGGTTCTTCAGAAAATGAAGAAGACTGCTGAAGATTATTTAGGTCAAACTGTTACCGAAGCTGTAATTACCGTTCCGGCTTACTTTAACGACTCACAACGTCAGGCTACGAAAGAAGCTGGTGAGATTGCCGGTTTGACAGTCCGCCGTATCATCAACGAACCTACTGCAGCATCATTGGCTTATGGCCTTGATAAAAAGAAACAAGACGAAACTATTGCCGTATTTGACCTGGGTGGAGGCACTTTTGATATTTCCATCCTGGAATTGGGTGATGGTGTTTTTGAAGTAAAATCTACCAACGGAAATACCCATCTGGGTGGTGATGATTTTGATGAAGTGATCATCAACTGGCTGGCTGATGAATTTCAAAAAGACGAAGGTCTGGACCTGAGAAAAGATCCTATGGCCTTACAGCGTTTGAAAGAAGCTGCCGAAAAAGCAAAAATTGAGCTTTCCAGCTCCAACGAAACTGAAATCAACCTGCCTTACATTATGCCTGTTGACGGAGTTCCGAAGCACCTGGTTCGTAAACTTTCACGTTCTAAGTTTGAGCAGTTGGTTGATTCCCTGATCAAGGCAACTATCGAACCTTGTAAGAAAGCTTTAAGCGATGCCGGAATTACTGCTGCGGATATTAACGAAGTGATTTTGGTTGGAGGTTCAACACGTATTCCTGCCATTCAGGAGATTGTAAAAGACTTCTTTGGTAAAGAACCTTCAAAAGGGGTGAACCCGGATGAAGTTGTAGCCATTGGTGCTGCTATTCAGGGTGGTGTGTTGACCGGTGAAGTAAAAGATGTTCTTTTGCTGGATGTTACCCCGCTTTCATTAGGAATTGAAACCCTGGGCGGTGTGATGACAAAACTCATAGAATCAAATACAACAATCCCAACTAAAAAGGCAGAGACGTTTTCTACCGCAGCTGACAATCAGCCTTCGGTTGAGATCCATATTTTACAAGGCGAAAGGCCCATGGCCAACCAGAATAAAAGTATCGGAAGATTTCATCTTGACGGGCTGCCGTCGGCTCCACGCGGTGTTCCGCAGATTGAAGTTACCTTTGATATCGACAGCAACGGTATTCTGAATGTTTCAGCTAAAGACAAAGTTACCGGTAAATCGCAAAGTATCCGAATTGAAGCTTCTTCAGGATTATCCGATGAAGAAATCAAAAGGATGAAAACTGAAGCCGAAGCCAATGCCGACGAAGACAAAGCTGCCCGTGAAAGAGTAGATAAACTGAATGCTGCCGATGCTCTGATTTTCCAGACCGAAAAACAGTTGAAGGAATATGGAGACAAACTTCCTGCTGACAAGAAATCGGAAATTGAAGGCGCTTTGGAATCTTTGCGTAAGGCTCACCAGTCACAGGATGTTGCTGCCATTGATTCAGCCATGGAGCAGTTGAATGGTATCTGGCAAAAGGCCAGCGAAGAGATGTACAAAAATACCGAATCCAACGGTGGAGGCCAAACACCTCCTCAACAGGAAGAAGACCCAGCTGGAAATTCCAAAGGGAATGACGATGAAGTAACCGACGTGGATTTCGAAGAAGTTGATGATAAATAGGGCTTGCTGATTTTCTCACCGGACTCAGCTTATAAAAACCGGTCTGAGAACTATATTTCTTCCAAAATAAAAATTCCTATTTAGATTTTTTTGTTTGTCGAAAGTGTTTCTGAAGATCTCTATTTGCCCAAATACACCTTTTATTTGCCTGCTCATGCTTCGGATAAGTAAAAAATAAAACGAGAAAACCATCCCCATTACCATGAGCAGGATTGGGGCAATCTGCTGTAATTTTACCAGATTCATGACAAAGAAGATATTGGCAATCCAGCTCTCTGATGTCTCTCTGGTCTTTGCCCTGATTTGTTTTAAACCGTAGGCGTTCTTCCCCTGACCAAACTTTCCTTCGATATGGTTTCTTTGGTTATGTTCTTTTCTTCGCTTGGCTTTCTGGTAATAGCTCTCGCTTGAAGATGGCCTGCCCAGGGCTTTGCCCGTTATCCTGATCTCCTTTTCTTTCAGGTATTTCCGGTTTGCCCTTGTCAGATATATTCCGTCGCCCAGCAGCACTTCCGGGTAAAAGCCATGAAGCCGGTAGTAGTCTTCAACTTGTTGTTCGAGGTCGGTACTTTCATTATAAGCATCCCAGCTAAAATGATTTATCCGGCTAAAGCCTTCTACTTCCGATACACCAAGCTTGGCTCCGAACTCTGTTTGTGCTCTGTCTTTCCCTCTTGGTATGGGACGGACATAAGGCTGATAAATATTTACTATCCGGTCTTTGACACTGTGCTTTCTCCCTTTGTACATATAGGCTTGCTGGTCATATAATAATTGAATAACCCAGAATAGTTTTTGATCCCGTTTGTTTAATGGAAAACTTTCTCCTTCTGTCATATCCAATAAACGGTGTATGATTTTGATGTCTCTGCGCAGATAGCGCAACTGCTTACCTACGGATTTTCGTATCTGCTTTTTGGTTTTGTTTTTCTTTTTTGAAAAAAACACAAACTCTTTTCTCGCTACTCGTCTGTATGTTCTCGGTTTTCCCTTTAAAGAAGGAAGCAGGGCATATAACAAATCTATCATCTTTTCACTCTCTTCTCTCGCAGTATTCAGCAAGCCGTGGTCTGTGGGATAAACTATCATTTGGTCTGCTACGGTGGCATCTACTTTCAGTATCCCTTTATTGGGTTTTTGTTCTAAAGCGGGTTTGGATTGCTTCTCTGTATTTCCCTGTTGATTTTCGTCCTTCTTCTCCGGATTTTGTTCTGCCTTTGTTTGTTGAGAAGCATGTTTTGTGTTTTCCCCTTTTTTGTTTCCTGTTTTGTCTTTTGTCTTTCTTGCTGAATGCTTTTTCTTCTCTTCTGAGAGTTTGATAATCTCTACGCTCATCTGATCAAATTTATCTACTCCCATACGCTTGCGCAAATCAACAAAAAGACTGGCATCAAAAGCCGGCTTAATGGTGAACTTTTTAAAACCTACAAAATATTGCAGATAGATATTCTCCTTTATCGTTTCAATTACTTCACGGTCGCTTAAATTTAAACGGTGTTTTATGATCAAGGCTCCTACCGCTAAACGACCATCTATGCCATAACGTCCGCTGTCTGAGCAAAGACTTTGTGAATAAATACCAACCAAACGATCCCAAGGTAATAGTTTAGAGAGCTTTACCCACCGGTTGCTCTTGTCAGGTTCCACCTCAAAAGGATGTTCAAACTCGAATAATTCAATCTGATGCTGTGATGTGTATCGTATCATACCTGCCAGCCGACAGGCAGGAGTGCAAACTTTATGACTACAAGTTACGAAAAAACCTGCACTTACAGACCTGTTTTGCCAAATTAAGTTATTGACATTTAATTGTTTATAACCTTATCAGCAAGCCCTAAATAAGATTATCTGAAATATTTTGATGAGAAACAGGCTGTCCCGAATTTCGGGATGGCCTGTTTTTGTTTTGGTTGGAAAGGTAGGAAGGTTAAAAGGCATGAGCTGCTGCCCAACCCTCCAACTTTTCAGAAGTGTGTTTAGCTATCACATGCAATGACACCTATCTGGAATGTTCCAGCAGTATAACTTGCCTGTGAGCTTACCTTTTCTTCCCCTCTTTTCCAAACAACCTATAACTTAGTATAATTTGCGCTGAAGTAAAAGAACGATTGGCGAAAACAATAGTATTTGGCTGAGTAGTATAAGCGGTAGTTCTTGCATACCAACCAAGGTCGGTTTCCATCAAAAGGCCGACCTGAAAGCGTTTCCCCAGCCGGTAGGCATAGCCCAACTGGGCGCTAGCGAAAACAGGGTATTGGTCGTTATATACTCCCCAGTAAGTTCCATAAGACATCAAATTGAAATGGGCCGCCAACCCGATATTAAAAACAGAATGATGTTGCTTACCCGGCGACCACAAAAAATTGAAAGGAATTATCAGGGATTCAGAATGCCATTTGCCCCCAGGATAGGGTCCGTAATCTTCGGGAAGGGTTATTATATCTGAATATTTGTACTGATATCCTAATCCGGTACCGAACCCAAATCTAAGATTTATAAAATATTGCACGTTGACTCCTCCTTGAAAACTATAGCCGAATCCGTTGTCAGTGACCTTACTCTTTTCAACCCGATAATAGTCAATTTGTTTTTCTTCGTGGGCCGCTTCAAAAGCTGGTCCCCCGCCGGCAAATACCCGAACGGACCATTGAGCTGTAGCCCAGAAAGGCAGGCATAGCAGCATAAAAAAAAGTGTTGTTTTAATCTTTTTCATGAGATTTATGGAATATAGTCATAATTAATTTCTGCATAGCAACTTTGAGTTGTCCCCCTGGTCCAGGCCTTTAGATGGGCGCTAAGGATGCCTATCTCAGGTCCGGTAGATCCAAACCAAACTTTAGAGTCAAAACCATAATCCGGGTGAGGAAGCATATAATCTTTAGTATAATCAGACAAAGTAGGAACATCATACTGGAAAATTCCCCAGGGAGTGTCAACACTAAAATCAGTCCCGTTATTAGTACCCTCTATATATATTCGGGTTTTATAAGGCTCCCAGCCAATTACCCAATACCTCTGCAATGCCTGTGCTTCAACATCTGCATCATAGATCACTTCGTAAGGTGTTCCACCTTCTGCGGGCTCAGTTTTTGTATCAACATGTACAAACAGTTTAACCATACGAGTGGTTGTTTGATTTTGTGCACTTAGTTGGGGTGCAGGCACAGTATAACCAGTAGATGAACCGCCACCACCGCCACCGCCACCAGTAATTGGCGCTACATTTGGTTTAATATTTTGCTTATTTTCAAATGTAATCGGATTACAATATTTTTCTAATGAAATTTCAGAAGGTGCTTTGTTGTTTTTAATATCGGAATAATGAATAGAAAGCAATTCATTTATTTTTTCCCGGTTTACCCTTAATACATATTCCCCTAACAAGCGGTAAGCACATTTTCCTACGATATACAGTCCATTTTTATTGGCAACACTTGTAAAGATGTTTGGGCTGACGATAAAATCGAAATAATTTTCTCCATTAATATGGCTGACGAATAGAATATCCTGGTACTTTTTCACCACGTTATCTGCTCCGTCTATAGTAGTTGCATTGTGTAAAGCATCAAGTGCTTCATTGCAGGCACTGTCATAAGATATAAAGCGGATAAACTATTTGCCCAATCAGTCCGTGCAACACCATTTAAATGGCTTAGTGTCTGTATTGTTGAATTGTAATTTCCAAAGTTTTTAAATACAACGATTCCGTTTTCAACATCTACATTTAACTTGCTTTTTAACGAACTTACAGTATTGCTTTCAGCGGACAGGTTGTTTTCACTTTGTTTTTGACAGGAAGGAAGTATCATGATCGAAAAAAGAATCAATAATAATCCTGATTTTATAAAAAGTTTTTTCATGTTTTCAATTTTTGGTTGTAAAAATTTGTTGTTTTTCAAAGGCCACAACATTGCCTGTTTTTGTTCTCGTTGTTTACTCAACACCTGTTCCACTTATTTTCAAATAAGGGGTCAGAAAAAAGGATATTTGACTATTTTTGCACGCTAACCTCCTTTCTTTGTTATGTATTATTGATACAAAGCACTATCAATTTATTTCACTTAAAGGAGGTTTTTTTACCTCCAATACATTAAAATAATATCCTTGGGATCGTAAGTGGGTCAGAAGGATTTTTATATTGGTACTACAAAGTTAAAAAAAAAGCAAAAAACTAAATTTTTGAAGAATTTAATCCGGCTTTGGCCGAATGTTGTTGGACTTTATAGACAAAAGCTCTAATTTTATCGCATGATTGGGAATCAGATTTTTTTAGTTAAAAGTTATGTATCTTACTGGTTTAAAGCGAAAACCAGGTTCAAAATACATTCTCCTTTTGTTTTTGATTTGATAGAAACAGTGTTTAAAGACCATGTTATTTATCCTGGATACAAAGAGATTGACGGCTATAAAAAACAGCTTTCGCGGAATCCGTCGGTCATTGAGACCACTGATTTTGGAAAAGGCGGCAGCGAAGGCAAACCCTTGACGTCTTCTGCAAAATTGGGAAAGCTGGTAAAGAGACGTTCCCAACAGAAAAAACAAGCGCAGTTGTTGTACCGTCTTAGCCGGAGATTTAAACCGGAAAACATCCTTGAGATGGGTACTGCCACTGGTATCAGTGCATCTTACATCAAATTTTCGGTTCCAGATAGTAAGTTGATTTCCCTGGAAGGATGTGAAAATCTGGCTCGTGTTGCCAGACAGACCTTTGAAGATTTACAAATTCAAAATATAGAAATCCATACCGGAGATTTTGAACAGTCTCTCCCCAAAGTCATCAAAGAATTTGAAAAACTTGATTTTGTATTTTTCGACGGTAACCACCGGAAAGATGCTACATTGAATTACTTTTCACAATGTGCTGAAAAAGCCAATGAAGACAGTTTGTTTGTTTTCGATGATATTCACTGGTCGCCGGATATGGCGCAAGCATGGGAAATTATCAAAAACGATCCGCGAGTAACGCTATCAATTGATCTGTTTTGGCTGGGGCTTGTGTTTTTTCGTAAAGGAAGTCCCAAACAGGATTTTATAATCCGCTATTAAGAAAGGTATTTTCCTACGATTGGCAAACGTCTTCCCATTCCAAATGCTTTTCCTGAAACCCTTAAAATTGGTGGTGTCTGGTGTCTTTTGTATTCGTTGATGTTAACGAGACGCAAAATTTTCTTTACCAGTTTTTCATCGAATCCCATAGCAATGATTTCCGAAGGTCCTTTTCGTAGCTCAATATATTGAAATAGGATTTTATCAAGTATGTCGTAGTCAGGCAACGAATCCTGGTCTTTTTGCCCGGGTTTTAATTCTGCAGAAGGCGCTTTCAGGAGTATGTTTTCAGGAATAACTTCTCCATTCCGGTTGATGTATCTTGCCAGTTCATAAACATCTGTTTTGTAAACGTCACCCAGCACAGACAATCCACCGTCCATATCGCCGTAAAGCGTTCCATAACCTACTGCAATTTCGCTTTTATTACTGGTATTCAATAGAATATATCCAAATTTATTGGATAGCGCCATCAGGATAACACCGCGGATGCGGGCCTGCAGATTTTCTTCAGTAACATCAAACGGTTTACCCAGAAAATAAGGTTCCAAAGTTTTCTCCAATGTGTCAAAAGAGCTTTCGATGGGAATAATGTCGTGTGGCATCTCCAGATTTTTCACCAACACAAGAGAATCGCTGACGGAATGGTCTGATGAAAACTTCGAAGGAAGCAAAACGTTGTAAACATTTTTATTTCCCAGGGCTTCTGCTGCAAGGGCCGCTGTTACTGCTGAATCGATACCTCCCGAAAGGCCGAGAATGGCTCTGGTAAATCCCAGTTTGCTGAAATAATTCCGGATGCCCATCACCAGCGCATCGTGGATCAAAGCTGATTTGGAAGACTTTTCACGGTTCATAGCGCCCTTAGCCTGAATGGTTTCCTCCAGATCATAAACGCGAAGATCTTCATCAAAATAGTTTAGCACATCTACCACCTTGCCACCGGGAGCCATCACTACAGAACCACCGTCAAACAGCAACTCTGTCTGGGCACCAACATGATTTACGTAAAATAGTGGAAGACTGTACTTTAAAGTGTTACGCCGTAAGATGTCTTCCCTTTTTTCGGCCTGCTCATAATTAAAAGGTGAGGCCGCAATATTGATCATAATATCGGGGTTGTGAACGATCAATTCTTCCATGGGATTGATGGTGTAGAGCCGGTTTCTTTCCACATCCCAAATGTCTTCGCAAATGGTCAGGGCTATTTTTTTTCCTTTAAAATTGATGATCTCAAACTCCCGATTGGGTTCAAAATAACGGTATTCATCAAAAATATCGTAGTTTGGTAAGAGTGTTTTATGGATCACTTTTTTCACTTTCCCGTCTTCCAGAAAAGCAGCCGAATTGAACAACAGCTTTCCTTTTTTGTTATTATTTGGTGTAGGCATCCCGACGATCGCGGCAATATTTTTACAGGAAGCAGCAATTTCGTCAACAGCTTTTTGCGCTTTGGCTACAAAATCTTCGAATTCCAGAAAATCACGGGGTGGATAACCGGTAATAGCCAGCTCGGAAAAAACCACCAGGTCAGCTTTTAAGCTTTCTGCTTTTCTGATTGCTTTAAGAATTTTTTCCTTGTTATTATCAAAATTTCCAATGTGGAAATTTATTTGTGCCAATGCTATTTTCAAAATGCAAGTGTTTGAATTAAACAGCAAAAGTAAGGAATCGACGACAATTAATTCTCAAAAATTATCTAACTGAATACTTTTTTAACTACTTTTGAGTTATTAACATAGCACACTAAAAACTAAGACAATGAAAAAAATCACTTTGCTTTTGGCTGCTGTCATGATGTCAGCGGTCATGTACGGTCAGTTTCATATCGGCCCACAGATTGGTTACACCACATCAAACCTTACTGCTAACGGAGCTGACATTCAGTCTAGCATGCATAATAATTTTGTAGTCGGGATATTTGCACGCATTGGAAATAAAGTTTATTTGCAGCCTGAGATAAACTACATTACGCAGGGAAATACATTTAAATTTAACCGTGGTGCTATTCAGCAGAAAGTTAATTTAAAAGCTATTCAGGTTCCTTTGAGTCTTGGATTCCAGCTTTTAAATCTTAAAGTGGTTAAATTGCGTGTTTTTGGAGGAGCAACTGCTAATTTTATTGTTAATAAAGATGTAAGCCCAGCGGAAGGTGTGAATATGACCGGTAATTATCTGAGCGTAGATAATTTTAAAAACGCCAATTTTCAGTATCAGTTCGGTGCAGGTCTCGATATTTTCATGTTGACCCTTGACGTGAAGTATTATGGCGGAATTAGTGATTTTACTAACGGAAGCATGACTTACGGTGGGAGTTCGATATCTTCTTCCAAAGCAAATGCTTTCATGGTAACGCTTGGCTGGAAAATATTGTAAAATGATTTTGTTATAAAATAGAAAATGTCAGTACCAATGGTGCTGACATTTTTTTTGGAATATTTGCATATGAAAAGATTTCTGGTTACAACGGTTTTAGTGCTGTCAACATTTTTATTAATGCAATCCTGCAACCATCGTAAGACACATGGTCCGATTATCTCTGAATCGAAACTACCCAAAGTTTCTGTCAAAATTCATCGTTATGGCAAGGCATTGTTTGGCCTTGATACGCTGCATTTCCAGGAAGGTTTGAAAAAACTAAAGAGATCTTTTCCTTATTTTCTTGATGCCAATCTGGATGATACTGCTAATGTAAACCAGTTATTTCGTTATGTAACGGATACACAAATCGTACACGTTTATCATCAGACGATGAAGATTTTCCCGAATCTGGATCCGCTTGAGCGGGAACTTTCTTCGGTTTTTTCCCACTTTAAATATTATTTTCCTAATTATCCAAGGCCACAGGTATTTTCCTATGTTTCAGATCTTTATTATGAACATCCCATTCTGAGACGTGATTCAGTATTGGTAATCGCTTTGGATGATTACCTTGGACAAAATTATCTTCCTTATGAGGATCTGAATATTCCGGATTATCACCGCAGGTGTATGCAGAAGGCTTTTATCCCTGTCGATGTGATGAATGCCATTTACGATCACTATTTTTATCCCTTCATTCCTCCCGGTGACGTTCTGGACAAAATGATAAACGCCGGAAAGCGCCTCTATTTTTTGGATGCCATGATGCCGCTAACTCCCGATTCAGTAAAAATCGGTTATACCGGAAGCCAGATGAAATGGATGAAAAAACATAAAAAAGATGTCTGGGCTGTATTGGTTAAGGATAATTTATTGTATTCAACCGATTATATGACCATGAACAAATTGACACAACCCGGCCCTTTTTCCGACGGGTTTTCTCGCAGCTCCCCGGCGGCGATGGGTAATTGGTTTGGGTGGCAAATGGTTCGTAAATATATGTCCAAATACCCGAAAACTACTTTGCTGCAATTGTTGAATATGAAGGACGCGCAAAGCATTCTTCAGAAATCAGGCTACAAACCTTAACAATTAGATTGAAGAGCGATTGCCCCGATATTTCATTCAAAAATGATTACATTTGTTGATTGTAAACCCAACAATGTTACTACCATGCTTGTGAAAACTTACGGCAGCGCTATTTTTGGTATTGATGCCATGATTATCACCATCGAAGTGAATGTGGGAAAAGGTTCCAAATTTTTTCTGGTCGGTTTGCCTGATAACGCAGTAAAAGAGAGCCATGAAAGGATTTTGGCAGCCTTAAGCAATGTTGACAAAAAATTTCCCCGCCAACGAGTGGTCATCAATATGGCTCCTGCCGATATCCGAAAAGAAGGTTCTGCTTATGATCTGCCCATTGCCCTGGGTTTGCTTGCGGCTTCAAAACAAGTCTCTCAATCGCATGTAGATGAATATGTTATTATGGGTGAGCTTTCGCTGGATGGTGGGATCAAACCCATCAAGGGGGCCCTTCCCATTGCCCTTGCGGCGAAAGCCAATGGCTTTAAAGGAGTGGTCGTTCCCTTTGAAAATGCAAGTGAAGCGGCCATTGTAGATGGAATTGATGTTTATGGCGCGAGACACATCCTGGAAGTTTGTGATTTTATGGACGACATTGAAGCATTGGAAAAAGTCAATGTAAACCACGAAGATGCTTTTTTGGAAAAGCTAAATCATTTTGATTTTGATTTTTCCGAAGTAAAAGGCCAGGAGAATATCAAACGCGCATTGGAAATTGCTGCTGCCGGCGGCCATAATGCGATTATGATAGGGCCTCCGGGTTCCGGAAAAACCATGCTGGCAAAGCGCATTTCATCAATTTTACCACCGCTTTCGCTTTCCGAAGCTATTGAAACTACCAAAATTCATTCGGTGGCAGGGACATTAAACGGCGAAACATCACTCGTCACAACCCGGCCTTTCCGCTCGCCGCACCATACTATCAGCGATGCCGGACTTGTGGGAGGCGGAACCTACCCGCAACCAGGTGAGATTTCATTGGCGCAAAACGGAGTTTTGTTTCTGGATGAACTTCCTGAGTTTAAAAGAACGGTACTGGAAGTGATGCGGCAACCCATGGAAGATCGTGTCGTTACCATTTCTCGGGCACGTGTTACCGTGGAATTTCCAGCAAGTTTTATGCTGGTGGCAGCGATGAATCCCTGTCCCTGTGGTTATTACAACCATCCTGAAAAAGCCTGTGTTTGTTCTCCCGGAGCAGTAAAGAAGTATCTGAATCGGATTTCAGGTCCTCTGTTTGATCGAATAGATCTTCATGTGGAAGTGGTTCCGGTTCCTTTTAAGGATTTGGCTGATGTTTCATCATCAGAGAAAAGCGCTGAAATAAGAAAAAGAGTTATTCGTGCACGGGCTGTTCAATTGGAACGTTACAAAAACAGTAAATCTGTTCATAACAACGCCCAGATGAATCATAATGATTTGAATAAATTTTGCCAGATAAACGAAACGGGCAGGCAATTGTTGAAAACTGCCATGGAAAAGCTGAGTCTATCCGCACGGGCTTATGACCGGATTATTAAGGTTTCCAGAACTATTGCCGATTTGGATGGCAGCCCGGATATTAAAACCGAACATCTGGCGGAAGCCATACATTACAGAAGCCTCGATCGCGACAGTTGGGGAGAGTAAAAACAGAACTTAGTGGCCGCTTTCAACTTTGATGTCTTCAACCCATTTTCCCATGGAAAGCGGTTGATATTTTTGCATTTCTTTCATGAGTGTGGCAATGTTGTTCGAAACGATCAGATTCTTCCGGTATTCCGGCCTCACAAACCCGCATTCAACAGAGTGATCAAAAAATTCCAGTAATTTATCAAAATAGCCGTTCACATTCAAAATTCCCAATGACTTATCATCGATGCGTAACTGGTTCATGATCATCACTTCAGAAAGTTCATCCAACGTTCCAAATCCTCCCGGCAAGGCGATAAAACCATCGGAAAGCTCCACCATTTTTTGCTTTCTTTCCGACATGCTTTCTACCACGATCATTTGTGAAATATGATGATGCGCCACTTCTTTGTCTATGAGCAGTTGCGGCATCACGCCAATCACTTCTTTATGGTTTTCCAGTAATGTATCAGCAAGAATTCTCATCAGACCCACGCTGGCACCACCATAAACCAGGCTGATGTCATTGGAAACAAAATAGTCTGCAACTTCTTTTGCGGCCTGGCGATACTTTTTATCGTGGCCCATGCTGGAACCGCAAAACACACAAATCTTTACCATAATTCTTAATTTGACCACAAATGTATCTAAAAACAGCCAATCATGATTTTGAAAAATCCTTGGGAGATGATTTATAATCAATCTGAAGTTTATTAGTGAAACTCTATTTTGAAAATCCGCGATAAGCGGAGCATTCGAAATAGTTAGTTGAACTAATCCCGCTTTTTCAGCGGGATATAGGTTAATACCCCGACCCTCTGGGTCGG
>CAZPPK010000018.1:0-28303 GCA_964588415.1 uncultured Lentimicrobiaceae bacterium
TATTTAAGGAAATTATCACGGGGCTCTCCTGCATATTGCGCATGCCGGATTTCAATCAGAAAAATTTTCAAAAGCAATCGGATAAAAAAAGCCCGGACAACCTATTTGTCCGGGCTTGAATTATGTGAAATCGTGAACTATTTCAGCAATGTTTTTAATTTGGCCTGAAGGGCGGGGCCTCTCAGATCCTGTGCAATGATCGTTCCTTCTTTGTTGATCAAAACATTGTGAGGAATAGACCGAACGCCATAAAGTTTGCCTGCTGTAGATTGCCAGAATTTTAAATCCGAAACCTGTGTCCAGTCGAGTCCGTCTTTTTTGATGGCATCTACCCAGTTTTTGTGTTCCCTGTCAAAGGAAACGCCAAATACGGTAAATCCTTTTTTGTGATATTTTTTAAAGGTAGCCACCACATTGGGGTTTTCGGCACGGCAGGGGCCGCACCAGGATGCCCAGAAATCAACCAGTGTATATTTGTGATCTTTCACCACGGAAGAAAGTGAAACCGGTTTTCCGGTGGTGTCGTTCAGGGTGAAATCGGTAAAATGCTGTCCCGGAGCCACACGTTTCAGAATGGTTACACGTTCCTTCAATAATTTTACATATTCATTTTGTGCCAGGGTGGAATCGAAACGGCTGGTAACCGAATCGAGTTGTCCCAGAGTCAAGGCAACGGAATTGCGCATGATAAGATAAGGCGACACCACACTTTTGTTATGACGGAGGACGTACCCAATCACATAATTAATTCGTTGGCCTTCAGCCTGTTCGTATTGGGTCTCTGCAGCTTTCATTTTTTCTTCCTGTTTGGCGGCACGAGCTGCTCCATATTGATGTTCCAGTTTTGCTTCCGTTTCCTGAAAGTTTTTGGTAGAATCCCGGAAAGCATCAAAAGCATCCTGTGTCTTGGAGCCTTTGATAACAGGGTTTCTCAACGAAGTCATCCCGGCGGTTACCGTAATATCACTGTTTTCAAGCCACAGCGGGATATAGACGTTGAAACGTTTAAAGAAGAGATAGTATAACTCGGGCGATTTAATTTCCCCGGTGATGGCTCCTTTACCGTCTTTTAGCGTTACAGAGTCCAACTTGACCCATGTTCCGTTGTCGCGCTTTTGTAAAACAACCTGGGTTGCAGGTTTGAGATTGCTAATGTTGATGGCTACACTGAAGCCATTCACATTTTTTTTCTGGTTTGAGCAAGATGCAAAAAGCATCAGTGCAAGTGCAAAAATTCCTATAGAATTAAATAATTTCCGCATGATTTTTTTAGTTTTTTTAATGTTTGAGAAATGCAAAGCTAAATATTTAGAGCCAAATACAACACTTTTAACAAAAATTATCACTGTTTAAAAAGGGATACTTCCTATTGAAATCAATTGTTTTCAGAAAATTTCCTAAAATCCGTAAATGGTAAAACCGCCGTCTACTGCCAGACATTGCCCGGTAATAAAAGAAGCTGCGGGCATACACAGGAAAGCCACTGCCGTGGCCACTTCTTCCGGTTCGGCAATACGCTGCATGGGTGTGCGATCCAGGATGTCCTGCATATATTGTTTGTCCTGAAGTAGTGTTTCCACCAGCGGTGTTTTCGTGTACCAGGGGGCTACGGCGTTCACGCGAATGTGGCTGCCGGCCCATTCTGCAGCAAGATTACGGGTAAGCTGTACCAGTGCTGCTTTGGTCATTCCGTAAGGAGAACCGCTCCTCAAATGTGTCAATCCTGCCACAGACAAAACACTGACTACTGCTGCCGAGGGAGCTTCTTTCAGCAACGAATAAAACCGTTGGGAAAGAAAGAAATTTGAACGCAGGTTGGTGTTGAAAATATGATCGAACTCTTCATTGCTGTATTCGATGGCTTTTTTCCGGATGTTGGTTCCTACGTTGTTGATAAGAATGTCAAGTTTCCCGCTGTTGTCTTTTACGAAGGAAACCAGCTTTTCCCGGTCAGCGGAAATGCTGACATCGGCTCGGAAACCTTTGGCGGAAAACCCTTTTCCAGCCATGAATTTTAGCTGTTCATTAATTTCATCCTGATGGCGGGAAACAATATAAACTTCAGCACCAAGACCAGCCAGTTCTTCCGCTATTGCTTTTCCAATTCCTTTCGTACTTCCTGTTACCATGGCAGTTTTTCTATCCAGTCTCCATTTGTTATTTTCCATGATTGACCTTAAATTTTGTTTGAATGAATGTTTCTTCTGCACGAAAACACATTCTGGTTATGAATCCGTATTTTTGTGAAGGACAAAATTAACGAATTATGTTTATTCTGGGAGATGCCCGTATTCCTGATGTTGCAAAAGAAAATCTTTCAAAGCTGGGTACTTATGTTCCTTTTCTTACGACCGGAATTACCTATGAAGCTATTTCGGGCCATCCGGATATATTTTTTTGCCAGGGTGTTGATCTTTTGGTGGCGGCGCCCAATACTCCGGCAAAATACCTGCAACTCCTGAAACAACATAATATTTCTTTTGTAAAAGGGACATTGCCGGTAGGTCAAAAATATCCGGAGACGGCACGTTATAATGCTTCGGTTTCGAATGATTTTCTAATTCATAACACTCAGGTTACTGATGAAATCCTGAAACAGGTTTTTTCTTCAAAAAAAACCATTCATGTCAATCAGGCTTATACCCGTTGCAGCCTTGTCCCGTTGAAAAACGGACGGTTTATAACTTCGGACCTTGGAATATTTAAAACGCTGATATCGAATGGTATAGATGTCGACTATTTTTCTCCTGAAGGGATTATCCTGCCTGGTTTCGATCACGGTTTCCTGGGAGGCACCCTGGGCTTGTTTGAAGACAAAGCCTATCTCTTGGGTCAACTGAAATCTTATTCCAAAGGCAACCGTCTGGGAGAGATTTTGAGCAAAGCGGGTTATGAAATCATAGAACTATATCCCAACCCGCTTTTCGATGGCGGTAGCCTATTCTTTTTTCACTAATCAAAATTTTTCTAACTTTGCACCACAGCTTACAGACCATGTTAGTCCTGAATGACACATATCCTAAAATGACTTATCTCAACATCAAGGAGAGAGACCGTTTCTGCTAATCTGAATAAACCCTTTCAGATTAATTAATTCTTTTTTTCTCATTTTTAAAATTGTTATCATGGAATTGCCTTTTGCAGAATCATATAAAATGAAAGTCGTTGAGAGCATCCATCGCAGTACGCGCGAAGAACGTGCACAATGGATAAAAGACGCTCATTATAATTTGTTTAACCTTCACAGCGATCAGGTTTACATTGACTTACTGACCGACTCCGGAACCGGTGCTATGAGCGACAAACAATGGTCGGCCATGATGCTTGGCGACGAAAGTTATGCCGGTGCTTCATCGTATTATAAACTGAAAGATGCCATCCGCGACATCACGGGCTTTGAATATTTTTTACCCACCCATCAGGGCAGGGCAGCAGAAAATGTGCTGTTTTCTGCGCTTATTAAAGAAGGCGACGTGGTTCCGGGAAATTCTCATTTTGATACCACCAAAGGCCATATTGAGTATCGAAAAGCCACAGCCATCGACTGCACCATTGACGAAGCTTTTCATACCGAACTGGACCACCCTTTCAAAGGAAATGTGGACCTGAACAAACTGGAAGCCGTCTTGAAAAAACATCCCCGGGAACGGATCCCGATGATCATCGTGACCATCACCTGCAACTCTTCAGGCGGGCAGCCTGTCTCTCTGGCTAATATGATAGCTGTGAAGCAACTGGCCGGCAAATATGGAATACCGGTTTTTTACGATTCGGCAAGATTTGCTGAAAATGCCTATTTCATTAAAACGCGTGAGGAAGCATACAAGGACAAAACCATTCGTGAGATCGTCCGTGAGATGTTCAGCCACGCGGATGGAATGACCATGAGCAGTAAAAAAGATGCCATCGTAAACATGGGTGGTTTCATCGGGTTCCGTCACAAAGATGATTTCGAAAAATCCACCACTTTCAACATTCTTTTTGAAGGCTATATAACATACGGCGGCATGTCGGGACGCGATATGAACGCGCTGGCACAGGGCCTTTACGACGGCACAGAATTCGAATACTTGCAGACCCGTATTTTGCAGGTGGCTTATCTCGGCAAACAGTTGCGCGACAAGGGAATCCCCATTCAGTATCCTTATGGTGGCCATGCTATCTTTGTGGATGCCAAGCGGTTCCTGCCTAATTTGCCCAAAGAGCATTTTGTAGCACAAACATTGGGCGTAGAGCTTTATCTTGAAGGCGGCGTTCGCGGTGTGGAAATAGGAGCCATCATGGCCGACCGTGATCCCATTACCCGCGAAAACCGTTACCCTGATCTGGAACTGCTGCGACTCGCCATCCCGAGAAGGGTTTATACCAACAATCACATGGATTATGTTGCTACTGCCCTCATCAACGTTTTTGAACGCCGCAATGAAATTATAAAAGGCGTGCGTATTGTGAAAGAGGCCCCCATTTTGAGGCATTTTACCGTGGAACTGGAACGCGTTCAAAATGTATCTAAAGAAAGATTGATTTTGTAATCAACAAATATTTTTGATTAAAATTCAAAGCCAATCAAATCATTGCCATAATTTTATGCTGGGGCTGATAATGATTATAGCTTTCTTATACGGAACACTGGCCATGTTTAAAGTGGGGTTCTCCAATCGTTATCTCGTAATTAAAAACATTTATTTTCCTTACCGAAAAGTGTTTCGTCTGGAAGATTTGTTGAAGGAAAAAGGGGTTCCGGTTCGTAATGACCTGACCCCAAATCGTTAAACGATTGCTTTTTTGTTGACAAACTAAATTCCTGTTTTAGCAGTAAACAAAAGCATTTACTTTCACATCTTGCTCACCGCATGAGCCTTTTTTCCTAATTTTGGCAACTATGAAGAAAATCTCAGCCACGATCATTGCCTTTAACGAGGAAAGGAATATAGAACGATGCCTGCAATCCTTGCAGGGTGTTGCCGATGAGATTATTGTGGTGGATTCTTTTTCAGAAGATAAAACCGCGGAGATCTGTAAAAAGTATAAGGTAAAAATTTTTCAGCATCCGTTCGAGGGCTATGGTATCCAAAAGAATTTTGCCATAAGCCAGGCTTCTTTCGACCTGATTCTTTCGCTGGACGCGGACGAAGCACTTTCTGACCGGCTCAAAGAATTGTTACTGGAAGCCAAGGACAGTAATACGTTCGATGCATATCGGTGCAACCGGATCAACAATTTTTGCGGAACGTGGATCAAACACGGTGGCTGGTATCCTGACCGGCAGCTGCGGTTCTGGAATAAAAACGTCGGCAGCTGGAACGATAGTAAAGTTCACGAAAAAGTGGATTTGAAACCGGATTCCCGGCTTGGACATTTAAAAGGAGATTTGCAGCATTATTCCTATTATTCTATAGTCGAATACATCCACCAGATGAACAAGTACTCAGATTTAAAAGCAGAAGAACTGATCCGGCGCGGGAAGAAAGTAAACATGTTCAAGTTGATTTTTAAACCTTTCGGGAAGTTCCTGATCAACTATTTCTATAAGCTGGGTTTTCTGGATGGCTATTACGGGTTTGTACTTGCCGTCAGTGCGAGCTACGCAGATTTTATTACTTATGTCAAGATGAAAGAAAAATCCGGAAAACAAATCAAAGTTATTAAGGAACAGGGTGATATAATAAACAGAAAATACAGAGAGACATTATGATATTTGAGAAAAATTTTGAACCAATATGGGCCGATTTCGACCCTAATAACCACATGCGCCACACCGCTTACAACAACTATGCTGCAGAAGTCAGGGTTGCCCTGCTTACTGCAAAAGGATACAACATGGAAAGACTTTTAGAATTGGATCTCGGGCCAGTTTTGTTGACTGAAGAAACGAATTTTCTCAGGGAAATAAGGCAAGGCGAAAAACTCAGGGTCGACGTGGAACTGTTGGGTCTTTCCGAAGATGGGAGATACTGGAAAATGCTGCATCATTTATATAAAAATGATGATAAACTTTCTGCCGTGATCAAGGTAGAAGGCGCCTGGATTGACCTCAAAACAAGAAAAATAAAAGAACCGCCCCATGACATTACAGAGGCCTTCCTTTCCTTACCAAAAAGCGATGGTTATAAAACCATCGTAAAAGAGAAAAAACAGACCCGTTACTGAGCCAGTTTTTCTCCGATCTTTTCCAGCATAATACGGGTCATTTTGTCCAGATCGAAAGTGTTTTTCAGCCCCCAGTCGTTTTGTGAAACGCTGTCATCGATATTGGCCGGCCAGCTGTCGGCAATATCCTGACGAAAATCAGGTTTATAAGTAATTTCAAAGTTTGAAATATGTTTCCTAATGGCTGTGGCTAATTGTTCCGGGTCGAACGAGATACCTGCCATGTTATAAGATGAGCGTAAGGAAAGTTTCTTTCCATCGGTCTGCATCAGCCGGATGGTGTTGGCAATGGCATCATCCATAAACATCATGGGCAGGGCGGTTTTTGCGTTCAGGAAACATTCGTAGCTGGCGTTGCGCACGGCGTCGTAGAATATCTCGATGGCATAATCGGTAGTGCCACCACCGGGTTCGGTTTTATAACTGATCAGTCCCGGATAACGTACGCTCCGGAAATCAATACCATATCTTTTGTTGTAATATTCACCCCAGCGTTCCCCGGCCAGCTTGGAAATCCCATAAACCGTATTGGGTTCCATAACGGTCAGCTGCGGTGTGTCATGACGCGGTGTAGAGGGGCCGAACACGGCAATGGAACTTGGCCAGAATACTTTTTTTGCATCCGACTGCCGCGCGGCTTCCAGCACGTTCATCAGCGCTTTCATGTTGATGTTCCAGGCCTGCAGCGGAATTCTTTCAGCATTGCCCGACAACACGGCTGCCAGGTTATACACTTGCGTGATGTTATACCGTATTAGAAAGTGAATCAGGTTTTTAAAATCTAAAACATCAAGGATTTGAAAGGGTCCGCTGTTGCGCACATCATCAGTTGGCTGCTTAATGTCGGTGGCAAAAACGTGATCATTGCCATAAGCTTTTCTGAGCGCCATAACCAGTTCAGAACCGATCTGCCCCGAACTTCCAATTACCAGAATATTGTCCATTTATAATGATATTTTGGGTTGTTTTAAGTCCGCAAAAATACAGAAACATTTTGAGAGATATTCTCCGTGAAATCCGTATTTTGTATTTTAGGGCATGGATGAGAGGAGCTGTCCCACAGAGTTTCGCAAAGAAGGCACAAAGTGGCACAAAGACAGGATAGGAATTCTGTAGGGACGCCATGCATGGCGTCCCTACAACAATAACCACCTCATCATGTTTTCATTTCCAATCATTTCACTAATTTTGCAGTCTTATACTTTGTCGGACATGGAACATAAACTGGTAATATACAACACGCTCAGCCGGAAGAAAGAACTTTTCGAGCCTATTAACCCGCCGCATGTGGGAATGTATGTCTGCGGCCCGACGGTTTACGGCGATGCCCACCTGGGACATGCGCGGCCTGCCATTACCTTCGATATCGTATTCCGGTACCTGAAATATCTCGGCTATAAAGTCCGTTATGTGCGTAATATTACTGATGTAGGACATCTGGTGGGCGATGCAGATTCAGGTGAAGACAAAGTGCAGAAAAAAGCACAGCTGGAAAAGCTGGAACCCATGGAAGTGGTGAAATTTTACAGCGACCGTTACCACAAGAATATGGAGCAGTTGAATACTTTGCCGCCCAGCATTGAACCTACTGCTTCAGGCCACATCATTGAACAGATTGAGCTTGTAAAAAAAATTTTGGGAAACGGCTATGCTTACGAGTCGGAAGGTTCGCTTTATTTTGATATTGAGAAATACAATAAAACACATCATTATGGAAAACTGTCAGGCCGCAAGATTGAAGAACTGATGCAAAACACCCGCGAACTTACTGGGCAGGAAGAGAAAAAGAACGCTTTTGATTTTGCTCTTTGGAAGAAATCCGATCCTAAGCATATGATGCACTGGCCGTCACCGTGGAGCGAAGGTTATCCGGGGTGGCATTTGGAATGCTCGGCCATGGGTGCCAAATATCTTGGTGAAACATTTGACATTCATGGTGGAGGAATGGACCTACTTTTCCCGCATCACGAATCGGAGATTGCACAAGCCAACGCTGCCACAGGCCACGATCCGGTGAAATACTGGATACACAACAATATGATCACCATCAACGGTCAGAAAATGGGAAAATCGCTGAACAACTTTATCACCTTAAATGAGTTTTTCACAGGCACTCACGAAGCGCTGGACCGCGCTTATCCACCCATAGTGATCCGGTTTTTTATTCTGCAGGCACATTATCGCAGTACTTTGGATTTTTCCACCGAAGCGCTGAAAGCTGCCGAAAAAGGAATGCGCAAACTGTTTGATGCTTTCCACCTGCTTTCCGGTTTAAAACCGGCTCAGGCTTCTACTGTTGATATAAAAGCACGGGAAGAAAAGTGTTACGAAGCCATGGACGACGACTTCAACACACCCATCGTCATTGCAAACCTGTTTGAGCTGACGCGCCTTATCAATTTGGTGAATGACGGGAAAGAAAGCCTTACTGAAGAAGATATAGCCTTTACAAAATCATTTTTCTCTACTTTCTTGTTTGATATTCTGGGTCTTGAGGACGAACCGGAAAAGGAAGACAGTAAATTGATTGATTACCTGATGGATACCATTCTAACGATTCGCCGGGAAGCCAAGGAGCGGAAAGATTATGCGACTTCGGATAAGATCCGCGATGAACTGGCCAAGCTGAATATCGAGATCATGGATACGAAAGATGGTGCTAAGTGGAGTTTTTTGAAATAGAAAATCTGGTACAAGTGGACACTTGTACCAGATCATATTTTATAACATAAACCGGAATCCGAATACTCAAGATTCCCTTGCAGGAAGTCAAGGTCAATCGACCGTTTAAATCCTATATTTTCATAGATTTTCCAAGCGATTTGCATGGCTTTCGTCGTGTGGATGATGACCTGTTTCTGCTGTTTTTCTTTGGCTTTACGGATGCATGCATCAATCAAAAGCTTGTCCACACCTTACCCGCAGGTTGACGGATCGACACCCAACAGCCTGAATCTGGAAGCATTTTGCTCTTTTGTGACCGTGCCGCCGGAACCATAATATTTCATATCACCAATGTAAACCACGGCTCCAGTAATTTTCCCGGAAAGGGAAACGGTAACCAATAATTCCGTTTCGGGATTTTCGGTCAGCATGCTAACCTTTGCCAACATTTTGTAATAATTAGGCATTTCGGATTCCTTGGGAAACCCTTCCAGTTGCGAATAGACCCGAACCAGTAACTTACCGGTTTTTTCAAACTCTTCCGGTTTGGCGTTCCTTACGATGTATTTTTGTTTATTCATATTGCTAACCCAACGGAAAGATGTTGTGTTTCAGCAAATACTGCAAAACTTTTTCTACATTTTCAGAATTGTGTTTCGCTTTCAGGCTGAAGCTCGGATTCTCAGGAATGTCATAGGAGATATCCAACCCGGGAATGTCTTTGATTTTATCTTTATCGAAGCGTTCATAAAGATCATCATCCACGTGTTTCCGGCAATAGTCTAAATCTGCATTCATGTAAATCAAATGAAAGCGTTCAGAACCTACAATTTCCGCAACCTGCTGACGAATGTTATCGTCCGGTGAAGTAAACGAGCAGATGCACAGGATGCCCTGATCGTTTAAGATCTTAGCGATATTGGCCACGCGCCTGAGTTGTTCAGCTCGGTCGGCAGGCGTGTAATCTAGTTCGCGAGACAAACCGGAACGCATCGATTTCCCATCCAGCAAAACGATTTTTGCCCCTGATTCTATCAATTGTTTTTCCAGCAGGAACGCCAGTTCATTTTTACCGCTGCCGTGCAGTCCGGTAATCCAGAGTGTAGCTCCTTTCTGGTTGTATTGTTTTTCGCGGGTCTTTTTGGTCACAAGGCTGTGTCCGCCGGCAATCATTTGCTTTTGGTTTTCAGTAATCCTCGTGGGCAATAAACTGTTGTCCTGTTTGTCGAGGATCATCCCAACAGCAACGGTATTGTGGGTTACAGGATCAATTAGGATGAATGAACCTGTTTGATGATTCTTTTTGTAAGCATCGAAAAACAAAGGCTCCACCGTGGTGATGATCGCACGACCGATTTCATTCAGTTCAAGGTGTTCTACTTCCATGTTTTCCAGTGTGTTGACATCCACTTTGTAACGGATCTGATCTATTTTTGCCTTGCTGCTGTGGGTGTTGTGTTTGATGTAAAAATGGGTGTAAGGATCCATTGGTTTTTCATCCATCCACACCAGCATAGATTCAAAATGGCGACTTACATGTGGCTGATTGTCGGTATGCACCAGCATGTTCCCACGGGAAATGTCAATTTCATCTTCTAGTGTAAGGCTGATACTTTGCGGCGGAAAGGCATAATCCAGATCTCCGTCGTAAGTGGTGATAGTTTTCACCTTTGATGTTTTCCCGGAAGGAAGCACTTTGATTTCATCGCCTTTATGGATGATCCCCGATGCGACGGCACCTGCAAAACCCCTGTATTTCAGATCAGGACGTACCACATATTGTACCGGAAAGCGGAAATCTTCAAAATTTCTGTCGCTGCCCACGTGAACGGTTTCCAGGAATTCAAGCATGCTTTTCCCATGATACCACGGCATTTTTTGAGTCGGTTTCACCACATTTTCGCCTTTTAAGGCAGAAATAGGAATAAAGCTCACATCAGGAACATCCAACTGGGTGATGAAATCTTTGTAATCGGATACAATGGAATTGAAAACTTCTTCGCTGTAATCCATGAGATCCATTTTGTTCACAGCCAGGACCACATGTTTTATTCCCAACAGAGAAGCCAGAAAAGTATGGCGTTTGGTCTGCGTAATTACCCCTTTGCGGGCATCGACCAGCAGGATGGCAAGATTGGCAGTGGAACCGCCGGTGATCATATTTCGGGTATATTGTTCGTGCCCGGGAGTGTCGGCAATGATGAATTTTCTTTTTTCCGTAGAAAAGTATTGGTAGGCCACGTCAATGGTAATTCCCTGTTCCCGTTCTGCTTTCAAACCGTCGAGCAGCAAGGCATAGTCTATTTCATCGCCGGCATGGCCCATGCGTTTGCTGTCGCGATGCAGTGCAGAAAGACGGTCTTCGTACAATTTTTTACTGTCGAACAGCAGGCGTCCAATCAGCGTAGATTTTCCATCATCCACAGAGCCGGCCGTGAGCAACCGCAACAAATCTTTTTTTTGATCCTGGTCAAGGAATTCTTTAATATCCATTCCGTTCATAAGTTCCTTACATTTCTGTATTGTTTCAGCAAAAGGAGTTCCATTATTCGGGGCTAATGAGATCTCTTAAAAATGGGTCCGAAAAACAGATTCCCGTGAAGGAGATCCTAAAGCGTTAGTAAGGGGCAAAAATACAAAAAAAGACGGCGTTTTTTGTGGGTATATTTCCCGTGCTACCGCCTATAATTTTGTAATTTTACCAGGATAAATAATAGACCATGAACCACAATCCTATTCAGATTACCAAGAGAAACGGAGATTTAGCACCTTTTGATGAAGACAAACTGAGACGGGCTCTGACCCGTTCCGGTGCCAAACCGATCGACCTGGAAGAAGCCCTGGAGGCCGTTCGTAGCATTTTGTATGATGGAATCGACACCCATAAGATCTTTCAGACCGCTTACCAGGTTTTGAAAAAACGATCGCATCACAGCGCAGGTCGCTACCGCCTGAAGAAAGCTATGATGGAGCTGGGGCCTTCGGGATATCCGTTTGAAAAGTTTGTGGGAAAATTGCTGGAATCGCAAGGTTATCATGCGACAGTGAATGTGATTGTGCAAGGAGCCTGCGTTTCTCACGAAGTGGATGTGGTAGCGTTGAAGGATAAAGAACAAACCATGGTGGAATGCAAATATCATACGGACATATCCATCAAGAGTGATGTGAAAGTGGCGCTTTATATTCATTCCCGTTTTCAGGATGTTTCCAAAGCCTGGGCCGCTGCTTCGAACGATCCTGAAATGAAATATCAGGGGATGATCGTTACCAACACGCGATTTTCAACTGACGCAACGCAGTACGCTGAGTGCGTGGGTTTGAAGCTGGTTTCCTGGGATTATCCCCGTTCTGGATGCTTAAAAGACTGGATCGACCAATCAGGCTACCATCCTATTACAAGCTTGAGTCTGCTGAGCAAATCTGAAAAAATTAAATTGCTTGAAAAAGGACTGGTTTTGTGCCGCGATGTGAGCCGGAAGAGAGATCTGCTGGAAGAAGTCGGGATCAACAAAAACAAAATACCGAGAATTATTGAAGAAGCCCGTGCGCTTTCGGGAACCTTTTAATTGTTGTAAAAATCAGAATTCATGAGACAGGAAGAAAATAAAATGATCTGGCAGGAAGATTTTGTGGTGGACTGGGAATCGGTAAGTATGGACAATCGGATGACATTGTCGGCATTGATACGCATTTTGTTGCTGGGAGCTACGAACCATGCAGAAGCGATGGGCTTTGGTTTTACAGATACCAGTAAAGAAGATCTGTCATGGGTTCTACTGCGAATCAATCTGAAAATCGAAAGGCTTCCGATGTGGCAGGAAGCCATCAGTGTGCTCACTTGGCCTAGCCAGGTTAAGGCCCTGACTGCATTTCGTGAGTTTGAAGTGGTGGGGAAGAACAAAGAAGTGCTGTGCCGCGCTACATCAGAATGGTCGGTTATCAACCTAAAAACAAGACGGCCGCAACGCATGGAAGGACTTCAGTTTATTGAGAAACACCTGGTGAATGAGCCTAATCTGGTTTTTCCTTTTCCAAAGATCAATCCCAAAATGGATTTTGAGGAGATTTTTTCTTTACAAATCCATTATTCTCACATGGATATGAACGGACATGCCAATGCGGTGAAATATTTCGACTGGCTGTCGGATGCGGTATACGAACAATTCGGCACCAACGATGTTTCATTCGTTTATTTCAATTATTACCACGAATGTATGCTGGGCGAAACAATTTCCATCCAAAAATCCTTGGAAGAACCTGGCGTGATCCGGGGATTTAAGACCGGCGAAGGAAAGATGGCTTTTCTTTCCAAGGTGGAGATAGAGTAGATTTTGGATTTTTTAATTGATTTGGAACTGAGAGGCTTGTTTCATAGCATTTTGTTGTATTTTAGAAAGTCTGAAGTCAGTCTTTTTTCTTTATAACAAAAAGCGGGAAGTAAAAAACAAGAATGATGATTGAAAATAATAGCCCCCCTATAGTTCCAACCGCAAACGCAAACCAAAAGGGTTCATTTTGTCCATTAACTATAAAAGGGACAAGTCCTAAAATAGTAGAGAGTATAGTTAATAGGATAGGAATAATTTTATAATTAAATGCCTTTACATATATTGCTGTTGACGAAGATTTAGGATGAGACTGCTTTAACTGAATGAATTCATACAACAAGTAGATGGATGCGTTGACAACTACTCCACTGATAAGTAAGAACGAAGCATATCCACCTTGATCGAAATTTATATCAAAAAAATAAAACGACAGAAAGATTCCGATAAAAGAAGCTGGAATTGCAAGAATAATAGCAAAAGGAAATTTAAGTGATTCAAACAAGATACTGCATATAGCAAAAATGATTAGAATGATAATTAAAATAAGTCCAATATATGAATTCGATGCTTTTTGAATAGAGAAATTATTAGTAATCTGTTTATAACGATATCCCAATGGAAAGTTCTTTTTTAAATCTTTCAATCCAGTATATAAAAGTCTATTTCCAAATTTTTGACTCCCAGCATATTTATATTCTACTACTCTGACATAATTTTGATTTTCCCGATAAATATTTTGTTGTTCGGCCTCTTTTTTCAGGTTTATAAACTCAACCAGCTTATGATTTATACCTGGAATTGGCAAGTGTAAAATGCTCCATTTATCAAATCTAGATAAATTTTCAGGCTGGATTTTTATTGTTGTGTACCGGTTTCCGGTAAGTAGACTCATGCTATTTCCTTTTTCGGAAATTCTAGTGTTTAAAAAATGCACTATACTTCTAGGATTAATCCCCCAATAATTTAGTTTATTGATGTTTAAAACTGCATAATATTCTTGGGATTTTTCTGTCCCCCACCAATTACCAGTGCCGGAAATGTCAATGTCTGAGATTCTTGGAGATTCTTTAAGTCGCTCTTTTAATTGTTTTGCTAGGGCTTTCAATTTATGGTAATTGTAACCATAAATAGCTACTTTATAATTAACCAATTCGTTATTCCCTTCTCGATTCTGGAATCCTTCCCCCACTCCAAAAATTTCCCAATTAATATCTCCCATATTCACGCTATGGCTGATTAGTTTATCTTTTATTATAAAGGGTAAAAACGTATTTACCCATTTTTTCTTAAAAGAAATTACCATTTCCCCGAATTGGGGACTAATAATACGGGTATAAAAATTGATTTTATTTTTATACTCTTTTGCAATGGCTTCAATATTTTCAAAAACATTATTTAGCTGTTTGACTGTCCTCCCTTTAGGTAGTGAAGCCTGGACGTAAATTTTAGTTTTTTCAGGTTTTGTATAATATGAATTTTCAAAAACATAATTAGAAAACAGCCGAAGACTTCCTCCCAATGTTTTGTTAACAATAGGTTCCATATTGTCAATATACCAGTCACTTCCAATGGTCTTGTTATAGAGAGAAGCAAATGGTCTCGTAGAATTAATTTTGTTTGGTAGAATATAGACGGGTAATCCAAAAGCTAAGACAAGGGCAGCTATAGCTATTGCCCTGTGTTCTAATATGAAGTTGATGAGTGCCGTATACAGATAATTGACCTTTACAAGCTTGACCCTTCGCTTATATTTGAGAATACTTTTCCCCCTTTTTAAGAGGAAAAGACTAAGATAGGCAGGAATGAAGAATAAAGCTACAATTAAAGAAACAAATAGATTGATAGTTATTATTATTGCAAAATCACGCAATGTTAATTGTAATCTTGCTGGAAGGAGTAAGACAACTATAAGAGAAGCAATTGTAGTAAGGGTTGAAGCCAAAATAGCAGTATATATTTTTAAATTTTTTCTATAAATCAGATGGTCGGCCATCATAAGAGAATTGTCTATAATCAATCCAAGTGAAACAGTAATCCCAGCGAAAGAATATAGGTTAATTTCGACCCCAAAAAAATAATACAGCATAAAAGACAAAGACAGGTTTGTCAAAAGGCTTAGAATAATTAGTGTTACATACCTAACGCTAAAACTAACCAGAAAAACAAATATCAATAGAATAGTAAAAGTAAATAATGTTCTTTGGTAAATTTTAGTAAGTTGTGCTTGAAGGTAATGAGTGTCATTGTATGTATTTTTAATTTGGTAACCGATAGGCAATAGTTTTTTAAATGCGTCAATTTTTTTACGAATAATTTTGTCAACTTTTAATGAATTGGCATCTTTTTGGGAATATATAACAATGTTTATTGCATTATGGCCATTCATCCTAAAATAAGAATTGATGTTTCGTGATACTTTATTAACCCTGGCAATATTGCCTAAATAAATGATGCGGTTGCCTCTCTTTGTTATAGGAATAGAATCCCAATTAATAGAGTCACTTTGTGCATGACTCAATTTTATTGTGAGGTATCTTTCTTGTACTTTCTTGTTGTTATGTATGTTTTCAATGGTATACCCAATCGGCTGACTATAAAAATAATTATATAAAGCCTTTTTTATCTCTTGGGAAGAAATAGACAAGTGATAGATAACTTCAGGTTTGTATGCAAATTCCCACTCATAACCGGTACCACCATAGATAACAATTTTATCAATCCCTGGAATGAAAGCCAAGTCTCTTTTGATATTATTTTCAGCATATTGCTGAAGGGTAAATGAGGATCTATTTCCATATAAGGAATAGATTAATAGTGGTTTTTCTGTCTCTTGATTCTGTGATTTCATAGTTATCACAGGATAGGAAATCCCCGTTGGCAACCTTGGATATAGTTGACGGATTGCAGATGAAATTTCTAACCGCAATTCTTGGAGATTGGCAAATTTGTCAGGTTCTATTGTGATTTCTGCCTTACCTACGGACGAAACCGAGTTAATTTTTTTAATACCGGCTAAGGAGTTGAGTTTGCCCTCCAGTTTTGATGTTAGTTGCGCCTCAACAATTACCGGAGCAACATTACTCCATTTACTAGTGATGGTAAAAGAAGAAAAGTTTGAGGATGGTTGAAGCCTGATTGACAACAATGGAACAAACGACCAACTCAAGATACTTAAGGCAATAAATATTAAAAAAATTGAAAATGCTGTTCCGCGTCTTAAATACATAAAGGATTTTGGTAAATTAAATAATATCGACAATGTAAAAAAAGTTAAAAAAAGTTAAAAAAAGTTAAAAAAGTTGTGCACATTAATATTTTTATTCCACTTTTGTTGTATACGAAAATCCTTATCTCTACATTTTAAGATCATTTACGCCGGCAGATTTTCTTTTTTGTATTTATTAGGGTTTTCATAAAATAATTAACAACTAAAAATTTTTATTATGAAAACGATCATTAAAAATCATAAAAAGGGGCTAATGAAGAGCGCACTCTCTATAGCTCTGGTTAATTTGTTTCTAGGGTGTTTTTTATTTGTCCTGATGATGGTTCCCCCTAAAGTTTCGTATGCAAGTTCGGCTAACGTGAAGGGGCCCCTCAAAGCTGCAAACAACGGAGGTGGTAGTTACACATATTGCTGCGGAAATACCTCTGATTATTCCTGTAGTCAAGATGTTGAGGCTTGCGGTGGCGCGTTGCATTTTCTAGAGCAAGGTTACTAATAATGTAATATTGAATACTGTCATTTAGCCTATGATATAGAGTATTTTTGTGTATTCGAGGGGAAATGGCAGTATTCTACTTTTTACAAAAAAATTGATAACAAAAATTATTTATTAAGAAAACCATCATTAAAAACCGTAAGAAAGGGCTAATAAAGAACGCATTTGTTATAGCCTTGATTAATTTGTTTGTAGGTGGTTTTATGCTTGTTCTGCTAATGTTTACCCCTAAAGTTTCGTATGCAAGTTCGACAACCATGAGGGAACCTCTTATGGGTGTAGACAATGGAAGTGGTAGATACACATATGAATGTCAGAATACTGACTCGTATGATTGTCAAGATTATCATTATGGAAGTGGCGCAGCTCTTTTTATTAATCAATGATGATTGATAATATTTTTTAAGTGAAGCAGTTCCTGATTTATTTATTCAAAATGAGGTAACCAAAGAAAATCAGGTGAATTATTAAGGAACAATATTTTATTATATCAAAAGCCAAAAAATGAAGAAAATTTTTTATGTAATAATGTTTTTTTTACTTGTGATTTCGATTTCATGTACGCGAAATAAAAAAGATGAAAAAAGCAGTCCAAAGATTGTGATGAAAATTAGTCCCAAGTCGTTAAATAGTATTCCGTTGAGTGATATTTTTTCTGGAATTAAGATCATTAATTTAAATACAGGAACAAAAGGATTAATTGGAAGAATCTCAAAAGTTATACAGAGCAATAAAGGGAATGACTTTATTGTCAGTAACAGAACGTCGTTAAAAATTTTTGACTCAACAGGAAACTTAAAATTTGAACTAAAAGATGGGGCAGGTCCGGGTAGATTTAATTATATTGGTTCTTTTTCAGCCAGTTATTATGATACGGTATTTAGCTTTGTAGATTTCTACAAACAAAAGTTATTAGTATATAATTATAAAGGCAATTTATTAAATACGTGTCAGTTGGACTTGTTTGCTGAAAACATATTTCCTATAAGATATCCTATTTATGCAATTGATGTGGAACAACCATGTAAAAGGACCAGTTCTCATCTCAATTTTTTCAACTTGAGTACTAATAAAATCGTTGGCCAATTCTTTCCAATACAGTCAAAATATTTAAGATTTCTAAGTTTTCATGTTGATAATTTCTTTCAATGGCATGATAGTGTTTACTTTGTTAATATTCCTTTTGATACGATTTACAACATTTCTTCAGATGCTCCTAAACCTGAAATAATTGCTGACTTTGGGAAGTACAAACTTGAGAAAAATGATTTGGACCATTCCTTTAAAGATGTAATGGAATTCATACAATTTTCGCAAAAAAACAATCTGGCTTTTAATATTGAACACTTCTTTGCTTTGAAAAACAACTTGTTTTTCTCGTATTCCTTTGCAGGACGGATTTATCCGGCGATTTATAATACTCGGGAAAAAAAGGTAAAAAGCTTATATAAATTTATAGATGATGTAGCCATAAAGGGTCATAATGTGAGGCTATTTAACTATTTTTTTCCGGTAGGGAAAGTTAGGGATGGACTTGTCTTTTCTGTGGATCCTTTGAAATTAAAAGAGGAGGTAGATAGTATTGTAAAACCGATGAGTCATTCTGAATTGACCAAGTTTAAGAAAAATAATCCTGTGGTTTATAATACATACAAAAATGTTACTCCTAAGACTAATACCTTGCTAGTTATTTATAAATTGAAAAAATAATTTAAAAAGATGAAGAAAGTTATTAACGCAGCGTTGATAGTATCAATGTTGACCAATATCTTGGTAGTTGTGTTTTTTTTACATTTAAGAGCACAAACGTTTTCTTTAAGGGATAAATTGAATTATGAAGTTGAGAGATATAATAATTTTAAAAATGATGTAAATGAAAGTGTATTAGCAAACTATCAAGTGTCGAACACAGAAATCAATAGTAAATATTTCGTAAGGTCTGTTGTGAAAAATTCTTTCATGAAATTTTCAAATTACTATAAGAAAAATGATAATACCCTGATAATTAGATTGCCAAGGTTTTCATGCGAATTATGCTATAGAGATTTTTTTGAAAGACTAAAGAAGGTTGTGAACACCGATTCATGGAATAAAGTCTTGGTTGTAACTTCAGATGAGGATTGTATAAACATTTCTAATTATTTGAAAACATTAGGTTTGAATATTCAGGTATTAGGTGCTAGAAGATTAATGGAAACTGATTTAAATGAAAGCACTTCTCCCTATATGTATATTTTATCAGCACAAGGCATATCGGATAACTATTTGATAATCTATAAACAAAATATAAGCCTTGCGATGGATTACATAAAATTGATGATCAAAAAATATAAGCTTTTAAAGGGTTAAAAATACCATAATTAAATTCATATAAAGAATATGATCTTTACTTTGGAAGGTGAAACTATTTTTAATAGGAGTCTGTGCTGAAATACCCAATATATGTACAAGTCAAAAGGTTTTATTATTTATATGCTCTCTCTTCTTTTGGCCTTTCCATCTTGTAATAGAGTTATAAAAAATAAACAGGATAATTTATCATTAGAGCAAGACCATTTTGTTCCAAAGGTATCTGTGATGGTTTTGAAAAAGAGTCGTTTTTCCCTCCAAATTTTTTCTAATGGGATACTCGATGCTGTTATGTTAACTAAACTATCATTTCAAACTTCAGGGCAGCTTAGAATTATTAATTATCAAGACGGTGATAAAGTTAAAAAAGGCGATGTCATTGCTATTTTGGATCAATCCGAATCTATCATCAACTTGAAAAAAGCCAAGCTTTCTTTTATGGATGCTGAGAATGATTTACATTCTTTATTGCTTGGCTATGGTGTAAGACAAAAAGATACAAGCAGTATTGATGGGAAGCTTTTAAAGAGTCTGAAGATGCAAAGTGGTTATACAAAAGCATTGTTAAATCTTCAATCAGCCAAGTTAAATTATCAACATACTGTCTTAAAGGCTCCTTTTACAAGTACAATTGCTGATATTAAAGATCGGGTAAGTGAATGGATTTATGGCTTTAAGCCATTTTGCTCGTTGTTAAAAGAAGACAAATTCGTTGCGGATTTCTCGATTACCACGTCAGAATTACCTTATGTGAGTATTGGAGAACCTGTGAAAGTGTTTCTAGTAGCTTACGACTCACTATTTTTCAAGGGACATGTTGCCGAGATAAATCCGGAGGTGAACAAAGGCGGATTGATCAGTGTTCGGGCAGCACTTGACGATTATTCCAAACAAAAGAACTCCGTCCGTTTGCTTAATGGTATGTATGTGAGTGTAATTGTTGAAAAAAAGATCCCAAATAGTTTTGTTATTCCCAAAAGTGCTTTGGTTTTAAGAGGTGATAGAAAAGTCGTATTTACTTATAATAAGGGGAAAGCTATATGGAATGAAGTGACCATTAAAGGCGAAAACAGTACTTCCTATCGTGTTGTAAAAGGACTTCATGAAGGTGATACTGTTATTATTCATGGCGCTATTAATTTGGCTCATGATGCTCCTGTTAAATTAAATTAAGGCGGATAAGTCATGGTGAGATTTTTAATAAACAGGCCAATTGCTGTTTTAATGATTACATTGGCTTTCGTTATTGTCGGATTTCTTTCTTTCAAAGCAATGCCCGTTTCCTTGTTACCCAATCTTGATGTCCCGGAAATTATTGTGAAAGTATCTTATCCTAATACGGACACGCATAGTATGGAAAATGAGATTGTGGGACCGCTACGTCAACAACTTCTTGTTGTCGATGGTCTAAAGGATATTGAGAGTAATACTGGGGATGGATTTTCAGAAATAAAACTGACTTTTGGTCACTCTACAAAAATGAGCTATGCATTTATTGAGGTAAATGAGAAAGTAGATGCAGCAAGTAACCAATTTCCCAAGGACATGAATAGGCCACAAGTCATCATGATAAAACCGTCTGACATCCCAGCCTTTTACATAAGTGTAGTGCCCCAAAAAGGCTTTTACAATGAAGGGGGTAATTTCCAGGAATTGTGCAATTATGTGGAAACAAGAGTGAAAGGCCAGCTGGAACAAATCCCAGCGGTTTCAATGGTAGATGTCAGTGGATTGGTGTACCCCAAGGTCATAATAAGACCTAATGAAAAGAAAATAAAGGCATTAGGGCTGACTGATGATAATATTATCAAAGCTATAGAAAACAGCGATTTGCATTTCGGGAATTTATCGCTCCGGAATGGGTATTTTGTTTATAATCTGAGGTTTAAGCCGTCTCTTGGAACTCTACGCGATTTCGATAACTTGGATATCTTAAAGGGTGGAAAGTTGTACAGGTTGAAGAATCTAGCTTCAATAAGTCTTAAATCTGGGCGGAATGGAGGAATGTTTTATCATAATAGAATAAGAGCAGTTTCTTTAGCCGTATACAAACAACCTCATGCCCGAATGCAAGATATTAAGAAAGATGTTAATAAAGTATTGGAAAATCTGACCTCCAATGGCAAAAATTTAGACTTCAAGATAGGTCAGGATCAGACAGAACTGTTAAATTATTCCCTTCTTAATCTTCAGCAAACTTTACTGTTGGGTATATTTTTGGCAATGCTTATAATGTTCGTATTTACCAGACAGCCTGGAATTCCTATTGTAGCAGGATTTAGTATTCCAATATCTCTTGTGATTTCTTTTTTCTTTCTTCATATTGCTCATATATCACTTAATATAATTTCTTTAGCAGGAATTATATTAAGTGTTGGTTTGATGGTAGATAACTCAATCATTGTTCTTGATAATATAAATCAATTACGTTTGGTTGGTAATACTCCTTCAGATGCTACGGTTTATGGTACTAATGAGATAATCCGGCCATTGATAAGTTCGGTTTTGACTACTTGTGTTGTGTTTATTCCATTAACCGCATTAAGTGGATTAGCTGGCGCCATTTTTTTTGATCAGGCAATCACTGTAACCGTAAGTCTTATTGTATCACTGCTAGTAAGTATTTTGATTACCCCTGTGCTGTATTTGGTGCTAAATAAAAGTAAGAAAGCATCAATAAATAACAAGATGAGTGAAAGGCTTTTAAATTCTTACGAAAATGTAATGGTCTTTATTTTACACCATAAAATTAAATCGACTTTTTTTTTCTTGGCATTAATACCCATTGGCTTCATAATGTACTTACTTATAAAGAAGGAGAAGTTTCCGGAGTTAAAACAAAAAGACATGATTGTTACAGTTGATTGGAATAAACCTGTTAGCTTGGATGAAAACAAGAAAAGGGTATTCGATGTGACAAAATTTTTGATGCCATTTTTAAAAAGTTCATCATATTATATTGGGGAAAAGGGGTTTATAATGAATAAAGGCGAAAATCCGAATCGTACATCTTCTTTTCTTTACCTAAATTTTGATAGTACAATCAATGAACAGACTTTGGGTGAAACCATAAAGACAAATATTAACCACAAATATCCAAAAGCTGATGTAAAGATATTACCGTCAAATAATATTTTTAGAACCGTTTTTAATACAACTGAGCCAGACTTAACAGCTAAATTTAGAAATAGGCTGACCCATAAAGTTGATATTCATTTCATCAACAAAATTGATCAACAATTAACGCGACAAAAGGATTTAACTATTTCTGAAAAGTTCTCCAATTTTCAATCAGGATATGAGATTGTTCCAAAGTATACGAATCTGTTGCTTTATGATGTCTCTTTAAACTCAGTCATCAACAAACTTAAAATAATGTTTGGAGGAATAGTAATAGACAAGCTTCCATATGGAAATAGAATAATGAATGTTATAATTTCTGATAGACAACGGAGTCTTTATGAAATGCTTTCTTCAACATCTGTAATTAACACAAAAGGCATTGGGATTCCGTTAAATGACTTAGTATATGTAAAGGGAGTAAATGAGCTCAGAACAATTCATTCTGATAAAGACGGGGAGTATTACATGGTATCTTTTAACACTAATAACAAAATGAATCGGCAGCAAATAGAACAACGTGTTTTATCTGCTGTTCGACAGGTAAAGAATGTTGATGTAAAATGGGGGGGGAGTTCTTATGAGCAAAGTACTTTATTTAAACAATTAATGGTTATACTTTTTGTGTCGATAATATTATTGTACCTAATTCTTGCTGCTCAGTTTGAATCACTTGTATTGCCGATGATTATTTTAGTTGAGATTTTTATAGACATTTCCGGCGCATTATTATTTTTATTTCTGTTTGGGTCATCGTTTAATTTGATGTCAGTTTTGGGGATTATTATTATGAGTGGAATTGTGATAAACGATTCTATTATTAAAATAGATGCTATTCGTCAAATTCATAAAAAAGGGAATCCGTTATTTCATTCCATTCTTGAGGGTGGACGCCGCAGGTTTTTCCCCATAGTTATGACTAGTTTGACAACAATTTTAGCGCTAATTTCTTTGTTCTTTTTTAAAGGACTTGGGGTTGAACTGCAGTTACCGTTGGCACTCTCGGTTATAGGGGCATTGTTTGTTGGCACAATAGTAAGCTTATTTTTTGTTCCTGTGCTATATTATTTTTTATTTAGGAAACAGGAATGACAATATAGATACAAAATGAAACAGATAATAAATGTACATAAAATATGTGTTGTAATACTTTTATGTCTCCCAACCCCTCTTTTGAGAGCCCAAAAAGTAATAAAATATACACTTGGGGAAGTAATCCACATTGCACAAATGCAGTCGTCAGATGCTTTAATAGCCAAACATACCTTTAGAAAAAGTTATTGGGAATATCGTTCGTTTAAGGCTGACTATTTGCCAAGTTTAAGCTTAAGTGCAACATTACCAAGTATTACACGTTCCTTCCTCCCTGTCGCTTCCCAGAATGGTACCACAAGCTATACCCTTGAAAGGCTGGCCAATTATGGGGTAAGTTTAAATCTTAACCAAAAAATTGGAATAACTGGTGGGAGTGTTTATGTAAATACGGGATTGCAACGTATGGATAATTTTTTACCTGGGTTGTCAATACGTCAATACCTTTCTAATGTTATTTCGGTTGGTTTTGTTCAGCCACTTTTTTCTTTTAACACGTATAAGTGGGATAAAAAGATCGAACCTTTAAAATATAAGAAGGCAAGGATGTTATATTTAGAAAATGAAGAAAACGTTGCCATTACTGCTGTTGATTATTTTTTCTCAGTTTTAACAGTACAAATGCAGGTGGTTATTGCTCAAAAAAATTATCATAATTATTCTACTTTATATGAAATAGCACAAAAGCGTTATAGGTTGGGTAAAACATCAAAAATTGATTTGCTTCAGTTACAATTAAACTCTTTGAGAGCTGATGCCGAATTAGAACAAGCAAAATTGAATTATAAAAATAAAATATTTAGATTAAAATCCTTTCTAAGGATTAAAGATAGTATTACTGTATTGTTAGTTCCTGCACATATTGATTATTTTAAGATTTCGCCACAGAGTGCACTTGAGAAAGCAAAAACTAATACTTCATCAGAACTTGAATTCAAAAAACAAATTTTGAATGCGAAGAAACAGTTGGAGCAAGCTAAACATACAAACGGATTTAATATGGATATTAATGTCAGTTTTGGACTTTCACAAACATCCAAGACTTTCCGAGAGGCCTATACAACACCATTGGACCAAGAAATGGTGAGCCTTGGGATTAATATACCCATTCTTGATTGGGGCAAGACAAAAGGGGAGATTAAAATGGCAGGCTCCAATTATGATTTGGTGATGTCGGCAGTAGAACAGGATAAAGTTGACTTTGAACGAGAAGTGTTTTTGACTGTTAGGAATTTTGCAATCCAGAAAAAGCAAATAATGATTGCTGCTAAATCCGACACAATAGCTCGTATGCGATATCAAATTACTTATCAAATGTATTTGTCGGGGGAAATTAGTGATTTATTAGTGTTAATTAATGCTCAAAAAGAGAAAGATGACGCGCGAATAAATTTTTTAAACGCACTGAAAAATTATTGGGAAGATTATTATGAAATAAGAAAACTCACTCTATATGATTTTGAGAGTAGCAAATTAATCTCTTTTGACGAAAATAATTTACTGAACTAAGAAAGATGAATGTTTAAAGGCAGCTACTGCGTTTTACTATATTTCAGAGTTGAGAAAACCAGCATCGCGGCAGCGTAACCAACCAGAATGAAGAAATCATTGCGGAAGTCTGAAAAAACTGCCCCTTTTAGCATAATCATCCGGTTTATTTTCACAAAATAAGCCAACGGGTTTAGCTTGTCCAGGTTTTGTGCCCATAAAGGCATACTTTCAATGGGGGTAAACAGCCCACTCATCAAAATAAAAACTACCAACACAAACCAGGAGATAAACATGGCTTGCTGCATGGTTTCCGTAAGCGTGGAAATAAACAACCCCAACGACAAAACCAATACGAGATAAACCGCAGCAACAAATATGAGCAGAAACGGACTTCCTACGATGATGATACCAAACCAAAACCGGGCAATCAGCAGTCCAATCAGCAGGTCAACCATGGCAATAATCCAAAACGGAATAAGCTTTCCGGCAATAAACTCAAATTTGGTTATGGGAGTAACATTCAGCTGTTCAATGGTTCCCAGCTCTTTCTCTTTCACAATATTCATGGACGACAAGAACAAGGCAATTATGGTGATGAGCAGCACCAGAATACCCGGAACCATGTAGGTAATGTAGTTCAGTTCCGGATTGTACCAAAACGAAGGAGAAACGTCGATGGGCAACCCCTTGTAGTGTAGCGGTAGTTTCTGAATGATAATATCTTCGTTAAAATCATTGACGATAGAAACGGCATAAGCAGCCATCAGGCTGGCAGCACTACCGTTGATGGCATCGGTGGTGATTTGAACAGCTCCCTTTTTCTCTGTGAACAGCTTTTTTTCAAAATCGGGTGCAATGACGAGAATCTGATCTGCATCGCCTTTGGTAATGGCATTTTCAGCTTGCTTAAAGTTATTCTCCTGTCCCAGGTATTTGTAAAACCGCGACCCCGAAAATTTATTGATTAAGTTCCGCGACTCGGTAGTGTGGTCATGGTCCACCACCACCAGCCGGATATTTTTAATTTCAAAGGTAGCCGTATAGGACAAAATCACCAGCTGCAGGATAGGAATAAGGATGATGATGGGGAGCATCGATTTATCCCGAAAAATCTGAATAAACTCTTTTTGTAATATATACCGTATCGTTCTCAATGTCTTGTAACTTTAATGATTATTCCAACCGGATACTGAACCTTTTTACGCTCACGCCCACAAACACGATGGTCATAGTGAGAATAATGAGGGTCTCTTTCCAGAAGTAGGTAATGCCCACTCCTTTCAGCATGATATTTTTGATAATGATAATAAACCACTTCCCGGGCATGATATCGCTAAGGAGCTTCAGCACCACCGGCATGTTTTCGATGGGGAATATAAACCCGGACAACAATATTGTCGGCAACATCAAGGCAAACATGGAGAGCATCATGGCTTGCTGTTGCGTTTTGCTAACTGTCGAAATAAGAATTCCAAGTGAAAGTGACATAAACAGGAACAACAAACTCTCGCCGAGCAGCAAGGCCACACTTCCGTTCATGGGCATGCCAAAAATAAACCGGGAAAGGAGCAAAATAACGATTAGGTTGATAAAGGAAAGTACCACGTACGGCACTACTTTGCCGATGATAATGATGCCCGGCTTCACGGGTGAAACCAACAGCGCTTCCATCGTTCCCAGCTCCTTTTCGCGGGTAATGGAAATGGAAGTCATCATAGCGGAAACCAGCATAAGTATCACCGTGATAATACCCGGCACAAACATATATACGCTCTTCAGCTCTTTGTTGTATAGCATGGTGTTTTGGACATTTACACGTAATGGTATTCCGCCCTCACGTGCCAGCTTCCGGAAAACGTAAGTATTGATAATTCCGTTGGTATAGGAGTATAAAATATTGGCCGTGTTGGGGTCGGAAGCGTCCAAAATAAGCTGTATGTGGGCTTTTCCTTCGGTTTTTATTTTTTTTGCAAAATCTTTTTCAAAAACTACCACCTCCTTAATTTCTCCTTTGCGGAAAGCCGGTTTGATTTCTTTGTCCGATTTCAGGTACCGGTCCAGAATAAAATAATGAGAAGACAGCAATTTCCGGGTAATTTCGCGTGTAACCACATCTTTAGAGTTGTCGAGAATAGCAATATGGGCATTATTTATGTCGTTGGTGATGGCAAAGCCAAACAGCATCACCAGTACCAGTGGCATCCCAAACAGGATGATCATGGTGCGGTAATCACGAAAAATATATAAAAACTCCTTTTTAATAAATGCCCACATCTTTTGTCTTTTAAATTCTTATTTGTTTTTACTCCACATTTCTGGCAATTTTCAGAAATACGTCGTTCATGTTATCTGCCTGATAGTCATTTTTCAAATCACGGGGGCGTCCCAGTGCTTTTATTTCGCCTTCCGACATAATGGAAACCCGTTCGCAGTATTCGGCTTCGTCCATGTAATGGGTGGTGACAAAAACAGTGGTCCCGTTGTCGGAAGCTTCGTAAATCATTTCCCAAAACTGCCGTCGCGTAATCGGATCGACGCCACCAGTAGGCTCGTCCAGAAAAATAATATCCGGCCGGTGTATGCTGGCTACCGAAAAGGCGAGTTTCTGTTTCCAGCCCAGCGGAATATTTCTCAGCAGCATATTTTCATAACTCCGCATGTTCAGTTTGTCGAGGAAAAAGAGCGTTCTGTCACGAATTTCCTTTTTGCCAAGACCGTAAACGCCACCATAAAAGCGGAAATTTTCTTTCACTGTCATGTCGCTGTACAAGGAAAAAAACTGACTCATGTAGCCAATGCGTTTTTTTACTGTTTCGGGATTTTTGTTGATGTTTATTCCGGCTACCTTTACACTTCCCGAAGTAGGTTTCGACAGCCCGCAAAGAATTTTGATGGTGGTGGTTTTTCCGGCACCGTTGGCACCGAGAAAACCGAATATTTCGCCCCGATAAACATCAAAGGTGAGGTTTTTGTTGGCTTCGAAGTTGCCAAATCTCTTCACGAGGTTTTGTACCTCTATTATTTTTTCCCTGCTGCTCATGAGCTTGTCATATTATTCATCAAAGCCAGAAAACAATCTTCAATTACCGGTGTTACTGACTCTATTGATATTTCCTGGTATCCTTTTCCGGCAAGGAAAGCTGTAATTTTTTCTTTTGTTTTTTGAGGTTCCGCATGGCTTACCAAATGCAGGGTTTCTCCAAACCGGTAAACCCTGGTTCCTTTCTCAAAAGAGGAAAGGTCATTCAGCAACGGATGCATTTTGTCGGTTTTGACGGCAAACAGGTTTCCCTCAAAATCATCCACAATTTGCTGTGGGGTGTTCAGTGAAAGCAGTTTCCCCGATTGCATCAGGGCAACCCGGTCGCACAGTGCCGCTTCATCCAT
>CAZPPK010000019.1:0-27921 GCA_964588415.1 uncultured Lentimicrobiaceae bacterium
ATATTAGCAAGCATTTTGTTGAAAAATATTACGTATTTGGGGGAAAGTTAGGGATCAATCTGTGAACAAAAAAGGCGCATCGATTCGATGCGCCTTTTTTATTGTGATTCTCAAGTTATTATTTGATTCCCATTTCTTCACGGATTGCAGCCGGAATGGCAGCTTTATTCACACTAATGGTTGTGGTATTTAACTCAACATAAGCGGGTGAAACATAAAAATATCCATGATATTTCTGATGTGTTCCCCACGAATTTTGGACTTTATAGAAAGTTTTTCCGTTTTGGTCATGGGCTATACCAACGAAAAGCATTCCGTGGTCATCGGTAGTCGAATAATTGTTATAAGCTTTTTGCCTCATTTCAGGAGTAATAGTAGCTTCCTGTACGATGGAATCGGCATTATAAAGTCTCTTTTGTTTCTGCTTGCGGCTCAAACTGTCCCATTCTTTCAGTGCTTTTCCCTCTAGCTTAGGATGCTTGTTAGGTACGAATGCCACACCTTTCTTCCAGTTGAAGCCTTTGTTACTAACATCAGCTCCCCAGACAACACAATAACCATGTTTCAGCGCATTGTTGATGATGACGAGCAGATCTTTCATGGGAACATTATTGTAGGAAGCCCAGGTCCAGTTATCGCGAACGGCTATGGGGAATTTCGTGAAATAAGGATGATCCTTGAAAGATGTAATAGGAACAATATTATCAGGGTTAAAACCTGTCATATCCCTGAAACTTTGTGGAGTATAAGTTTTTCCGTCGTATTTAAAAGTCTTGGGTATCTTACCCAAATAGGATGTCAGAATGGCATTGAAGCCCTTGTGCCAAGCTGTGGTGAGTTTATGATTAGGATCAGAAACGATAGCATCTACATAGTTTTGCAACACTTTATCCATTTCCATTTGTACAGGAAGCTTTGTTCCATAATCCATGCCGGTGTAAACCGATTCAGGGACCATGCCGTACTTTTTAATAAGTCGCATCACGTCAGTAGTTTCTCCACCAGCACCAAATCCCATTTTCCCGTGCAAACGGACATATTTGATGGCTCTACCTGAGTATTGGTAATATACATTGAACATTTCCGACAAACTATATTTTTTGCCGGTGGTACGTAATAATTCAGCTTCAACCAGTTCTAATCCGGAAAAATCCCAACATGTTCCGGACATGTATTGGTTCTTAACTGATGGGTGAGGAACAACAACCTCGTCGGTAAACTTGTAACCTTTAGCAGACTTTTTAGCCTGTTTTTTGTGAGCAAAGCTCGGTGTACTGAAAACCAGAGAAGCTATCAGCACAAAAAATAATGATTTAACTTTCATTTATAAAATATTTAGATTAACGAAAAACCAGCCTTCTTTTCATCGAAAAGAAGGCTGGCCTAATAATTTATATATCGAATTTAATGCCTTGTGCGAGTGGTAGTTCTTTACCAAAGTTGACGGTATTGGTCTGCCTGCGCATATAGATTTTCCATGCATCAGAACCCGATTCACGTCCGCCTCCGGTATCTTTTTCACCACCAAAAGCACCTCCGATTTCTGCACCGGAAGTCCCGACGTTTATATTAGCAATTCCACAGTCGGAACCGGCGTAGGAAAGATAGGTTTCGGATTCCTGCAAATTATTGGTGAAACAGGCAGAAGAAAGTCCCTGAGGTACATCGTTTTGAATTTCGATGGCATTCATGATATCGTCTTTGTATTTGATGAAATATACGATGGGAGCAAAGGTTTCTTCCTGTACGATGTTGTAATGATTTTCGGCTTCTGCGATACAGGGAACTACATAGGTTCCTGATTCATAGCCAACTCCCTGAAGAACTTCTCCTCCAAAGAGTAATTTGCCGCCTTCTTCCTGAACTTTATTTACAGCGTTGGTAAAGAGTTCTACGGAATGTTTATCAATAAGCGGTCCAACCAAATAATCTTCATCCAAAGGGTTTCCGATGCGGCTGACAACACTTTTGTAAGCCGAAAGGAATTTATCGCGTACTTCATCATAAATGGATTCGTGAATGATGATCCGGCGTGTTGTGGTACAGCGCTGCCCGGCTGTTCCTACTGTTCCGAAAACGGTCGACATGACAGCCATTTGCATATCAGCGCTGGGCGTGATGATGACAGCATTGTTGCCACCAAGTTCCAGAATGGTTTTTCCCAAACGTTTCCCCACGATGCTGCCAACTCTTTTCCCAACAGCTGTTGAGCCGGTTACGGAAAGTAGTCTAACTCTGGGATCAGCAAGGAAATTATCGCCTATGACTGAAGATTTGGCAATTACCAAATTGAAAACACCTTCAGGAACATTGTTGTCTTTCAGAACTTTACTGATAATGTTGTGTGTTGCGATGGCTGTCAAAGGTGTTTTTGATGATGGCTTCCACACCACGACATCCCCGGCAGCTATTGCCAAAGCTGAGTTCCAGGCCCAGACAGCAACAGGAAAATTATAAGATGTAACCAATCCGACAATTCCCAAAGGATGGTACTGTTCAGACAGGCGGTGATTCACTCGTTCAGATTGCAGGTTCATACCGTTTATGACCCGTGACTGCCCGACTGCAAAATCACAGATGTCAATCATTTCCTGGACTTCGCCAAGACCTTCCTGGTAAATTTTCCCCATTTCAAGAGTAACCAAAGCTCCAAGGTATTCTTTGTTTTCGCGTAAAGCAATTGCTATATGACGTACCAGTTGTCCGCGAACGGGAGCAGGTACTTTTCTCCATTCTTTAAAAGCTGCTTCTGCTTTTTGGATCACCATTTCATAGTCATCCAAAGTGGCATTTTTTACTTTAGCGATTTCTTTTCCGTCTATGGGAGAAAATGAGCTGGTAATGTCGCCTTTTGTTTCGATCCAACGGGTTCCGGTGCTGACGCCGTAATTAATTTCATTAATTCCTAGTTTTTCAAGAATTTCACCGGGATTATGCTTGATACTCATCGTTTAAATATTTTTATGTTGTTTTTAAAACGTTTGCAAAGTTAGAAAACCAGTAGTACAAAAGTCGATAATACAGCCAAAATTGTGGCGGCAAACCTTATTTATAGCAATTTCATGTAAATATAAAACTGACGTTTTTAAACAATTCTAGAGTTTACCGTTGCCAAAGCTATTAATGGGATTCCGCAGTTGGTTCAAAAAGCCGTAAAAACTTTTGTCAAATCACTTCTGCCACTACAAAAGTACTGCCTCCGACAAAAACCAGGTCATGGGGGCCCGCATTGTTTACTGCCGAAGAGTAAGCATGTATTACCGAAATGTAGCTTTGACCGATGAGTTTAAACTCTACAGCTTCTTCTTTCAGGATTTCAGCATCCAAACCCCTGGGAATATCGGGTTTACAGAAGTAGTAGGTAGCGTTTCTGGGAAGCAACCTGAACACGGCATCACGGTCCTTGTCTGAAACCATACCAAAAACAAAATGCAAATGTTCATAATCCATTTGCACAAGTTGCTGCACAATGGCTGCAATCCCATCTGGGTTGTGTCCGGTATCGGCAACGGTTAAGGGATTTGTACTGAGTACGGTCCAGCGACCTTTCAATCCCGTATTATCAACAGTACTGATAAAACCTTCTTTGATAGTGTCTTTGTCAATATTTATTATTCCCCGGCCATTCATCACCTGTATTCCCTGAAAAGCGGTGGCGATGTTTTCGATCTGATAATCACCAAGTAATGGGCTGTTTACATCTTCAAGATAAAGTTCGTCATTAAACCAGATATCGTAGTGTTTTTCATCTGTGTGTGCAGTATGTAGCGGCTTTACTTCAAAATGATCTTCGGCATAGGAGATGGGGGTTTTTTTCTCTTGGGCAGTTTTTTCAAAAACAGGTATGGTCTCAGACTGTTTTCGTCCAATCACAACCGGAATGCCTTCTTTGATGATACCTGCTTTTTCACCGGCGATTTTTTCAAGGGTGTTGCCAAGAAAAGCAAGGTGGTCGTAACCAATATTAGTAATGATAGAAAGTACGGGGTTTGAGATGTTAGTTGAGTCAAACCTTCCGCCCATACCAGTTTCTAAAACTGCAAAATCAACCTTTTCTTCCATGAAGTATTGATAAGCCATTCCTACCGTCATCTCAAAAAATGAAATGTTGCGATCCTCCAGCCACTTTTTATGTTCGGCTATAAAACTAATCACCTGCTCTTCAGAGATCATTTCCCCGTTGATTCTTATTCTTTCCCTGAAATCTTTAAGGTGCGGGGATGTGTAAAGCCCCGTTTTGAACCCTGCTTCCTGCAAAATGGAAGCGATAATGTGCGAAACGCTTCCTTTCCCATTAGTTCCGGCTACATGGATCACACGGAAAGAATCCTGCGGATTTTTTAATTCGTCAAGCAGGACTCGTGTTTTGAAAAGGTCGGCTTTATAGGCTGCCTGTCCGACACGCTGAAACATTGGCAGCTGCTGAAAAAGCCAGCTTAAAGTCTCATTATAATTCATGATGCAAATTTAAAATCTTTCATAAACGGGAGAAAAGCCTTTTTTTATTAGTACCTGTTATGGGTTCATTTATGTTTTTTTACCTTTTCAGAATAAAGGTATAGGTGATGGTGCCAGTTTGTTTTGGTGGGGCAGATGGATCGCTCACAAAAGTAGAATTCAATGCAGACCGCCGGGCAATACTTCTAAGATTTTCATTCACAACCGTTGTTCCTTTTGCGTAAACCTTGGCATCAACAACTTTTCCTTCAGGATTTACCCAAATGTTCACCACAACGGTTCCCTGCTCGTTGAAAGTTGCTGTGGGCCTGACAATTAATTTAGCGCCCCGGCCGCCAAGGCTGTAAGAAAAACCTTTTCCTTTTCCGCCTTTCCCAGTATAGTTTTTACTTTGTTCAATACCATGCGGGCTGCCCATTTGGTTATCCCCATCGTTGATCCCTTTGCCTTGCTCAGCTTGATTTTTAGAAAGTTTGAAAAGAGCCCGCTGGTTGACAACCGGTTTAGGTTTTTCTACCTTCTTTTCTTTAACAACAGGATTTTTCTTTTTCGCCTTGACTTCCTTAGCTTTTTTGACAGGTTTTGGAAGTATCTTTTTCTTTACAGGTGCCGGTTTTTTCTTCTCGGGTTTCTTCTCCGGAAGGGAAGGCGCTTTTTCCACATCCTGGGTCAGGTCTTTCTGTGGGGGTGCTTTCGGCAGTGGCGTAACAGTAGTTTTCTTTTTTTGTACTTCTTCAGGCTGGGGTTGGGGTTTGACAGGGACAGGTGTGCTGATCTGGCTTCCCGTACCGGGATTTCCAGTACCTAGACTAACTTCAACTCCTTGTTCTTCGGGGAGTGGCAGCGCCGTTTTGAGAGCCAAAAACAACAATGCCAGAACGATTAAGGCATGAATGATGATCGTTCCAATCAGTGCTTTTAGTTTGTTGCCATCCAATTTCATAATTCTTTTTATCTTTTCCGTTGTTATTCTTCTGGGGGACGTGTTGCAAGAATGATCTTGTGTTTTGTATTGAATTGATGATTGATCTGATTCACAGCATCAATCACATTGACAAGGTCTTGAACCGGAACGGTTTTATCTGCTCTGACTACAATGGTGGCTTCAGAGTTTTTATCAATTTTACTGTTGATGGCCTGCTCAAGTGTGGCCGGATTTACCTGGTTGCTTTCCACGAAATAATTTCCCGCCTTGTTAATATATACCGTCAGGGTTTGTTTTGCCATAGTTTTACTGTGACTGGTTGGGAGCAATAATTTAATGGCATCGGGAGCAACAAGGGTTGAAGTAAGCATGAAAAAGATTAGCAACAGGAAAACCAGGTCAGACATGGAGGCTGTGCTGAAGTTGGCATTGATTTTATTTCTGGTTTGAATGGCCATTTTTTTACCGGTTATTTGATTTTGGTTGCTGTTAAAAAAGTAAGTATAAACTGTTATTTTACAGGCTCATGGAGTAGATCCATGAACTCCGAAGTTCTAATTTCCAGAAGATTGACCACCTTCTGAACACGTGCTACCAGCAGGTTGTAAAAAATATAGGCGGTAATTCCTACGATCAAGCCGCCAACAGTGGTGATCATAGCCTGGTAAATACCTTTTGAAAGCAATTCGATGTTGATGTTATTACCGGCCATCGACATGTCATAAAATGCCCTTACCATCCCGATTACGGTGCCAAGAAAACCAAGCATCGGCGCTGCTCCGGATATGGTAGCCAGGCCGGTAAGATTTTTTTCAAGTTTGGAAATCTCCAACTTTCCCACATTTTCTATTGCTGCATTAATATCATTGAGCGGCTTTCCAAGCCTGGAAATACCTTTGTCCATCATGCGACCGATAGGAGAGTTGTTTGTATCGCAAAGTGCCTTTGCTGAGCTTAATTTCCCATCAAGAATAAAATTGCGAATATTGTTCATGAAGCTTTTATCCTCTTTGGACGCCTTACTGATTACCATGTACCGCTCTATAAAGATATAAACGGCTATCACCGAAAGTAGGCCCAGAATTGCCATAATCCACCCCCCTTTAATAAGTAAATTCATAATGGGCAGGCTGATTTCATGCGCACCTGGCGACATGGGTAACGTTTGGACAGCCTCATTAATTTGAAGAATCATGTTTGGTATCATAGATTTATTAAGTTAATGATGTAAAATTATAAGGATAATAAACGTTCCCGATTTTTGATAAGCTTTGTTTTTAAACACGAGCCTGTTAGTTAAACTGACAAGATGAAATTTTAGTATATTGAGACGAAGAAAAACATATCAATAAAATTGGGTATCCCTTTATATTTTTAAATCTCGATTTTTTTTAAAACCTGGCATTCTTTGAATAATTGGTTACTTTTGCTTTTAATTTTTAATAAGATTTCTGAGATATGACTGGTTTTTTACTCATGGTCGTTGTATTTATTATTGGTTATACGGCGATTGCACTTGAACATCCCCTGAAGGTTGATAAAGCAGCTTCTTCGCTTTTATTGGGCGTTTTAATATGGACTATTTTCCTTTTCGATGTCACAGGAATTCTTAATTTGGGATTCAGTGCTGCCTGGACACATTTTCAAAATAGTTCACTTTTAGCAGAGTTTAAATCGAATCATCCCGAAGCTAGTCTTTTGGAACAAATGAGATATTTTGTTATTGATAATCAAATTGTTGAACATTTAGGAAATATTTCAGAAATCTTATTCTTTCTTTTAGGAGCCATGACAATAGTTGAAACTATTGATCAACATCAGGGTTTCAAAATTATTACCGATAAAATTACTACTACCAACAAGATAAAACTTTTATGGATATTAAGCTTCCTCACCTTCTTCATGTCAGCCTTGCTGGACAACCTGACTACCACAATTGTAATGGTCGCATTGCTGCGTAAGCTCATTGATGACAAAAAATCAAGATGGTTCTTTGCAAGTATGATTGTGATTGCTGCGAATGCAGGTGGTGCCTGGTCGCCTATTGGCGATGTGACGACCATCATGCTTTGGATCGGGAAACAGGTAACGGCTGGAAATATTATGGCAATGGTATTTGTTCCGAGCCTGTTCAATATGATTTTCCCCCTTCTCGTGGTTTCGCTCTTTCTGAAAGGAAAAGTTGAAAAGCCCCAATCAGGCGAAGGTGGCATGGAAATTTTCACAACACCTGGCGAACGCCGTTTGCTGTTGTTTCTGGGAATAGGAGCCCTTCTTTTTGTTCCGGTTTTTAAAACCGTAACACATCTTCCTCCTTATATGGGGATGCTATTCGGACTGGGAGTAGTATGGGTAACAACAGAGCTTTTACATAAAAATAAGAGTGTTGAAGATAAAAGGAAGTTAACCATTATTGGTATATTAAGAAGGGTTGATGTTCCGACGATCTTTTTTTTCCTGGGGATATTATCGGCAGTTGCTGCACTCCAATCTGCCGGTCATTTGCATTTGATGTCAAATTATCTCGACAAAAATGTTCACAACATTTATGGCATCAATACCGCCATCGGGCTTTTATCATCAATAGTGGATAATGTTCCGCTTACCGCTGGTGCCATGGGAATGTATCCTGTAATGACACACGCCTTGGTACACGCTTCTTCACAACCTGAATACCTGCGTCACTTTATTCAGGATGGCGCTTTTTGGGAACTGCTGGCATACGCAGCCGGAACCGGTGGAAGTATTTTAATAATAGGTTCTGCAGCCGGCGTCGCCGCCATGGGTTTGGAAAAAATTGATTTTATATGGTATATGAAGAAGATCAGCTGGTTAGCCCTTATTGGGTATTTTGGCGGTATTTTTATTTACTGGCTCCAGGACTTGTTATTATTTCACATGTAACTTGTTTAATTTCAAACGATTTAATCCTCCGGAACCGATATTCAGGCTTTCTATTTGTATTCTTATTTCCAATTTTTTACAACGCTATTTAGAAGAGTTATAAATATATTGAATCCACATGAATTTAATGGCTTCGGTAAACAAACGTTTGTGTGTTATTATAAATTTGCGGGTTTATAAATTCACGAGAAAATAAATAGACATGTTTATTCTTATTTTGATGCTCATCGTTTTTATCCTCGGATACATAGCGATAGCTATGGAAGGCCCTTTAAAGATTGACAAGGCGGCTTCCGCATTATTTTTAGGGGTCGTGATTTGGGTAATTTATATTTACGGATTGCCTGGTGTGTTGAACCTGGGTTACAGTCCTTCCTGGCAAAGCTTTTTGAAGAGTTCCGAACTTGCTAAGTTCAAGAGCGATTACCCTTCAGTAGGATTGATTGGCCAAATGAAATATTTTATTACCGATCATGAAGTGATAGCCCATTTGGGAAATCTTTCTGAAATCCTATTCTTTTTGTTAGGTGCAATGACTATTGTGGAAACGGTTGATCAGCATGAAGGTTTTCGCGTGATTACCGACAGGATAACGACCACCAATAAGGTTAAACTGTTATGGATTTTGGGGATCATTACTTTTTTTCTTTCTGGTGTTTTGGACAATATGACCACCACCATTGTAATGATCGCATTGCTCCGAAAATTAATCAATGATAAAAATACACGCTGGTTTTTTGCCAGTATTATTGTGATAGCCGCAAATGCAGGTGGCGCATTTACTCCCATTGGCGATGTAACAACGATTATGCTTTGGATTGGCGGACAGATAACCGCATTGGATATTATGGGCATGGTATTTCTACCCAGTGTTGTAAGCCTTTTAGTCCCCTTGATTCTGGTTTCATTTTATGTGAAAGGACACGTTGAAAAACCGAAAGGTACCGAAGCTGGAGATAATCACAATAAACATGTGCGTATGCTTATGCTAATCATGGGTATCGGCGGTTTGATCTTTGTCCCGGTTTTTAAGGAGCTGACCGATCTTCCGCCTTATATGGGAATGCTGCTTAGCTTGAGCATCATCTGGATCACTACTGAGATCATTCACAAAAACGCCCCGAAAGCGCACTATAACAAATTTTCTGTTGTCGGTATTTTAAAAAGAGTAGATATCCCGACCATTCTCTTTTATTTGGGTATTCTTTCAGCAGTGGCAGCGTTGGAATCGGCAGGGCATCTTCAGATCATGGCAGGTTATCTCGACAAACATCTGCACAATATATATCTGATTAACACTACTATAGGTATTTTGTCTTCTATTGTGGACAATGTTCCTCTGGTGGCAGCTACCATGGGAATGTACCCGACCATGACACATACAATGGTAATGGCAGCTGTTCAGCCTGATTTTATGGTTCACTTTGTCCAAAACGGCGCTTTTTGGGAATTGCTGGCTTATGCAGCAGGTACGGGCGGAAGTATTTTAATTATAGGTTCTGCTGCCGGAGTTGTAGCCATGGCGCTGGAAAAGATAGATTTTATCTGGTACATGAAGAAGATTGGATGGCTTGCTTTGGCAGGATATCTCGCTGGTATTGCCACCTACTGGTTGCAAAACGTTCTGATTTTTCATCATTAGGAATGAATTCTTGGTGAAAGGGTAGAAAGATTGGAGGGTCAAAAGGTTAGCGGGAATTTGTCTTCTGGTTTCTTGGGTAAGCTTGTACTTGGCATGGTCAGACTTTGTGATAAGTTGTGTGAGACAGTAGTGAAACAGTTGTCATATGTTATTGTGCGATAGCTTGACTATTGTCTTACCATTGTTTGACTCTGCCGTCTCGTTAATTTTAGGCACTTTTTATACACCAGTACCTTTTTTCATGGAAAGAAAATATCTCCTGAGGATATATCACGTGTTGCACCAGTATAGGAAGCCAGGCAGTTTATTTTATTCTGATTCCTTAAAACTCCCATAAGTGCAAAGATCATAGCTTCTTTGAAATCGACAAGTTCTTTGTCTGGAATAACAAATTGATGGTCCGATTCCTTTTTGGTGCTGTCCATCAAAAAATCGTTGTATGCACCGCCACCGGTAACAAGTACTTTCTGATGTTTCTCTTCTTTAAATGCCTTTCCTATCTGGAAAGCAATATGCTTTATGGAAGTAAAGAGTGCATCTTCTACCGATACCTTATATTTCCCAAACAAACGGATAAATGAATCCCTGACGTATTCGTTACCAAGCGATTTTGGAACAGGGGTTTTGTAATATGAGTTCTCATTCATCTCTTTATAAAGAGCCGGGATCAGTTTTCCTTTTCGGGCAATTTTCCCACCGTTATCATACGGAAAACCTTTTTGCTGACTAAGATAGTTCAACAACTGATTTGTAGGACAAATGTCATACGCAAGCCTTTGGCTGCTTTTGCGATAGGAAATATTGGCAATACCGCCAATGTTCAGACAATAATCCATTTCACAAAACAAAAGTTCATCTCCGATTGGAACTAACGGAGCGCCTTGCCCGCCCAACAACACATTTTTTGTACGAAAGTCGCAAATGGTTTTGATCCCTGATTCTGCGGCTAATGCCTGCCCGTTTCCCAGCTGAAAGGTGAATCCTTCTTTCGGTTTGTGAAAAATGGTATGCCCGTGTGAGGCAATGAGTCCTGTCGATAGTTGATTCTGTTTTAAGAAATCAGAGCAAAGTTTCCCTAAATATTTTCCGTAAAGAAGATCATATTTTACAATTTCCTGACCCGTAGCAGAAGGCATCCGTGAAAGCAAGTTTCTCCATTCGTCAGAATAAGGAACAGTCTTTGCTTTTATTATCTGATAACTCCACTGGTTATTCCTTTCGGTAAAACTGCACAGTGCCAGATCGACTCCATCCATCGAACTTCCAGACATAACTCCCAGTGCAGTGTATTCATTCATAATATTTTATAGATATTGAACAAGGGCTTCCAGTTGCATTCCCCGGGAACCTTTTACAAGAATAGTATTACCCTTTAGATGTTGATCTTTCAGATAAAAGGCAGCTTCAATAGTGGTTTTAAAAGATGGGTATTCTTCATTTTTTTGAACCTTAAAGAAATCTTTTCCAACCAAAATAACCTTTTTGAAAGTTTTGAACTCCAGCAGATCTATTATTCTTTGATGCTCACTTTCAGAGTCTTTACCCAATTCAAACATATCGCCAAGAATGAGTATTTTGTCATTGAAATCCTGTGATGAAAAAGTTTCAATGGCAAGGGTCATGCTATCCGGATTTGCGTTGTAGGCGTCCAGAATCAAGGTGTTGTTGGTAGTAGTAATTACTTGTGAGCGATTGTTTTTTGGAGTGTATTCTGTTAGTGCTTTCTTGATATTTGCTTCGGAAATGCCGAAAAAGCTTCCCACGGTAATGGCTGCCATCACATTCTGGAAATTGTAATTTCCATATAAATGAGTTTGAATATCAACTAAGTCCTGCCCATGTTTCCAAATGATTTTCAGGAATGGTTTTGATTCTGCAATTTGTCCGGTAACATTGGCTTGATCTTCACCATAGGTTATCCTTTTTAACCCATCAGAAAACTTCATGAGAAGCAGATCTCCTTCGTTTACAAAAATGCTACCCGATGATTTTCTGATGTTTGCATACAATTCGGTTTTTGTCTTAATGACGCCTTCGAAACTTTTGAAACCTTCCAGATGAGCTTTACCTATGTTTGTGATGATGCCGTGCGTGGGATTTGTCAGGTCACAAAGAGCTGCTATTTCACCTGGATGGTTGGCCCCCATTTCAATAACAGCAATTTCTGTGGTTTGTTTTAAGTTAAGAAGCGTAAGAGGAACGCCGATGTGATTGTTCAGGTTTCCATGGGTGAAAACGATTTCCTTTTGCGTTTTCAAAATATTGGAAATCAATTCCTTGGTAGTCGTTTTCCCGTTTGTCCCGGTTATGGCCAGAACCGGAATCTGAAATTGATGCCTGTGCCACTGTGCCAGATACTGTAAAGTCTTCAGTACATCCTGCACATAAAAGAATCGCGTTTCTTTTTCATCAAACAAGTCCGGATCATCAATCACAGCAAGGACAGCCCCTTTGTTAAGAGCTTCTTGGGCAAATCGGTTGCCGTTGAACGCAGAACCTGAAAGGGCAAAGAAAATAGCCCCTTCAACGTCATTTCGACTGTCGGTGCAAATTTTGGGGTAACTTAGAAAAATGCTGTAAAGTTGATCAATCTCATTCATAATCATAAAAAAAGGACGGTTCCTTGGTTTGTGGGAAACAGCCCTTAAAATTAACAAATATTTGCTATGGCTATTTTTTACGTTTCTTTTTTGAAGTATGTTTCTTATTTGAAATAGGGTTTCCAACCCGTGTCATAGCACACCGGAAACCTACCGTGGCAGAGGCACTATCTTCATCCATGAACCTTCTGGTACCAGGGCTTAAATAGTAAGGGCCATCCGCCCATGAACCACCTTTTATAACTCTTGACTTATCGTTGATAAGTGTCGTAACTCCATAGTCATACATCAATTTTGTACTGTTGGCAAGGTCGGATTTGGACGGGTTGTCCCAGTTTGGCTGGATGGTAGATTGGAAATCTCCATCTTTGGCATTGATATTATTAGCCTGGCTGTAATTTCCTCGATTGCCGGGTTCTGCACTATTGACAGCTACATAAGTAATATGTCCAAGGCTGTCTTTTCTTGCAATTCTACCGTTGGCATCACGCTTTACATTTTTGAATACATTGCCCCTGTATGGGTCAAAATCACTAACTTCATCAAACGACAAGGGGCGATAAACGTCCAAAACCCATTCGCTGACATTTCCGGCCATATTGTAAAGCCCATAATCATTTGGCCAGTAAGACATTACAGGTGCTGGAATACTAGCGCCATCGTTCATGCTTCCCGCAATGCCCATGTAATTCCCATTTCCGACTTTAAAGTTTGCCCGGAACTGTCCCAAATATTTTTCCTTATTGTTTCTGAGACTCGTCCCGTTCCACGGATAAACTTTTCTGGCAACTATACGGTTGCCAACCGTGTTTCCGACAAGGCCTAATGCGGCATATTCCCATTCGGCTTCGGTTGGGAGCCTGTAACGCGGCAGTAAAATACCCGCGCCGAAACTGATTTTCTGGCTTGTAGTGTCCCCGTTTTTCTTAGATAAACCACTTTTACCATTGACGACAGGGCTTTTGTACTGTCCCGCCAAATATGCTTCCGTATTAAAACTGTTACTATCTTTTTGATTGGGATTGTAGCTCAGATAGCCTGCTTTGATGAGTAGCATTTCGTTTACTCTGTCGGTACGCCATGCCGCATAAGCATTTGCCTGTACCCAGCTTACGCCCACAACCGGGTAATCGTGGTATGCGGGATACCGGAAATAAGTCTCAACCAGAGGCTCGTTATAAGCAAGTTTTTTTCGCCAAACATTGGTGTCGGGTAACGCTTTTTTTACAACTCCCGGATAATCGGCGCCATAAACTTTTTCCAACCAGTGAATGTATTCCAGATAATCGATGTTTCTTACTTCTGTTTGATCCATGTAAAAACTGTTCACAGTCACTTGCTTGGGCTGGTTATCCCATTCGTAAAATGGGCTTTCTTCTGTGGCACCCATGGTAAAGGTCCCGCCTTCTATAAAAACCAAACCCGGTCCGGTGATCTGAGGTTTTGCAGGTGCAACTTCAAAATTACCCATCTTGGGGTTGTTGTAAGCCCACCCGGTGGTCTTGGAAACTTCCTTACTTGACTTGTTGCTACAGGATGTTATAAGGACGATAATACTTCCAAAAGCGAGAAGCGTTAAAAATAACTTTTTGACCTTGAGCATGGATTGACTATTTTATTTTCTTGTGTATAACTGAATTTTGGCAATTTTATTGCCTGAATTAAATATCTTTTGTCCATCAAAAAAAGAACGACACCTTATTTGCGTGCGTTTAGGCAAATTTAAATCATTGTTTTCTCTGACCAACTGTGCAGATAGGCAAAAATAATGAATCTTTCTAAATGAGCATGGTAAACCTGAATGTTCGCTGTACTTTTTTTAATGAATATAGCCGTGAATGAGTCCGGTCTAAAAGGGTCTTGATTTGATTTTCATTATTTACACCAATTTATCTTTTTAGACAGGACTCATTAATATTAATTGCAAAAAAGTATTTCTGGCCACAATGTTAAGATATTTTTTAAAACTGAACCTTGCTTTCACAAATAAATATTATTTTCGGTTCGCAACAATGTTGTAGCCAATGGTATTGGAAACAAGACAGATCGAAAAATAAACTGAAATTTATATCGTTTTTCTGGTTACTGAACTCAATATTGTATCTTTGTATAAGAAATAACATGCGCATCTGGAGGTTTACATTTTTTTTAGGTTTACTCTTATTTCCTCTGATAGGATTCTCTGGTGAATTCCAATCTGGCGATCAGTTGTCCATCTTTCCTGCTCTGCAATCTCCGCAACAAAGTAATCCGGCAGCTTTATCCAATTCAAACATAAAAATTGTTTCTGATTTGACGCATTCTGTGTTGGAATCGGGTTCTTGGTTTAAAATAAGAATTTCTAAAAGTGGTATTTATAAGATCACTTATTCTGATTTGCAAAAAATGGGATTTCCCGTTGACGGCAATTCTACTGATATCGCCCTTTACGGGAATGGTGGCGGTGTGTTGCCGGAAGTGAACAATGCACCCAGACCGGCAGGCCTTACTGAAAATCCGATCGAAGTGGTGGATGGCGGTGATGGAAAAATGAATTCAGGTGATTATATTTTGTTTTATGGCCAGGGACCCATTGTATGGAACTACAATACTAACACGGGACATTTTTCACATCAGGATAATTACTACGATGATTATGCTTATTACTTTTTGACACTTAAGACAACTTCTGGAAAGCGTATTCAGATTGAGAGTGCACCTGCTGGCACACCGAACCTTAGCGTGAACACATTTACAGACTTCGCCTATCATGAACAGGATGATGAAAACTTAGGTGGAACCGGCCGTACATGGTATGGTGAAGTATATGATTTTACAAGTAGTTATCAGTTCGATTTTGACTTTCCAAACATCGTTGATACGGCGAAAGCATATGTGGATTGCTCTTTTGCCTCCAATTCTGCTTCTTCAAACAGTTTCTCCATTTATGCCAACGGAACACTTGAGAAAACGCTGAACATGCCAATTACATCTGGAAATTATGATGTAGGGAAAGCAGGCGAGACAATGTTTGAATTGCTACCATCTTCTTCAACCATTACCATTAAGACTAATTTCAACCGAAGCGATGCCAGCGCTGTGGGTTATCTCGATTACATTGATGTGAATGCCAAACGATACTTGGTCTTTGCCGGCGACCAGATGCCTTTTACCTGTGTGGAAAAAAGCGGGAGCTTGGCTCGTTATAATCTGACTTCCAGTAAGCCGGTTACGGTTTGGGATATTACCAATCCGTTGGATACACAGAAAGTAAATCTTTCTCAATCGGGAAGTACTTATAATTTTGAAACTGCGGTGGTTCCTTTAAAATCGTTTATAGCTTTTGATGACAAGGGATATTTAACTCCTGAATTTGTGGAACAGGTTGATAATCAGGATCTGCATTCTGTTAATGATATTGATTACCTGATCATCAGTGCTCCGGAATTTTTGTCGCAGGCTCAGCGGCTTGCAAACTATCATGAGCAAAAGGACCATTTGACAGTTTATGTAACAACGCCGCAAAAGATTTACAATGAATTTTCTTCAGGAGCACAGGATATTAGTGCCATCCGTGATTTTGTTAAAAGAATCTACGATCAAAGCGACCCGGGAAAGAGATTGAAATATCTTCTTCTTTTTGGTGATGCTTCTTATGATTACAAGGACCGTGTGACGGATAATACCAACTTTGTGCCCTGTTGGGAGTCGGTAAGCTCTTTAAATACAATTAATTCAATTGCTTCTGATGATTATTACAGTTACCTTGAGAATGGTGCAGGGACTGGCAATAGTGACAAGGTGGATATCGGAATTGGCCGTTTCCCGGTTGATAATCTCACTGAAGCAACCAATGCTGTAGATAAAGTGATCAGCTACGACACAGCAACTTCTAAAAACATGGGGCCGTGGAGAAATATAATCACTTTTTCTGCAGATGACGGTGATTACAACACACACTTGAACGATGCTGAAACATTGTCTCGTCTCGTGCAAACCAAGGATCCGGTTTACAATCAAAACAAATTATATCTGGATGCTTTCCCCCAGATTTCTACACCGGGCGGTCAGCTTGCGCCTGCCATGAATGCAGCTATTGATGAAAGTATCAATAAAGGAACACTGATCTTTAACTATTCCGGACACGGTGGCGAAGAAGGACTGGGGCAGGAGCGTTTTCTTACTTTCTCAGACATTAACTCATGGGACAATTATAATAAACTGACGGTTTTCATTACTGCAACCTGTGAGTTTACAAGGTTTGACAATCCAAAGCTTGTTTCTGCCGGTGAGCGCGCTTTTTTGAGCAATCAGGGTGGCGCTATTGCTTTGTTTACAACCACAAGAGCAACTTATGCCAGTTCCAATCTGGCGCTGAATACAGCCATCTACAACCATAATCTTTTTGAAAAAGTTGATGGGCAATATCCCCGCTTCGGTGATGTAATCCGCCGGTCCAAGGTTTTGGGTGGTGATAACGATAAAAAGTTTGTCCTTATCGGAGATCCGGCACTGAGACTTGCTTATCCGGAATACAAAGCCCAAACAACAAAGATTAATTCAAAGGCGGTAATAGAAAATCAGCCGGATACTTTGCAGGCGCTGGCGACCGTTAGGATTCAGGGCGATGTGGAAGATTCTTTGGGAAACATTTTGAGTCATTATAACGGGACTCTTTTTCCCACCGTCTATGACAAAGCTTCTGTTATTTCCACGCTGGGAACTGATGCAGACAGTCCGGTGACTACCTTTTCGCTTTGGAAAAACGTGCTTTTCAACGGACAAACAGACATCACCAATGGAAAATTTGATTTTTCTTTTGTGGTTCCAAAAGACATCGCTTACAGTTATGGTCCCGGACGGATCAGTTATTATTTTACCAACGACACTACTGACGGGCAGGGATATTCTCAGAATATAGTTGTTGGCGGCTATGATCAAAACGCGGTACAGGATACAACCGGGCCGGGAATAAAGCTTTACCTGAACGATTCCACTTTTTCTGCAGGAAATATTACGGATACCAACCCTGTTTTGTATGCCCTGATCAGCGATCCCAGTGGCATTAACACTACAGGCAACGGCATCGGACACGACATAGTGGCAACACTGGACAGTAATTCCAGCGAAAGTTATGATCTGAATCATTATTATGTGGCAGATAAGGGAGATTTCTCGAAAGGCAGTCTCAGGTTTCCTTTACAGGATCTGGCGGCAGGAAATCATACTTTGAGTTTGAAAGTATGGGATATTTACAATAATTCATCTACTGCAACAATTAATTTTGTTGTGGTACCTGCTTCGCAGTTGGTTGTGGAGGATTTAAAAAATTATCCGAATCCGTTTACTGTAAGTACAAGCTTTGTTTTCGATCACAACCAGGCGGGAAAAATCTTAAATTTGGAAATAGATATTTATCAGCTCGACGGCCAGAAAATAAAAACCATTAAAACTCAAATTCAGCCTTCCGGGTTTAGTTCGGGGCCTGTTTACTGGAATGGAAATACTGATCGCGGTGGAAAAATTGGCAGGGGAATCTACATCTACAGGTTGACTGTAAAATTGTCTGATGGTCAGACTAAGACCCTTCAGTCGAAGCTGGTATTTATACGTTAACAGTGGAATTGTGAAAATAACCTTGGATTTGTTTATACTAATACTGATATTATTTCGTTAGGTTTGCATGACTATTTAATAAAACAATTTATGAAATCGAGATTTCTTTTACTCTTTGCTCTTGTGTCTTTCAGCCTTGGGTTAACTGCTCAATCATATAATAATCTTAGTGGTCAGAATTCCGGACAACGCGTTATTACTACGGCGGTACCGTTTCTGATGATCGGGCCGGACGCCCGTGCCGGCGGTATGGGTGACGGCGGTGTTGCTACTTCCCCAGACGCAAATTCCATGCACTGGAATTCGGCAAAATACGCTTTTATTAATGAACCGAACGGCTTTTCCATCTCCTATACTCCATGGCTGAAAAATTTGGTTAATGATATCAATCTTTCTTATCTGACCTATTTTCACAGGCTGAATGATATTTCTACTATCGCATTTTCGCTTCGCTATTTTTCTTTGGGTAATATTACCTTTACTGATAATCTTGGAAATACTTTGGGCGTTTATAAACCCAATGAATATGCCATAGATGGCGCTTATGCCCGTAAATTATCTGATAATCTGTCCATGTCTGTGGCAGGCCGTTTTATCTATTCCAATCTTACTGCCGGTTTTTCCAATTCGGGCGTGGCAAATACAGCCGGTGTGGCCGCTGCTGTTGATGTGGGCCTTTACTGGCAAAAGGATGTAAATTGGTTTCCTTCCATGGATGCACAATTCGCCTGGGGTGTGTTGATCTCGAATATCGGAAGTAAAATTTCTTATGATAAATCAAATATTCAGAAAGATTTCCTTCCTACCAATTTGCGGTTTGGCCCTCGTTTAACCCTGAATCTGGATGGTTATAATAAGGTCTCTTTTAGCCTGGATATTAATAAGTTATTGGTTCCTACTCCGCCTATTTATGCCACCGACAGCCTTGGGAACCTGTTAATCAATCCTGATGGTTCCTATGTGATCTCTAAAGGACGGAATCCCAATGTTTCCCCTGTCAGCGGTATCGTTCAGTCATTTTACGATGCCCCGGACGGTTTCAGGGAAGAGATGCAGGAACTTAGCTTTGCTTTTGGTGTTGAATATTGGTACAATAATATCTTTGCTGTACGCGGAGGATATTTTTATGAGAACCCGAACAAAGGCGACCGGCAATATGTTACGCTGGGACTGGGCTTGAGATACAACGTGCTCGGAATTGACTTTTCTTACCTCATCCCGACGGTTTCACAACAAAACCCGTTGGAAAAAACTTTGCGATTTTCGCTTGTCTTCAATTTTGGAAACAAAAATACGAACCAGAGATTCTAATTATGTCTGATTTTAGAGTCGGTTTTGGATTCGATGCCCATCCACTGACCAGCGGACGAAAACTGATACTTGGTGGCGTCCTTATTCTCTTTGAAAAAGGCTTGTCCGGACATTCTGATGCAGATGTGCTTTTACACGCCATTTCAGATGCTTTGTTAGGTGCTGCCGCTTTGGGGGATTTGGGAGTTCATTTTCCGGATAACGATGATAATTTTAAAGATAGAGAAAGCTCATATTTTCTGAAACGTGTTGCTGATATGATCAATAGTCTCGGATTTAAAATTGGAAATATTGATTCGACACTGGTCATGGAAAAGCCCAAAATCCAACCTTATGTTTCAGAGATGAGAAGAAAAATTGCATCGATATTAAATATTGATGATTCTCAGGTATCTGTTAAAGCCACAACCACGGAGCGAATGGGATTTACGGGAAGGAAAGAAGGCATCGCGGCCTATGCTTCCGTACTCATCGAGAAACTTTAGAAATAGAATACTTTTTTGCTTCATTTTCTAATTTTATTCAGGAAAATATTCTGTTCTTTGAATAGAGATTATTCGAATTTTATTTCAATCTTGAAATTGTCTTTGAAAAATGCATTATTCAGAAACTTTTCGACAAGACAAAACTTCTTCCAAGGCTATTTTATCATTAGTTTTGCCATCAATTCCTTTATTGCAGGAGATTCCAGTCTGTTTTTGTTTAATTAAAAAGTGACCTGAAGAGTTATGAAAGCATTTAAAGCGTACGATATTAGAGGCGTGTATGGTAAGGAACTAAATTCTGAAATTATCTATAGAATTGGTTATTTTTTACCGCAGGTACTTCCTGCCAGAGAAATACTTATTGGGAGGGACATTCGGTTGTCTTCCGACGAAGTGTTTGAAGCGCTTTCACGCGGAATTACAGATGCCGGAATAAATGTGGCCGATGCCGGTTTAACAACAACGCCGATGGTGTATTGGGGAACCGGAAAGTATAATTTTGATGCCTCGGTAATGATTACCGCTTCGCACAATCCAAAAGAACATAACGGGCTTAAGATATCGGCAAAAGATGTTTTACCTGTTGGTTACGATAATGGATTAAATCAACTGGAAAAACTGGTAGAATCTGACCAGCCGGTGGTTATGAAAGAGAAAGAAAAAGGGAAAATTCGAAAGATAGATATCAAATCCTATTATCTGGAGTTTCTAAAAACCTACAAACAGGATTACTCGGATTTGAAACTCAGTATTGACTTTTCAAATGGGATGTCTTCACTTTTTAAAGATAACCTTTTCGGAGATTCTTACCATAGAATAAATGCTACGGCTGACGGGACTTTTCCAGGACATGAACCTAATCCGTTGGAGCCTGAAAATCAGGAGCAAATTAAGAAATCGGTTCTCGAAAACCACAGCGATTTGGGAATTATTTTTGATGGCGATGCCGACCGCGTGATGTTTATCGATGAAAAAGGACAATTCATTTCACCTGATTTGATCATTGCTCTTTTAGCACATTATTTTCTGAAGGAAACGAATAAAAAAGAGACGGTTGTCCATGATATTAGGACTTCAAAAGCAGTAGGCGAGTATCTGAAAAAGTTTAATGCAAATGTGGTGATTTGGCGCGTGGGGAGAGCCTACGGAGCCACCAAACTGAGAGAAGTGGACGGTATTTACGGCGGTGAGTTGGCTGGACATTACTATTTTCGAAATTTTTATTATTCCGATAGCGGGCTAATGGCTTCGCTTATCATGCTTGACATTTTAAAAGAATTCAGGAAAAAAGGACAAAGTATTTCTTCCCTCATCGAAAACATTTCGCAATATGCCAATACCGGTGAAGTCAATTTTCAAATTAGCCGCAAGCAGGAAGCCATGGATGCCGTGGTGAACCATTTCAAAAGTATTGAAACGCCGACTGCAACTTTCGATTTTGATGGTTACCGTCTGGAATTTCCTGATTGGTGGTTTAATATAAGGCCTTCAAATACAGAACCTTATTTACGCTTTCTGGCGGAAGCCAAATCAGAAAAGTTATTGAAAGGAAAAACAGATCAGATTTATAAATTGCTGGAACCTTTTTTGAATTAAGTTCATGAAAAAATTTCTTGTTATCCTGTTTATTTTTGCTTTTGTAGGTGCAAGGGCACAAGACACCCTTTCGATTCAACCTGTCAACAAAAAACGACTGTTTGCCGTTGAAGCGACAGGCGCGGGGTTTTATATAACTTCTATGTCGCTGCTTTATCTTGCCTGGTATAAAGGTTATGCGCAAACGCGATTTCACTTTAAAGACGATGCGGGAGAATGGCTCATGAAAGATAAGTTTGGGCATCTTACAACGGCCTACGAGGTAGGAAATTATGGGTACTGGGCGTTGCGTTGGGCAGGCATGAGCGAGAAAAAGGCCATCTGGTACGGCGGAACTACTGGACTTATTTACATGACAAGTGTTGAATTTTTCGACGGACTTTCGGCAAAATGGGGTGCTTCTCCCACCGATTTAGCAGCCAACACAGTGGGTACTGCTTTGTTTATCAGCCAGCAGCTTATTTGGCATGATCAGCGTATCCGGCCAAAGTTTTCTTATCACCCGACTTCTTATGCTCAATATAATCCAGGTCTGTTGGGAAACGATAATCTCCAGCGGATTCTGAAAGATTACAACGGCCAAACCAACTGGTTTTCCATCAATATCTATTCATTTTTAAATAAAGAGTCAAAATTTCCCCATTGGCTGGATGTCTCAGTTGGTTATGGCGCCAAAGGAATGATAGGTTCTTACACCAATCCTTCTTATCTCAATGGACAAACATTACCCAGTTTCCAAAGGGTCCCCAGGTTTTTTCTTTCTGCTGATGTGGACTGGACACGTATCAGAACGCAGTCGCGTGCTTTACGGCTTTTGTTCAAAGTGATCAGTTTTATAAAAGTGCCTGCACCGGCTCTGGAATTTAATAGAGAAAATAAATTTGTTTTTCACCCGCTCTTTTTCTAGCGATAACTCCTACTATGTTTATGACAATTTTTTGGGATTGGAACGGAACCTTGCTCGATGATGTGGATATTTGCATAAGATGTATCAACCACCTGCTCGAAAGCCGAAATCTACCTTTGCTGTCAAGGAAAAAATATCTTCAGATTTTTGATTTTCCGGTAAAAACCTATTACGAAAAAGTAGGTTTTAATTTTAAGAAAGAACCCTTCGACGATATGGCAGAAGAGTTTATGGATTGGTATTATGAATATTTGCCTGAAGCAGAGCTGTTTTCTGATGCTCTAAATGTTTTGACGAGATATAAAAATAAAGGGTATCGCCAGGTTATCTTGTCTGCAATGGAGCATGAAAGTCTTATGAAAGTCCTGGCTGACAAAGGAATCTTGCCTTTTTTCGATGAAGTAGCCGGGATCAGCGATATTTACGCGAACGGCAAACTGGAAAGGGCAAAGACGTTATTGCAGAAAATGAATTTAAATGGTTCTGACAGTATTCTGGTAGGAGACACTTTGCACGATCTTGAAGTGGCTCAGGATTTGGGAATTCGACATATTTTGGTCGCCGATGGGCATCAGTCTGCTGCACGCCTTTTGGCTAAGACCAGCCATGTTGTTGACCATCTTTCGGGACTGGACAAAATACTTTAAAGCCGATTGATTTATTTGCTTTGTTTCTTCAGTACCCCCAGTTTAAAAAACTGTTTGTATAATACTTTTCCGGTGGAATCATAAGTGATCCAGATGCCATTTTGCAGGCCTTTCAGATAACTGCCATTAATCTGAAGATTCCCATAACTGTCATAAACTTTGTAAGGCCCTTCCAGCGTGTCATCGTGGTAAAATCCATGGATATAAACACTGTCGTTGGGAAAGTATTTGATCCAATCGCCTTCTTTTATGCCGTTTTTGTAATGGGTTATTTCTGCCGGTTTCCCCGTTGATGGATAAAACACAATAGCATTTCCGTTTTTGAGATCATTTAAATAGCTTTCTTTTGCCACCAGTTTCCCGTCTATATCACTGTAAAAGTTCCAGATGCTGTCTTTTTTCTGATGAACGAATTTCCCTTCAGCCAGGGGCTTCCCATCTAAATGAAAGGTTTTGGTGTGAACGGTATTTCCATCGTCTGAATAAACCGAAACAGCACTGATATTCCCGGAAGGAAAATAATATTTGAACTCACCATAAGGATGGTTGTCTTTAAACTGCCCCTGATAACGCGTAGCACCGTTGCTGTAAGTTCTTTCCCAATGACCCTGTTTGTGGCCGTAAGAGTCAGTCTGATTGATATTTTGCGCGAAGCAAAACGAAGCATACAGCAGAAAAACCGGAAGAATCAACAATGCTTTTTTCATAGAAACGTAAGTTCTAAAGTGAATTGTTATAATTTTACCCCCTCAAAAATACTAACATTTGAACGAATATTCCTCAAAATTATTGGAAGGTGTGGTGGATGAATTATCGCGCCTGCCCGGAATTGGAAAGCGGACCGCTTTAAGGCTTGCACTGCATTTGTTACGTGAAGATGCCTCGGCCACACACAAACTTTCGAACGCATTGAATAAAATGCGGGACGAAATATGTTTTTGCAAAAGGTGCAACAACATCTCCGACAGCGAGTATTGCGATATTTGCAACAATCCAAAGCGGGACGAAAACACCCTTTGTGTTGTGGCGGATACTCGTGATGTTTTGGCAGTAGAAAATACTTCTCAGTTTAACGGCCTTTATCATGTTTTGGGAGGGATTATCAATCCTATGGAAGGTATCGGCCCCAATGATTTGAATATTGCCAATCTAATCGAGCGGCTGAAAACCGAGACCATCCATGAAATTATTCTGGCCCTTCCGGCTACAGTGGAAGGCGACACGACAGGTTATTATCTTTACAAACTTTTCAGCCCTTTTGATTTAAATATCACTACGATAGCAAGAGGCGTCGCAGTCGGAAATGATTTGGAATATACTGATGAAGTAACCTTGGGACGTTCCATTCTGAACCGGATGCCTTTTGAACAATCCTACAAAAGGTAAAAAAGGAAGTGCTTATAGTTGAATTACTATAAGCACTTTAAGTATTTCCGGAAGCTTACTTTTAAAATTCTGTGATTTCCTTTTTGTAAATCACATTACGCTCTGCCAAGCCAGACAACATAAAATTAACAACATTTTCGTTGTGTCCCAACATTTCGGGCACGTACAATCCGGGCTGATAAAAGATCTTTGAGTTGAGCATCCGCACTGCCGTGGAAGCTGTATAAGCCGTAGTCCTTGCCATGCTATGAGTTTTTGTGGTCTGGTCATATTCATCATAAAGATCGAAAGAATAACGTAGATTTTTTTGATCTTTTTTCCCTTCAACCACAATCTTCATTACCGTGATGTCTTCCTCATTTTCCTTGAGTTTCCACTTTTCAAACAGCAGTTTGCTGGTCATTTCCAAGGGAGAAACTTTGTTGCCATGAAGATTAATTTTTTCAGTATCAAAAAATCCATTGTCGGCCAATAACTTGATTTTATTTGCATAACCGGGATAACGCAGGGTTTTTTCGCGCATCACTCTGGCTTTAATAGTGAATAACAAGGAGCGCAATCCATCGCTGTTAAAGGCTTCAAGCGTGCCCACGCGGTCAAAATTCAGTATTTCAATTTCCGTCAAAGGGGGTTTTACCACAATCTCACCATTTTCAACCAGCCGTGCGGGACGGGTGTATTCTTCGATGACATCAGTGGGCGAAAAAACAGCTTTGTATTCCCAGGGTAGCTGACGGACTTTCGGTAAACCGCCCACAAAAATATTCACACGATCTACTTCGTCCAGTTGGGCAGCCGAATAACCTGTGAGTAGGTTGCTCATTCCGGGAGCCACACCAATGTCGGAAATTACCATGATATTGTTTTTTTTGCAAAGCGCATCCAGGTCCATGGCATTTTCCGGATAAAAAGCGATGTCCACACAATTTTTCCCTGCTTCAATGACTGATTTCAAGGTATTGAAGCCCATGAATCCAGGCACGGCATTCACAACAAGATCGTAATTACTGACCAGTTTTTTTAATTCAGGAATGTTTCCCAGGTCCGTGTGTTTTTTAGAAATGCGCTCTTCTTCAATTCCTTCTAGCCGGTTACCGTCTTTGTCTGCAACAGTTACTTCAAAATTCTCATCAGCAGCTAAATCAATAGCAAGCGGTTTTCCGATCAGTCCTGCACCCAGAACGATTACCTTAGTTTTCATGGCTTAAATTTTTTGATTTATAGATGAAACGAATTTTTCTTACTTCAGATAAAATGACTCCTGCTATAACAACCAGTATTCCAACAATTTTCCGTGTAGTGAAGTGTTCATCCAAAAAATAAAATGAAAATATGGCGGTAATAACAGGAATGATATTGGTGTACAAACTTGATTTAATTACGCCGAGATATTTAACGATGTAAGCAAACAAAACGAAGGCGACCGAAGAAGCAAATACACCTAACAAGATAAGATAAATAATGGTGTTTGTGTGCGGAACGATTGTTAAAAATTGTGAGCCATCGAAATAGAGAAAAAACGGAAGCATGTAAATGACACCGATCAGGTTTTGCCAGGTAATGATTGTCAAGGGCTTGTATTTTTGGGTCAGCTTTTTCAGAGCAATGGAATAAAAGATGGCGGAAATTACCGCCAAAAAAAGAAATCCCAGGCCTTTTGGATTCGCTTTTAATTCAAAATTACCCGATAAAACGATCAGAAATAATCCACTGAAAGAGATAATCAGGCCTAAAACGTTTACCGGTTGAATCTTTTCCCTGAAATAGTAATAGGCGGCAAAAGGAACAAATACCGGAATGGTGGCGACAATGATCGCGCTTAAAGAAGCTGAAACTAAACTCAGACCGAAGTTTTCACCAATGAAATAGAGAAAGGGGTTAAAAAATGCACTGAGCAACATGATCCTGCGGTCTTCTTTTTTGATGCGTTCTACTTTGCCCGTCAGATAAATAAAAAGGAAAAGGAAAGCCGTCGATATCAATAATCTTAAGAAAATGGTGGTCAGGGGTGAGTAAACTTCAAAAACTATTTTAGACCAGATATAGGAAATTCCCCAAAAAAACATGGAAATCAGAGCCAAAATATGGATAAATCCTTTTCTCATTGCCCATCTTTCTTTTTAACGGGCCTCATGTTTTGGTAGTTTTCCTGATAAATTTTGATGGAACCAACGACGATTTTTGCTTCGCCATAAACAACAATCTGGGGGTCATCATCGGTTACATATATCTTTAAGGAATTTCCTTTTTGAAAAAAAGTACTATTGGTAATATTAGCGCTGTAAACAGAGCATGCAATTCTTTGTTTGTTTCTTTTTAAAGCACCGGGCCCGTCGTATACTATATTATATGTAACAAATTGCCCATCAGTAATTAATGGGATTGGGATGGTGTCGCCGGGATGAAATTTTTGAGGATTAAGAGTCCTCAAATAATAGGAAGCGCTTAATACGTCAAATAGCGGTCTGTTTAAATAGTATGAAGTATCTTTTGCTGGATTCCTGATGGATTCTGTAAACACCCTGAGCCGCTTTTTATGCCAGTCGAAATGATAAATATTATGGATCCAAAAACCGCCTTCCATGGTGTTTTTCTCATAATAAAGCGGCTTAAAACCATCCAGTTCAACGATAGCATGATAGTGATCTGTTAAAGAAAAGATGAAACTCCATTTTTTTAAGGAATGTCCCGTTGCAACAAGGTCGACACATTTTTTGCCATCATAAGTGATGGTATCTGCTGTCAATTCAACATCTCCGGCATGCACCCAAAAAGGACCGAGGTTATAATAAGCCACGAGACGTAAGTTTTCGTGCGGAACAAAAGGATAGGGATGTGTTGCCTGTGCAAAACTGTTTGCAGAGATACCGAGGAGGAACAGACTAAAAAAGAGTATTCTATTTTTTGCGGCCATAAGTTTCTTGAAAAATTCAAAAGTAAGGAAAAACCCATGGTTTATAGCAGGGGAATAAAAAAAAGTCTCTGACAAGTCGAAAGAGATAAACGGTCGCGTGTTTCGACCTTTCAAGTCGATCAGGACTTGAAAGGTCGAAAAAAGTTGAAAAGGTTGCTTGTGTTTTTGGATAACGTGTTACCTGTCTTATCCGCCTCTTTGGCTATTAAACATTCTCAATCTTTTTAATACCGAACACCGATTGGAGATTTTTGATTTCGGATCATTAAAAACTTTCTCATTCAGCTTGTCCCGTTTCAAACAGGATTAATCGAAATCCGGCATTTATAGATAAACAGAAAGACATATCCAGCAACACATTACCACACCTGAGAATATGGTTTTTAAGCTAAAATAAAAAAAGCAAGGTGGCATCCCTGATTTTTTTCTAAGTAGCGAGACCGAGAATTGAACTCGGGTCCGCCTGAGGCGGATATGAATCCTCCAGAATATTTCCAACCTGAGCTCGGTATAAGCTTTGCTCACAGTTTCAGATAATTAGTTCATAGACG
>CAZPPK010000020.1:0-27806 GCA_964588415.1 uncultured Lentimicrobiaceae bacterium
AAGAAATGGTAGGTGGCACCTTTACCATTACCAATGGAGGCGTGTTTGGCTCCATGATGTCCACTCCGATCATCAATCCGCCCCAAAGCGCCATTCTTGGTATGCACAACATTGTTGAACGTCCTATTGCTGTGAACGGGAAAGTAGAAATCCACCCCATGATGTATGTGGCATTTTCTTACGATCACCGGATCATCGACGGACGAGAATCAGTAGGCTTCCTGGTGAAAGTTAAAGAGATGTTGGAGCAACCGGAAAGAATGCTTTTTGAAGCTAACGACCCCATAGAAGTCTTATTAGGACTTTAACTTTTCCAATAAATTTAAGTTAGAAGCTTAATTTTTAAAGGCAGTCAGAATAGAAGTAACAAATTTGTTAAAGTCAAACTTGCCTTCTCCATTCAGTCCCATCCTGACAATGACAAGGTCCTTTGACGGGATAATGAACACGCGCTGTCCGTGAAATCCGTCGCAGTAATAGATATCGGGATAACCTTTTATTTCGTGGGTACCTTTGTTTAACCAGAATTGTGCGCCGTATTTATCGTTTGATTTACGGGCCGGCGTTGTGACGTATTTTACCCATCCTTTCGGAAGGATTCTTTTTCCCTGCCAAACACCATCTTGGAGATATAAAAGTCCGAATCGTGCCCAATCTCTGGGTGTGGCAAAGGTATAGGAAGATCCTACAAAATTTCCACTGGCATCTGTTTCCATTACAGTGCTGCGCATACCTATTTTATTGAAAAGCACTTTGCGTGGGAAATTCCAGTATTCCTGATTGTTGCCAATAGTGCGGCGGATAATTTCGGAAATCACATTGGTATTTCCCGATGAGTAATACCAAACGGAATCGGGTGGATAGATGGCCGGTTTGTTAATTACAAATTTAGCCATGTTCGCTTTATGATAGAGCATAACGGTAACATCCGAAATATTGCCGTAATTTTCATCCCATTGCAGACCGCTGCTTTGATGCAGCAAATCTTCCAGCCGGATATTTTTTCGGGAATCGTTGGCCCACTCATTAATCGGTGCGGGTGCTTTTACGTTCAGTTTGCCTTCTTTTACTAAAATGCCGATGAGAGAGCAGGTGATACTTTTACTCATAGACCAACCCAAGATACGGGTGTTTTTGTTAAACTCTTTGGCATATTTTTCTCTCATGAAAACTGTGTCATAAGCTACCACCACAGCCCTTGTATTTCCTTGGTTGAATGCCGAATCCATGGCGGCGTTCAATTTATCCAGGTTTACACCGGAAGGAAGAGTGTCGCGCATTTTATCACCCATGGGCCAGTAAATGGAATCCGGGTCGGTCGGCAGAATAGGTTCTGTCATTTTTTGCTTCATCACCGAATCCCTGTTGGCATCTGCCAAAAGGGTGCAACCCAAGCCTGGACGGTAAACAGCAACCTGTTTTGCCATACCTAGAAAAGTACTTACCACTTCTTTTTTCTTAGGGTAAATTACGTTATGTGACAGATTTACAGGGAAAAAGCTTAGATCATGTTTTTCGATGTCGGCTTGCGTCCGGTTAGTTAGGAATGTCCACGAAGCAAGATCTTTGGCAGCATATCCTGTAAAAATGGGTGCGCGGGCAATAAAATAATTGGCGCCGTAAACAATCCCACCCAAAATGATCAAAATGATAATGTATTTTACTTTTTTCATGGCAGGTTAATAATGAAGCGTTTATAATTCAAATATATTAAAATATTCATTCATGGAATATAAAGTTTTGAATCATTGATTTTAGTGAGGGAAAAATAGCTTAAAGTAAGATTGAAATTTGAATTGAGCTACCTTTGTCTTTTAATAATATTGCAGCATCATGAGAAGAAAAGTTGATTTTTTGGTGATCGGTTCCGGAAGTGCCGGACTTATTTACGCGCTGAAAGTGGCCGAATTTGGTAAAGTTCTTATTCTTACAAAATCGACCGTAGAAGATACGGCTACGGCTTATGCTCAGGGAGGTATAGCCGCTGTTATGTATTCGCCCGACAATTATGAAAAGCATATTCATGATACGTTGGTCGCTGGTGGAGGCATCAATGATAAAGAAATCGTCCGGATTACCATCACTGAATCTACCGTTCGTATCAAGGAGCTGATCGAATGGGGAACGCATTTCGATAAGGATGTTTCCGGGAAATATGCGTTGGCAAAAGAAGGCGGGCATTCAGAGTCAAGAATTCTTCACCATCAGGATAATACAGGATATGAAATTCAAAGAGCCTTGAGCGAAAAAGCTTTTAACCACCCAAATATCGAGATCCTTGAAAATTACTTTACTATTGACCTTATCACGCAACATCATTTAGATGAGGAAGTAACCCGTCGCCGTCCAGATATAAAATGTTTTGGTGTTTATGCACTAAACAAGCAAACTCATCAGGTTGAAACCATCCTTGCAAAAACCACGTTGATTGCCACAGGAGGCATGGGCAATATTTACCAAACCACCACAAACCCGCTTGTTTCAACGGGCGATGGTCTGGCCATGGCATACAGGGCTAAAGCCCATCTTGAGAATCTTGAATTTGTTCAGTTTCATCCAACTTCGTTATACAACCCTGGCGAAAAGCCTTCATTTCTGATTACCGAAGCTTTAAGAGGTTCAGGTGCCGTTCTCAAAACTCGAAATGGAAACGAGTTTATGGCAAAGTACCATGAATTGGAATCCCTGGCCCCAAGAGATATTGTGGCTCGAGCCATCGACAATGAGATGAAACTTTCCGGCGATGATTTTGTATATCTGGATGCCAGACAGATCAGCAAGAACGAGATTCTAAGACATTTTCCAACCATTTATGCTAAATGCCTGAGCATCGGGTTAGACATTACCAAAGATATGATCCCGGTGGTTCCTGCGGCTCATTATGCCTGCGGGGGAATTAAAACAGACAAAAATGGCAGAGCTTTTATTATTAACCTTTATGCTTCCGGTGAGGTTGCCTGTACAGGACTTCATGGTGCAAACAGGCTGGCTTCCAATTCATTGTTGGAATCGGCAGTTTTCTCGCACAGGACGGCGTTGCATGCTTCCCGGGTTATAAAAGACATTGAATTTATGGACCATGTTCCCGATTGGGACGCTGAAGGCAGAGTGCTGAATGAAGAGATGATCCTTATTACGCAATCGAAGAAGGAACTTCAGGCCATCATGAGCAATTATGTGGGAATTGTACGTTCAAACCTACGTTTGAAAAGGGCGATGGACCGGCTTGAAATTTTATACAGGGAAACAGAGGATCTGTATGAAAAATCAATTGTTTCCAAAGATATTTGTGAACTGCGCAACATGATTAACGTATCATATCTGGTGATCAAAATGGCCATGAACCGGAAAGAAAGTATTGGATTACACTATTCAATAGATTACGAAAAAAAAACTCAATAGAAAATGGCATTAATTAAGTCTATAAAGGGAGTCAAACCCAGATGGGGCGAAGCTTGTTACATTGCCGAGAATGCAACACTGGTTGGAGATGTAGTTTTAGGAAAAGGCTGTAGTATTTGGTTCAACACGATTTTACGTGGTGATGTACATTATATAAAGGTAGGCGACCACGTTAATATTCAGGATGGAGCCATTGTGCATTGCACTTATCAGAAATCGCCGGTTAATATTGGAAACAATGTTTCCATTGGTCACGGCGCCATTATTCACGGTTGCACAATTCACGACGATGTACTGATAGGAATGGGTGCTATTGTGATGGATGATGCCGTTATAGAAAGCAATTCGGTTATTGCAGCAGGGGCTGTAGTGGTTAAAAATACAATAGTTGAATCGGGCAGTGTTTACGCTGGTATTCCGGCAAAGAGAATAAAAGGAGTAGATAAAGAGATATTGGAGCGAGATATTCATCGCATTGCAGGAAATTATAAATTTTATGCCGGCTGGTACAAGGAATAATGCACCGGCTAAAAATGAAAAAGCCTGACCATCTTTTTGGCCAGGCTTTTTGGTTGTATAGACCTTATTATTTAAGACCCAATTTTTTCTTTACCAAAGGTGTGACATCATTCCCATTGGCATAATAGAGAACAACTCCCTGAGATACATCAAGAATATAGCTATAATGATATTCTTTGCCAACAGCATCAATGGCATTTTTCACTTTCTGTATGATAGGTTGAAAAAGGGTCTGCTGTTTTTTCTGAATTTCCTGATCAGCTGAAGATTGGAAACCCTGGATACGCTGTTGCAAATCGCTGATTTCTTTTTCTTTTGTTTGGCGGATCAAATCAGACATTGTTCCTACATTGCTTTGATAGGCTTGTACTTTATTTTTGTACTCTGCACCCATAGCCTGCATTTGAGCCTGCATACTTTGTGCAAACTTTTTTACCTGTGCCCGCGCTGAGTCACTTTGAGGCATTTCCCCCATCAGTTTGGTAGAGTTGATATAGCCAATTTTTACAGTTCCCTGGGCAAAACCTATACCCGAAAATAAAAGTGCTACCGCTAAAAGCAAAAATCCTTTTTTAATTGTTTTCATTTAAATTATTATTTATTAATTGATTATCCAGATTCTAGAGCACAAATGTAAAAAATTTTTCAATAGTGAAAGATCATAAAAATCCTTAAATAAACAACATTCCTGGATGGATTTTTTTTCAGGGATCTGATATTTCATTCTTTATTAATAAGATATTTTTACCTTTATAGCATTAAAAAGTAGATGAACTACCCCCGCCGCAGAGCAGCGGGGTATCAAAAGGAGATTATTAATCGCCCCAAGGGGCGGGGAATTAATCCCTTGTCCGCCTCAGGCGGATTAAAGGTACTTGAAACCACCATTCAAGGTGGAAGCAAGATTTTATTTACGCTGGGCTGGAGTTGCCGTCTGCATTACTTTGCCCACTTCGTCCAGCACTGCGTCGCTGATGTCGTATTTTGGATTGCCGTAAAGCAGGGTAGGGCTACCGGCTTTGTCAAACACAAAGTCAATATTTTCCGTTGTGGCTACCGACTGAATTGCATTATAGACTTTCTCTTGTATGGGGCTGATCAATTCCTGACGCTTTTTGAAAAGTTTGCCATCTGGACCAAAGTATTCTTTCTGTAAATCAGTAACTTCCTGATTTGCTTTCTGAATTTCTTTTTCCCTGCTTTTCTTAATATCAGCAGGAAGTAATATGGATTCTGCCTGATACTTTTTATACATTTCCAGGGCTTGTTCATGTTTGGTAGCAATCTCTTTCTGCCATTTCTCCGACAGGTTATTGAGAGTTTCTTGCGCGTCGTTGTATTCGGGAATATTGCTCAAAATGTATTGAGTATCTACAAACGCTGACTTTTGAGCCAAGGCTTGTGTTGACAGCCCTGACAGCAGAAAAATACAGGCAATTGCAAAAAGTTTCCCGGGATTTAAATTTTTCATGGTTTACAATTTATTGACTGCCCTTTTGAAGCGAGTTACCACAAAAATACAATAAGCAAATCAGATTCTAAAATTAAATAAAAAGAGCCTTGTTATGAAATTTCACAGCAAGGCTCTTTGATTTATACTAAGAACATGTCGTCAAAAATTAGTCCAGCGAATTGTTCATCGAGAAGCTGAAATGGCTTCCGTTCGCTGAAGGCAGTCCGGGGATTGGATCAAATCCGTAACCCCAGTCAAGGCCTAACATACCAAACATAGGCAGGTAAATTCTGGCGCCAATACCGGCAGCACGTTTTACATTGAATGGATCCAGATTTGTAGTTCCAAGCCATGAATTTCCTGCTTCGAAGAAGGCCTGAACGTAAATGGTAGAAGACTGAGCAAGTGAAACGGGATAACGTAATTCCAACGTATAGCGTGCGAATATCGTTCCACCCAAGTTTTGATTGCTGTAATAAAGTGGTGTGACTGACTGATCGGCATAACCCCTCATAGCAACGATTTCCCGTCCGTCGTAATTGTAAAATCCTGAAAGTCCGCTACCTCCCAAATAAAAACGCTCAAATGGGGAAACTCCCAAGCTATTGTTGTAAGCGCCTAAAAATCCAAATCTTACTTCGGGATGCAGTACTAATTTGTTCATCACGGAAAGATACCAGTCGGCTTTAAATTTCCACTTGTAGTATTCAATCCACTTGTATTTCTGCTGGTCACTCATGTTTGCATAATCTTTATTCTTAGAGAACAAAGAATAAGGCGGAGTCATTTGGAGTGAGAATGAAATCTTGGATCCGCTTTGCGGATAAATTGGCTGGTCAATGGAATTCCTGCCCAGGTCAATATTATAAGAAATGTTATTATAGTGCCCATTTCCATTTCCAATATTAAAAATACTGGCATAATTTACCAAGTTATAAAGCTGGACATTAACAGACTGGGACAGTGTAAAGAAGTCGTCAGGCCATTTAAGCCTTTTTCCCAAGCCAATTGAGAAGCCGTCGGTGGCAAATTTGCTTGGTATCGTCTGCAAGGTTGTTGCATTTACAGTTGTGCTCGAGAAAATAGAATGGAAATATGAAACAGTCAGTGCATTTGGTTTTTTGCCTCCCAACCAGGGTTCGGTGAAAGAGATGTTCCAGTTTAAATAACGAGGACCATAGGTTTGGAAGTGTAGTGACAGTTTTTGACCATCACCAGAAGGTATAGGTCTCCATGCATTGGCATGGAAGAAATTTCTAAGTGAGAAGTTGTTGAAGCTAAGTCCTATGGTTCCTATAATACTTCCATAACCCCATCCCCCAGAAAGTTCAATCTGGTCGGCAGAGGTTTCCTCAACTTTATAGTTAATATCAACCGTTCCGTTTGCGGGGTCAGGTTTGATATCAGGTTTTAAGCTTTGTGCGTCAAAATATTTCAGATTGGCAAGCTCGCGTACAGAACGAATTACAGCAGCACGGTTGAACAATTGTCCTGGCTTGGTCCGAAGTTCGCGGATGGCAACATGATCGTTAGTTTTGGTATTTCCGGTAATGGTCACTTTATCAATCCTAGCCTGTTTACCTTCATGAATCCTGATTTGCAAATCGATGGAATCATTTCCAACATAAGTTTCAACAGGTGTGGCATTGAAGAACAGATAACCATTGTTCATATAAAGGCTACTGACATCAAATCCTTTCTCGTTGTAATTCAGGTTGGTTTCAAGTAATTTCTTATTGTAAACATCACCGGGTTTAATTCCTAAAACTTGGCTAAGAAATTTAGATGAATAGATGGTATTACCAATCCAGTCGATTTTCTTGTAATAATATTTGGGACCTTCATACAGATAGATATTAAGCCCGAGCCGGTTATTTTTTGTTTTGTAAACGGAATCCCTGATTACCTGAGCATCCCGAAATCCTTCTTTATTATAATTGTCAACAATGCTGGCAAGGTCATCGTTGAATTTAGATTCAATAAATTTTGATGCTTTAAAAATCCTTGGGTTATAGTTCTTCAAAAAGTAATTGAGCACTTCGTCACTGAGTTTATGAAAACGCAGTGTGAAAACGTCAGATGTGAGATCAACAACCAATGGGCCCAAGGGTTTCAAAGGGCTCAGACGTCCCATCTCTTTGGTATTTTTCATAGCTTTTTTCACCTTTTCAGCAGAAAAAGCTTTGTTGCCAAAAATATATATATGAGCGATTTTTACTTTTCCGTTTTTCTTAATGTGAATGTTCAAGTTGACAAGATGGCTGTTGGCGATCCTGGAACCTGCTTTGCTTTGCGTGATGTTGACATCCGTATTAAGATAACCTTTACCTCTGTAGTAATCTTTGATGATTCTGGATGTCCGTGTAATGAGATGGTTGGTAACCACATCTCCACGGGTAAGATTAATTTTATCTTTCAGGTCGGATTCAGCAGATTTTCTGATCCCGGAGAAAGTATATTGTGCTAACCTTGGTTTTTCGTCCAGGTAAATGTTGAGGTAGATAGAATCATTGGAAACCTTGGTCGCGTATATCCGGATATCATCAAAAAGACCTTGTTTCCATAGCTTTCTGATTGCGCCTGTAACATCATCGCCGGGTACTTTAATAGACTTTCCTATTTCCAGATCCGAAAGCATGATGACTACTGATTTGTCGATATAGCTGTTCCCTGAAACAGCAATCCCGCCTAAGACATAGGTTTGGGGTTTACCGTAATCAATATCTAATGATTGTAAACCGTTTGATGTTGTCTGGGCTTTCACTCCGGGAATCGCGAGGAGCATACCAACAAAAAGTAAAAACCAAAACAGGTTTTTTGTACTAATCTTCATTCCGTTCTTCAAATTTTAATTGCTCACTTGTTAAACCAAATCTTCTTTCCCTGTTTTGGTATTCCAGGATGGCTTTGTAAAAGTCTTTTGCGCTAAAAGCAGGCCAGTATTTTGGAGAAAAGTATAACTCCGAATAGGCAATTTGCCAAAGCAAAAAATTACTGATCCGTTCCTCACCACTTGTCCTGATGATAAGCTCTGGGTCAGGCATGCCGGATGTTGTCAGATAATCTGAAAACATTGTGTCATTAAGAGTTTCAGGAGATACTTTTCCATCTTTGTAATCCTTAAAAATCTTTTTCACTGCATGGACAATTTCCCACCTGCCACTGTAACTTATTGCCAAAGTAAGTGTCATTTTATCGTTGTGGCTGGTTTGGGCAATGGTACTTAACAACTTTTCGCGATTTTTTTCAGGAAGACTATCAATGTCTCCTATGGCAAAAAGACGAATGTTGTTGTTGTTAAGTGTCGGGATCTCTTTTTCGATGGTTTCTAAAAATAATTCCATCAGAGCATCAACTTCTTCCTTGGGACGATTCCAGTTTTCAGTTGAAAAAGTGTACAACGTCAAATATTTGATGCCTAGTTCTGCTGCCGCTTCCATAATCTTGCGCACTGCATCCACACCTTTATGATGCCCGAAAACGCGATCGTGCCCGTGTTGATGGGCCCACCTTCCATTTCCATCCATAACAATGGCGACATGTTTCGGTAGTTTTTCTTTATTGATGCGGTTCAGAAAATCCATTATTGTTACCACTTTAAATTTTTGCAACTCTGGCCATGCGTCAGGTCAATTTTATAGGTAATGCTTGCAACTGTAAAATTGTACCAGTCTTTCGCGTTTAAACTTTTAGCATAAGAGTAGCTTACATTATCAATATTGTCGGTAAGCGTTTTTCTCATGCCCCACTCTGCTGTTAGCCCCAACTTTTTGGTTAGGCTGTATTTGAAACCAAATCCAAAAATAAGGGAAGGACAATAACCATTATAACTCTGTTGATTATTCTGAGAGCCCGTCTTATAAGAATTGCCACTGTAATGAAAGATACTGCCGCCTCCCATGATATAAGGAGAAAAAAGGTGTTGTTTACTTCCGGTTTCATATTCCCAAAAGTTAAATTCGCCTGTCAGTGCCAGTTCATTAATGTTAGCAGAGAAACTTGTATCTATATTACTTGTGTTACTCTGGTTTGGAACAGTACCATTTCCAATAACCGTTCCATGAGCAAATGAAACCTTTGCTGACCACCGGTCATCAAAATTATATCTTGCCAGTAAACCATAGACTGCCTGTGGCTTTACAAATGGTTTTCCCGGGTTGATGTCACCATTATAGTAAGCTGTCCCCCCAAGAATTCCCGCCTCAACAGATTGCTGAGCCTGCAATTCAAACGGAAAGGCCATACTTACCAACATAATAAAAGCAATGTATGAACACTGTTTTTGGTGAACATCTTTCATAGACCTGCGTTTGTCCCTGATTTTGAGCGGCAAATTTATCATTTTTTTAACAATACTGACTTCTAATTTCTGATGTCCACGCCCCAAAATAATTTCTCTCTGATGGTGGAGAAAAAATTATGTTCAGGCATTCTGACCAGATTTATTTTAAAATCGCTCTTTCCAAGGATGATTTCTTCTGTTTTATTGATTGTAGCCAGCCGTGAATCCATTGTCATTAAATATTTATTTTCTCTTCCTTCGATTTTTAATTTAATCAAACTCTTGTCTGAGATAACGATGGGACGGACGGTTAAATTGTGTGATGCAATGGGCGCAATCACAAAATTTTCAGAGCCCGGTGAAATGATAGGCCCGCCAACACTTAATGAATATGCTGTTGATCCGGTTGGGGTGGCAATAATGAGCCCGTCGCCCCAATAAGTGTTTAAGAACATATCATCCACATACACATGAACCGCAACCAGCGATGTTTTGTTGTCGCGGTAAACGGTGGTATCATTTAAGGCAAAATTCAAATTACCAAATAGATTACTTGGCTTTATTAGCGATAGCAAGGCCCGTTGATCCAGCGTAAAATTCTTCTCGTAGATATGATCTATGGCCTTCTGGAGCTCAAATTTTGAAATGCTGGACAAAAATCCGAGACGCCCTAAATTGATTCCCAAAATAGGTGTGTGTGAATCCTTGACATAAGGAACAGCATCAAGCAAAGTGCCATCTCCACCTATAGAGAAAAGAAAATCCACTTTTTTGATGTCTTCCATTGTTGTAAAAACAGCGGGTTTAGACACTAAATCTATCTTTTTTGCAAGCTTTTCGTAGTAAGGTTTGAAAACAAAGACCTTTGCTTTTCGATGGTATAATTCATCAAATAGTTGCTTAAGGTATGGAACGTGCGCTTCTTCAAGCTGCTTGCCAAAGACTACAATTTTCATGGAAAATGGGCATTGTTTGCACGCAAATGTAGTTTAAAAAATCAATAATTTAGCAGCTTTGTTTCGCAAGGGGGTTATTATTTCAGGAGCTTTGTCCATCGTTAACTCATATAAACAAATGGTTTGTGAGATATTGAGTCAGGATGTCAGGGTACAACCGGAATTAGTTTTTTAACTTTTTTTTGCTTTTAGTAAGAGAAATAACCCGATTTTTTCAAAAATTGACTTTTTATGAGTAAAAAAAGATTCAATCAGGCACACCAAATTTATGCTTTAAGTTTTTGATAAGAATTAATTTATGAAAAAAATAACCCTAGTCTTTTTCTTTCTCTTTTTTGTAAAAATTATGCTTGGCCAGCAAGTTGTTTTGAATGCTCCAATGAGACAGGCATATGAGGATATTCTTGCGCTCAAACTAGACGATGCTCACAAGATTTTGAGTTTGGAGAAACAAAAAGAGCCGGGGAATGTTTTTGTGTATTATCTTGAGAATTACAGCGATTTTATCCAGGTTTTTATCAGCGAGGATTTTAATTTTTTTCAAAGGGCCAACAACCGCTTCTCGAATAGATACCAAAGAATTGCCAACCTTCCCGACAACAGCCCATACAAGGACCTCTTATTGGCAAATATGAACCTTCAATGGGCATTTGCCCGCTTAAAGTTCGGGCAGTATTTTCGCGGAGCCTGGCAAATCAATAAAGCTTACAGGCTGATAGATGAAAATCAGGAACGGTTTCCCGGTTTTCTTCCCGATGAGATAACTCTGGGAGTACTGCATGTGATTATTGGCCTTGTCCCTGCACGGTATCAGTGGATGTTGAAGATAATTTCCATGAAAGGCAGCGTGGAACAAGGTAAATCGGAAATTTATCATGTGCTGGAAACCAGCAGTATCAATCCAAACTATTACTACCTTAAGGATGAAGCGTTGTTTTTTCTGGGGTTTATCGAGTTAAATCTTTCGCCCAATCAACAGGCTCTGAATAAACTTACCAGGCAACTAAACAAGGCCGATACTAATAACATGATGCTGGCCTATCTGAAGGTTGATATTTTGATGAGACACGGAAAAAATGATGAAGCTTTGAAGATCATTTCCCAGATGGGCAACAGCAATAACTACTATCGTTTTTATTTCCTGGATTATTTGCATGGAGAGTGCTTGCTGAAGAAGCTCGATTTAAATGCAGCATCCTATTATCAGACCTTTATCCAAAATTTTAAGGGCGTGAACTATGTAAAAGACGCCTGGCGAAAACTTGCCTGGATTGATTTTTTGAAAGGAGATACTCTGGGTTATTTTCGGCTCATGGATTCGGTTTTAACCAAAGGAAATCAGGTGGTGGATGCTGATAAACAAGCGCTACTGGAAGCAAAAGTGCATAAAGTTCCGAACTTGGATTTGTTGCATGTAAGGTTGCTGTTTGACGGTGGTTATTATCAGCAAGCTGAAGGTATTTTAAATAGCATGAAAGGTCAGAAATTGTCTCCGGAAGAAGCTTTGGAAAGAATTTACAGGTACGGGCGTATTGCTGAAAAGGAAGACCGTATTCTGGTTGCCAAAACATGGTATAAGAAAACCCTGAAAGGAGGACAAAATTCACCAAGATATTTTGCTGCCAATGCCTCTCTGATGTTGGGAAGAATTTATGAATCTGAGGACAGTATAAAGTTGTCCAGAGAATATTACACAGAATGTCTGAATCTGAATTTTAAAGAGTACCATAACAGCATTTGTGGAGAAGCGAGAGCATCATTGTTACGATTACAGAACAACTGACCAATTTGGTTTCAGAAATAAAAGGCAGGCCGTAAATAAAAAGCTTGTTTGCTAATGATTTACGGCCTGCTGAATGTTATGAGAATAGAAGAAGAATTTTAGATTTTGGATCAGAACCGATAACTTACTGTGAAAACATAAGAATTGTATTTGTAGGTGTTACTGGCCGGATTAACTACAATTTGCTGATTTCCGTATAAGTAGTAATCCTGCTTTTGAACCGAATGTACATAGGCTAAATCCAAAGAATAGTTGTCGAAGTGAAATCCCAGACCCCCGGAAACAGAATTTCTGGCGCCACTGTTATAATTGTTTGCATAAGGGCTACCATAATAAGCATAACCACCTCTGACATCTGTGTTTCCGAAGCGCCATTCAGTACCTAAACGCAAATTATTTGCAGCGGCATAATAGCTTTTGATATTGCTGTTTTCGGTTGCAAAGTTATAATCTGATGAATTGAATTTCATGGTAGAATAATCTACTCGTTCATATTCTGCCGAGATTGTACCGTATTTACCGATAATAATTCCCACATCTCCCAGAATTTTCATTGGGGTGGTCAAGGTGTAATTAAAACTTCCAACAGGTGAATTAACCGAGCTCGGACTTGCCCATTCGAGATCAGCGTGGGTTTTTGTTTGCCAGGAGTCGTTCATATTCCAGTACCAGGTAGGTGTATGGAATGCTACACCAAGCCGTAACCATTTTGTCGGCTGTACAATCACACCCAGTTTCAGGTTAACGCCTGTACCACTGGTTTGTACTGATTCATCAACACCCCAGCTATTAAAATAGGGAATGGTATCAGCGGCATCAATTTCTGAATAATAGGAATTGCTGACATATTTCAGCGAATTGAAACCTATTGTCGCCCCTAAATATACAACATTATTGTAGTTGGCTGAAACGGTAAAGAACCATTGGTTGACTCCACCGGACACATTTCGCTGAAGTCTCTGGTAAGTTCCACCGAAAGGCACAGGACTGTAATACTGGTTGGGAGATCCGGGGATGGTATCAATCAGGTAAAGATCCCAGGCAGGTTGAAGATAGTATGTGTAGTTGTTATTTGTGTTATTAGCAATATCGTTATAGTTTATTCCATTGGCATTGGCAAGATAAGTATCTAATCTTGAGTTAACGGCATTGGGCCCTTGCATATCAATGCTGGAATGAAAGTCGTTTACTTTATTCATGCCAAAAGCAAATTGGACATATTTCCATCCTTTTTGTTTGTTAGTTCCAATTTTTCTGGCGGAGACAAAACCTAAATTGTCAATTCCTACATTGACTTCGTTGTCGTCCATTCCGACCCCATTATACAAAGAGTGGGTATTATTAAAATTAAAAGCGGGTGTTATAGAATATTCACTAAACCGGTACAGGCCCATTCCGGCTGGGTTTGTGCTCGCCACAGAAAGATCGGCACCCAAAGCCCCGAAAGCGCCTCCCATCGCCATACTGCGGGCGGTTCCCGTATAAAATATTTGAGAATAGTTCAAGGCATCTTCAGCCGACTGCGAATATAATGAACCACAAAAGCCTGCTAAGGCTATAATTAAAAATATTTTTTTCATGATAAATGAAATTAAATAAAGAACTTTGATTGAAAGCTGGTTTATCTTCTGATATTACCGCCACCACCGCCACCTCGTGTGCCGCTACCGGTGCTTGTCCCTCTGTTACCGGTATTAACTCTAACAGGGGGACTATAGCTTCTGGTATTATTGTTGCTATTATTGTAGCGTGGCGATGAATAAAATTTCGGAGAAGAATACCGCCTTGTTGGTGTAGATCTTGTCGTTCTGATCCAGGAATTTCTATAAACTGGTCTGGAATTGTATGACCGCGTGTTGGCCGGCCTGTAGATATTAAATCTTCGGGTCGCTGTCCGAACAGTATTTACACGAGTTGCCCTGCCATTAATAATGGTTTGTGGCTGTGGCCTGAAGTATTCATTGCTGCTTCGGGGCTGTCTGGTGTCAAGACTTTGATACTGTTTTGGCTTCCGATAACGTGGAGCAGACATATTCATCTGTCGTCTGTAGGCAGGCTTTTCATATTGCCGTGCAGGCGCTACAGTATTATTCCCAGATCTGTAAACGGGCGGTTTTTGCAATCTGGCACCATTATTTTCTGCCCGTGTAGCTTTTGCATTGTTCAGCGCTTTTTGATAGCGCATAGATCCTACTGGCCGTTTCACAGTTTCATTAGCATTGTTTTGATAGGTTGCTGATGACCTTATTCCTGATGGTTTAACGTTCCCTGCCTGGGTTGACTTTTCCCCATAAAGTATAACAGACCCTCTGCTAAATGGCAAATTCGAACCTCTCAGCGTTGAGCCACGGTGCCCATAATTTCTGTTATGATAATAAGAAGCGATTCCATAATATGGATAACCGTAACCGTAATAAGGATTATAGCCGTAGTATGGATAGCTAAATCCTAATCCCCAGTAAAGATATCCAAAGGCAGATATTCCGAATCCTCCAAAGTAGTAAGAATTCCAGTTATTGTAAAATGGATAGTAGGAATACGAGAAATAAGAATTATCCCAAAACGGGTCGTAACCAAAAGTATTATAACCAAATGCTCCTGCATAACCTCCCAGCGACCAACTGGTAACTCCAGTTCCGAAGTAAGGGCTGTTAAATCCCAAGCCGGTATTAATTTTGCTATAAACTGCTGAATCTACATTACCATTGGTGATGGTATCTGTACGAAGGGTGTCTATAGAATAGCCTTGCAGATTTTGATTTGCAGAAGAAGTGTTTTGACCTGACATGTTTACGGCTTCTACTTTTACTGCTTCATTTCGTGCTGGTGCAGTTGTATTAGTATTCTGAGCAGCCAAACTTTGTGGAACGCCATTGGAAGTAGAGTAGTAAACATCGTCATAAGGAATATTTTGCATGGTCGTACATCCCGTTATGAAGAAAAGACTTACAATTGTAATAGCTAAAAGAAACTGTTTTACTGTCTTCATCGTTATAATTATTGTGCTTCAATAAACATTGTTTATTTTTGCCGTTGATTGAATAAGTTGCAAAGACTATACCAAAATTCAAAAATGGCGAAAAAACTTACAAGGAGGAGCGAAAATTATTCTCAATGGTATAATGAATTGGTTGTGGATGCCAATCTTGCTGAGAATTCGGCTGTTAGAGGCTCAATGGTGATAAAACCCTACGGATACGCACTTTGGGAAAAGATGCAAAGGATTTTGGATGATAAGTTAAAAGAGACAGGTCATGAAAATGCCTACTTTCCCTTGTTTATCCCCAAGTCATTTTTTAGTAAAGAGGCCAGCCATGTGGAAGGTTTTGCCAAAGAATGCGCTGTAGTTACGCATTACCGGTTAAAAAGTGATGGTAAAGGGGGTGTGATCGTTGATCCTGAAGCAAAGCTGGAAGAGGAGTTAATTGTTCGTCCGACTTCTGAGACCATTATATGGGATACTTATAAAAATTGGATTCAGTCTTATCGTGATTTGCCGCTTCTTATCAATCAGTGGGCAAACGTGGTACGTTGGGAAATGAGAACGCGTTTATTTCTTAGGACTGCTGAGTTTCTTTGGCAGGAAGGACATACAGCTCATGCTACAAAAGCTGAAGCTGTTAAAGAAGCTGAAACCATTCTTGATGTCTATGCGGATTTTGCCGAAAATTACATGGGGGTTCCTGTTTTGAAAGGGACAAAGTCACCTAATGAACGGTTTGCCGGTGCAGTTGAAACTTATTGCATTGAAGCCCTGATGCAGGACGGAAAAGCTTTGCAGGCTGGAACTTCCCACTTTTTGGGACAAAATTTCGCCAAAGCTTTTGATGTAAAATTCCTTAATAAAGAAAATCAGTTAGAATATGTGTGGGCAACTTCCTGGGGTGTCTCGACCCGCTTGATTGGAGCTTTGGTCATGGCACATTCTGATGATAATGGTTTGGTACTTCCGCCAAAACTAGCACCTATTCAGGTTGTTATCGTCCCGATCTACAAAACGGAAGAACAACTGAAATCGCTGTCCGAGCAGGTTGAGAAAATTACAAAAGAACTTAGAAAAGCAGGTATATCTGTAAAATATGATAATCGTGATACCCACAAACCGGGTTTTAAATTTGCAGAATGGGAGCTGAAAGGAGTTCCGGTACGTTTAGCTATTGGCCCTCGTGATTTGGAAAACAGAACAGTTGAAGTAGCCCGTCGCGATACATTAGAAAAGGAAATATTGCGCGTTGAAAATATCGCTGAAAAAATAGAGAATCTGCTAAACCAAATTCAAAAGAATATTTATCAGAAGGCTCTGGATTTCAGGGAAGAAAACACATTTCAAGTGGATACTTGGGAAGACTTTAAAAAGCAGATCGAAAAAGGTGGTTTTGTTTTGGCACATTGGGATGGTACGCCTGAAACCGAACAAAAAATAAAAGACGAAACAAAAGCTACGATCCGCCTGATTCCTTTGGATCAGGAAAGAGAACCGGGGAAATGTATTTATACAGGAGCTTCGTCTCAGGGGCGTGTAGTCTTTGCCAAAGCTTATTGATACAGAAAAGGCTACAACTTTCTAATAAAAAACACCTGCATGAAATCCATGCAGGTGTTTTTTATGCTTGAGACTGTGGCCAACCCCCAAATAGGTATCGGGGTGAACCTGGGTCACTTGATGTGGGCCCACCAGGACTTGAACCTGGGACCACCTGATTATGAGTCAGGTGCTCTAACCAACTGAGCTATAGGCCCTGCCTTAACAACAAGTGTTAAAAGGGCTGCAAATTTAATCAATCACTGCCAAATAACAAGATGTCATTTAAAATATTTCTGTAATTCTTATTCGGAGAAGCGTATGATCAGCCTTTCGGATAGTTCTGGATACTTCCGTAGATTTCTTATATACTGTTTACTTTTCATGGCTTTAATGTGTCTTTCAATTTGTCTGGCCTGTTTTATCGACATGCAGGAAATTGAGAAAAACAATACCCAGTCATGAGCATTGGCGGTAAATTTATTATTTTCATAATGTTGATTTAGATGTTGTTGTAACCTTTGCTCTGGGAGCAGTTGTGTAGATCCAATATAATATCTGTCCAGCTTGGTACTATACAAGATGTAACAATAAAACATAGCATTAAGGGTTTTCAGGAAAGAATCTAAATTAATAAACGACCTGATTATGAGTCCCCCGAAAGTTTTCGGGGCTAACCAACTGAGCTATAGGCCCTGCCTTAACAACAAGTGTTAAAAGGGCTGCAAATTTAATCAATCAAAGTTAAACAGTAAGGCCTTCAGGATATTTCTGTAATTTTGCCTGCATGGGCTGGGAAACTGACGTATCTAAGCTGTTAGCCGATAAGCTGGGAAAGCCGGTTGAAATTCTATCATCCTCCAGAGTGGGGGGAGGGTCGATAAATCTTTGCAATCGTATAGAGACCAATGAAGGATTATTTTTTGTGAAAAAAAACGATGCTTCCCGATTTCCGGAAATGTTCCAAAAAGAAGCGCTGGGTCTGGAAATTCTTTCCAAAGCGGGTGAAATTCCTGTTCCAGAAGTTGTTGGTGTCGGAGAAAGTGGCAGAGATGCATTTCTAGTGTTAAGGTTTATTCGATCGGGGTCGCCCGGAACTAACTTTTGGGAAGATTTTGGAAAGGGTTTGGCCCGGTTACACAAACATAGCCAGCCTGCATTCGGCCTTTCGCATGATAATTATATCGGCTCCTTGTATCAAAGCAACAAGGAACACAATTTCTGGGATGAATTTTTTACGGAAGAACGACTTAAACCGCTAATCTATATGGCTTTCGATGATGGCAGAATGGGAAAGGAAGATTTAAAAGCTTTTGAGACTTTTGAAAAAAAACTTCCTGAGATTTTTCCGAAAGAACCCCCGGCGCTACTTCACGGTGACTTATGGAGCGGCAATTTTATGACAAATCAAAAAGGTGATGCTGTCATTATTGATCCGGCAGTTTATTACGGACACCGTGAAATGGATATGGGGATGTCTCAACTTTTCGGAGGATTTCATTCATGGTTTTATGAAGCTTATAACGAAGCTTATCCTTTACAGTCGGGCTGGCAGGAAAGACTTGACTATTGTAACCTTTATCCGTTGCTGGTTCATTTGAATTTGTTTGGCAGTTCGTATCTCGGTGAGATAAGATCGGTTCTGCGGAAATTTTCCCGGATTAATTAAGGGAGTGATTTCTTTTTTCTTCTGCTTTGAAAACATCCTGAAATCAGGCGCAACAATCTGATTGTTTATTTATTACGTAACAGTTTAATAAAAAGCTTACTAAATTAGAGAAGACACTTTTTTTCACAAATCATTACGTATATTTGTACAACCAATTTTTCTCACCTAACTATGGAAAAACACCTTATCATAAGCGATCGCATTTTCAGGGCTTCTATTTTCGCTGCTGCAATGATAGTTATTATTGCCGGGGTTATTATGGCAGAGTCGATTATAACCATGCTTTTGCTCGCATTCTTCATTAGTGTTATTGGTGCGCATCTGGTTGCCTGGTTCGATCAAAAAAAGGTGCCACATGTTCTCTCGGTCATCATTGTTATGGTGGGAATGTTATCGATTATTATTGGTCTGAGCGGTATCATCGGTGGTTCGATAAGCAGCTTTACCTCGCATCTTGGGAAATATGAAGACCGGCTTACGGGAATTATTTCTTCGGCCAGCCAGGAATTTAGCCATCTGGGCTTTAGTTTCTCCACTCAAAAACTGACGGAAATGTTTGACCCGGTAAAGATTCTGGATATCACTGCAACTACGCTGGGTCAATTGGGAAATGTGATGAGCAATACCACGCTTATCTTTTTTATTGTGCTATTTGTTTTGCTTGAAATGAAAAGCATTTCCCTTAAATCCAAAATTTTCGGTGCTTCTTCTACGGGGAAAACCATGAAAAATATTTCTCGCATCGAAAAAAGCGTAAGACATTATCTGGTCATCAAAACCATTGTGAGTTTACTGACAGGTGTTCTCGTAGGAATATGGCTGAGTATCATAGGTGTGGAATATGCTATTTTGTGGGCACTCATTGCCTTTTTGCTAAATTATATCCCCAATATAGGCTCCGTAATTGCAGCCATTCCCGCTATGTTGTTTACCTGGATACAATTAGGTTTTATTCCCATGATTTGGGTGATGGCCGGTTATCTCGCAGTCAATTTGTTTATCGGATATTTTGTTGAACCCAGGGTTATGGGTCGTGGAATGGGCCTGTCCACTTTGGTGGTTTTCCTTTCCTTGATTATCTGGGGATACATTCTTGGCATTGTCGGAATGTTCCTTTCAGTGCCTTTGACGATGACTCTGAAGATTATTCTGGAATATAATGAAAGCACCAAACCCCTTGCTGCCATGCTTGGAACCGATGAGGAAGCGTCAAAACTGATCAATGAAAAAGAATTGAGCCGCATCAACAAGGAGTTGGAAGATTATCCAGGGCAACAATAGCGTAGAAACCTTCTCGAACACCTTATTTAGCCTGATTATATAATTGTTTCTATTGCTTTTCTCAGTATTTTTGCCCTCTTGCTTTTATATAAAAAATCAAAATTTATTATTGTATGGAACCGGCTGAAGGCAGCATCAAGTCACTTAATTTTATAGAGACCATCATTGAAGATGATCTCAAAAAGGAAAGGCATAAGGAAAAAATTCACTTTCGCTTTCCTCCGGAACCCAATGGTTTCCTACACATTGGCCATGCAAAATCCATTTGCCTTAATTTCGGACTGGCCGAAAAGTACAAGGGCCTTTGCAACCTGCGTTTTGATGATACCAATCCCACCAAAGAAGAAACCAAGTACGTAGAATCCATCATGGCGGATATTAGCTGGCTGGGATTTCAATGGCATGACAAACCTTTTTATGCTTCCGATTATTTTGATCAGCTTTATGAATGGGCAGTTCAAATGATTAAAGAAGGGAAAGCTTATGTTGATGAACAGTCGCAAGAGACTATTAGTCAACAAAAAGGCGTTCCTACTCGGCCAGGAAAGGAAAGTCCGTTCCGCAATCGCCCCATTGAAGAGAACCTTGATTTATTTACTCGCATGAAAAACGGGGAGATAAAGGATGGAACCATGGTTTTGCGTGCCAAAGTAGATATGAATTCTCCCAACATGCACATGCGTGATCCGATTATGTACCGTGTGTTGCACGCCGAACACCACAGGACAAACAACAAATGGAATATTTATCCTATGTACGATTATGCGCATGGGCAATCTGATTATATAGAAGGAATTACTCACTCGTTGTGTACGCTCGAATTTGAAATTCACCGCCCGCTTTACGATTGGTTTCTGGACCAGGTGGCAGACGGACCAAGACCGAGGCAGATTGAATTTGCACGGTTGAACCTGAGTTATACTGTAATGAGTAAACGAAAACTACTGGAACTTGTTGAAAAGAAACTGGTTTCAGGCTGGAATGACCCACGTATGCCCACCATCTCTGGATTACGCCGTCGCGGTTATACACCTGAATCCATCCGGGATTTTGCAGAGCGTATTGGCATTGCCAAACGTGATAACGTGATTGATGTGAGTTTGTTGGAATTCAGCGTTCGCGAACATCTGAACAAGGTTGCACCCCGGGTATTTGGTGTGTTGAATCCTGTAAAAGTGATTCTGACCAACTATCCTAAAGACCAGGTTGAAATTTTAGAACTTGCCAATAATCCGGAAGATCCGGAAAGTGGGATAAGAAAAATTCCATTTTCACGCGAATTATACATTGAGCGTGAAGACTTTATGGAAGACCCACCCAAGAAATTCTTCCGGCTGGGACCAGAAAGAGAAGTACGCCTGAAAGGTGCTTATATCATTAAATGTGAAGACTTTAAAAAAGACGAGCTGGGAAATATTACTGAAATCTTTTGCACATTTGATGAAGGAACAAAAAGCGGTGGCGATAATCAAAGAAAGGTAAAGGGAACATTGCATTGGGTTTCGGTGCCTCACGCCATCAATACTGAAATCAGATTATATGACCGACTTTTCCTGGACGAAGATCCAGCAGGGCACAAAGATGTTGACTTTAAGTCGTTCTTAAATCCTGATTCTCTGAAAGTTTTGCGGGATTGCAAGTTGGAACCGTCGCTTCAGGAAGCAGTTCCGGGTGATAAGTTTCAGTTTCAGCGGTTGGGATATTTCTGTGTTGATTTGGATAGTAAAACAGAACATCTTGTTTTCAATCGCACTGTTCCTTTACGCGATAGCTGGGCAAAAAAAAGCTAATTAAAAATCTTTCAGTAGCTTACTTTTTTCCTTTGGCTTTGCGTTGACGGTCATAATATTCTTTATCAGATATGTAAAGAAGCTTGTCGACTGTGGCATAGTTAGTTCCCTTATCGTCTATAAAACTGACAGGTAGGCGAATGTGCATCTTTTTATTAAGAGAAACTTCTTTCCGGATTCCTTTCAACAGGTCTTCCGTAATTAAAAACCGTGCAAAAACTGTTTTGTTTATGGGTTTTAAAAACTTTATAGTTGCTTCTTTGTCCCAAACCACATAATCTTTTCCCAACAGTTTGATGAGCTGGATCATGTACATTGGGTCCAGTGCACCGAAGATACTGCCACCAAAAACGGTTCCCACATAATTCTTTGTTCGCCAGTACAGTCTCAGCCTGACATGGATTTCGGAATAATCGGAAGAAATGAAAGCTACCCGGGCACCTGTTCCGCGGTATGCCGGAAAGAAGTTGAAGTACAATCTTTTGATCCGGGTTTCACGGCTTTCTCTTTTTTCGGTTTTAAAAAGCTTCATGCAGATGGGTTTAAGATGAAAACTGGGTCAGGTAAACTTCCAGCAATTTTGCTGTTCCTGATGGGATCAGAAAAATCTCTTCCATGATGTTGGGAACAAGAATGGCTTCACCCATTTTGATCTCTAACATTTCGTCGCCCCATGCCAACTTGCCCGAACCTCCCACACACATATAAATAACAAAAGAATCCATTTCTTCCAGATTTTTTGTAATGGGTTCGTCTAATTCCAAAATATTGGTTGTAAAAGATGGACTGTTAATCAGGGTAGCTGTTCTGTTTTTTGATTCTGAATATCGTGTTTTGTAGTGAACGGGAATCGAATAATCGATGGCATCCAGTGCATCTGTTGTGTGTAGTTCCCGTTTTACTCCGGCGGCATCCATGCGGTCCCAGTCGTAGATACGGTAGGTGGCGTCGGAACTTTGTTGAATTTCAGCCAGTAAAATTCCGGGTCCCGTTGCGTGAACCCTTCCTGCGGGAATGAAAAATACATCTCCGGTTTTCGCCGTTTCATAGTTGAGAATTTCGGGAAGCTTGTTTTCTATAAGATATTTTAAATAGATTTCCCTGTCGATTTTCTCTTTAAAACCGGTAATCAAATGTGCTTTTTCATCTGCCTGAAGAATGTACCACATTTCAGTCTTTCCGTTTGGCATTTGTCTTTTTTTGGCAAGTTCATCATCGGGGTGCACCTGGATAGAAAGCCAATCGTGGGCGTCGATAAATTTCAGCAGCAGCGGAAACTCATCTCCAAATCGTTCGTAAACAGAATCGCCCACAAGGTCGCCCATATAAATACTGATAAGTTCATTCAGGTCATTTCCATGGAGAAATCCGTTTTGGACTACTGATAGATTGTCGGGATAACCCGAAATTACCCAAGCTTCCCCACAATTTGGCAATTTGCCGTAATCTATGCCCAGCACGGTTTTAATCTTGTCGCCACCCCAAAGTTTGTCTTTAAAAACGGGCTGAAATTTTAAAGGATATAGTGAATTCATATTTTTTTCATTGAAAGACAAAACTACTGAATTTTTCTTTTCTGCTTTTTGAAAAGCAAAGTTGGTAATTGCGATCGTTGGGGAGCAAAAGCAATCTTTTATAACTTTATGCCATGATTTTTATAGCGGGAACGCAACCAAAAACGTGGCAATATCGCTCAAAAACTAAAGAGCACTGTTTTCATTGCAACAATGATTGTTGCTGGATTTTACAGAAAGCGAGACAATACCTGAGCTTGTTCTTTCTGCCCATTGCCTCCTTTAAGACGACTTATTTTTATTACTGCCCGGTATGCGGACAGGGAAGGAATCTTGAGCAGGATGAATTTGAAAATGAAGTTAGGAATTCGGAACCGATATCTTCTAAAGATTAACACATTATAAAATTAACTGTATGGGAAAATTAGCGTTAAACAAAAAAGAAAAACTGGGACTTATTTTTGATTTTATGCAAAGGACGATGGTCCATTATGCATTTTGGTATCAGGAAGTAAAGGAAAATTTTGGGCCTGAGCGTGCTGCTCAAATCATGGAGGAAGCCTGGCAAAAGAGTTATTCCATACAGATGAAAAGGCTTTCCAAAGTCATGGATTTTGAGCTGGACGATGGTTTTCCAAAAGCACTTCTTGAGCTGGATGATGATAAAATTGACGCGCTTCAGGAAGCGGTTGCGGTAAACTGGCTGGCCAATGATGGTGTTTGGTTCCAGGCGGTGGAATTTTCTGAAGGTATGAAACCGGCAAAAAAATGCAATGACGCTGCGTGGGGGAAATTCTCTCCTTATGAGGCGTTGCGCATAAAAAAAATTCTGGGTCTTTCTGAGAAACCGGGCATTGCAGGATTGAAAAAAGCCATGGCATTTCGTTTATACGGAACGGTGAACACCCAATCCTTTGGCAATGAAACAGAAAATAGTATTGATTTTTATATGAATAAATGTCGCGTACAGTCGGCGCGGAAGCGAAAAGGTCTGGATGATTATCCTTGTAAATCTGGCGGTATTATCGAATACACAACCTTTGCAAAAACCATTGATTCACGCATTAAAACGCGGATAATTGGCTGTCCGCCGGATGTACATCCGGATGAGTGGTATTGCGGATGGCAGTTTTACATAAGTATGAATGATGATTGATTATCGATGAAGTCGAATGAAGATGAAAAATCTGTATCTTCTGGAAAAATTGTTATCCTGAACGTAGTGAAGAGTCGAACTTTATAAGAAACAGATTCTTTACTCTTGCTCCGCTTCGTTCAGAATGACAGGTAAAAAATGCTACGTCATTCATCATTCCGTAGCGGCAGGGATGAGGCAACTTGAACGGAAAGCCCGATTCAGCCGCCCAGAAAATTCTCTTCAACCTTATTTACGTTGTCATTTTTTCCTGTAGTGATTTGAAGCCTTCTCCCAGGATTTCGTTGGAGTTGATAACCGTGACAAAAGCATGTGGATCGATCTGATTGATATAAGACTGTAAAATAGTTACTTCCCGACGATTGACCACCGTGAAAATGATTTGTTTTTCTTGTTTGTGGTACATTCCTGTACCTTCAAGGAGTGTGCCGCCGCGTTTTAAGTCTACCATGATTTTTTCACCGATCTCTTTGTATTTGTCGGAGATGATAAGCAACACTTTGTCGTAATTCATTCCCTCAAGGATCGTATCTACCACTTTTCCGGTAATGAAAATTACGATAAGCGAATAGAGCGGTATTTTCCAGTCTCTGAAGAAGATAAGTCCCAGAAAGACGATAGAAGAGTCGACCATGATCATGAGCTGGCCTACGGCCAAATGCGTATATTTACTGATGATCATAGCAATAATGTCCGTCCCTCCGGAAGTGGCTTTGGATTTAAAGATCAGTCCTACACCTACACCCAAAAACAGGCCGCCGAAAATTGAAGAAAGTAAGGGATCTCCGACAACTAGTGGCTTGTAACCATAAAAATAGGTAATGCCGTCGTTGAAGAAAGCGGTGAGTACAAAACCCAGAACGGTCTTGATACCAAAACGCGGACCCAGAACTTTAAGCCCGATGAGGGTCAGCGGGATGTCGAATGCCAGCGCCACCATGCCCACTGGTGTGTGAAACATATAGTGGATAATAATTGAAATGCCGTAAACGCCTCCCGGCACAAATTTGTAAGGTGTTATGAAAAGCACAAAACCTGATGCCAGAATGAACGAACCTACGACGATAAGGCTGTAATCGATGATCCACCTTTTGCTGAAAACCTTGTCTTTGCTAATGAATGCCATAGTATCGAATTTTCATTTGTTTTGGCCTCATTATAAGGCCGATCGTTAATTAAATTATTTGCCTGATAAATAGCCTTTTAAAAAGCCGGCAAAATTAGATATTTAAAACAAATTAAAGGCAAGTTTGTATTAAGTTTTTTTAATCCGCCTGAGGCGGACAAGGGATTAATTCCCCGCTGCTCTGCGGCGGGGGTAGTTCATTTGTTGGAAGATTTGGGCGGTCGGAAAGCAAAAAAAAGTCCACCCCGAAGGGCGGACTTTTCATCGCAACATTTAACAAAAAATTATTTATTAGTCAACAATTGTTTAGTTGTCTGAAGAAAAAGGAAAATTTTCTCCGTATTAAACGGGATGTCGTTTACGTCTTTTTCATCAGAAACTTTGAACACTTCGGTAAGAGCCTTCTGACGCAAATAATTCATGGCGATTTTCTCAGTGTCAAAAGGGATATCGTTAACATCTTTTTCCTCAGGAACAATAAATGGAACCTGAATGGCTTTTTGATATTGTGCTTCAACAGCGATTTTTTCGGTGTTAAAAGGTATGTCGTTTACATATTGTTCTTCCTGGGGAGCAAATGTTGTTTCGGAGAGTAAGCTTGAATCAGCCTGATGTGCGAAGGCTGAACCTGTAAAGGCTATGAGTACGATTGTGAACCCGGCTAAAATATTTTTTATTGCTTTCATGGTTTTGAATTTTTTATTCTGCTAATAGATTAACCAATACTGTGCCAAACTTTATAAATTACTAAAAAACAGAGAAATACAATAGACATTGTAAAAAATTTACGGAAGGATGATTTCTATAAACCGAACAGTATTGTTCGCTAATGAACAATACTGTTCGGTTTTTGAAGGAATACCTTAAATCCACTGAATAATCTTCAAAGAAGCGAGAGATACACGAGTAACAAAAAATACGAATTCGGGAAATTCCGTGAAATTAGTGGCTAAGAAAAATGACACCTGCGGATTTCCAGAGATATGAAGATTCCAGCAGGTTAGTAGTGACTTTTGTATCGCCTGAGTGGGATATTTTCGATTATCTTGTATCTTTTAAATAATGTGAAAGGAGCTGTTCGGAAGCTTCGTAAGGCGATATTTTCTTTTCGATGATTTGATTTTTATATGCTTCCAGCAGCTGATTGATTTCGGGATGGTGAAAAAAGTGTTCGTTGATGCCCACGTGAATGGATTCTTCAAGAATCTCGAGTGCCTGTTGTTGCCTGTTTTTTTCAAAAAAGCCATTGTTCTTGGTGAGTTTCAGGAAGTCTTCTATCTGTTTGCAAATGTCTTCCAATCCTTCTTTTTGAATTGCGGAAGCTTTCATGACTTCTGGTTTCCATCCGTTTGGCAAGGGCGGAAACAAGTGCAATGCCTGCTTGTATTCCTGCATGGCCATTTGTGCTTTTTTCAGATTGTCGCCGTCGGCTTTGTTGATAACAACCAGATCAGCCATTTCCATAATGCCTCGTTTAATCCCCTGAAGTTCGTCACCGCCGCCGGACAACATAAGTAACAGAAAGAAATCCACAAGATGGGAAACAGCTGTTTCAGATTGTCCTACGCCCACTGTTTCAATGAAAATAGTATCAAAACCTGCTGCTTCGCAAAGGATCATGCTTTCGCGGGTTTTCCGCGCAACACCCCCGAGTGTTCCGGCACTGGCAGAAGGCCTGATAAACGCATTGGGGTGATTCCCAAGCGCTTCCATGCGTGTTTTGTCACCCAGAATACTTCCTTTGGTTCGCAAACTGCTCGGGTCTATGGCGAGTACAGCCACCCGTTTTCCTTTTTCAATGAGCAGCAATCCGAAAGATTCTATAAAGGTGCTTTTGCCAACACCCGGAACTCCGGTAATTCCCAGCCGGAAAGACTTTCCCGAATAGGGCAGGCATTGTTGAATTAGTTGTTGTGCGGCAGGACGATCTTTCTGCGAGGTGCTTTCAACCAATGTGATGCCGCGGCCCAGAGCGGTTGGGTCACTTTTAAGAATTCCTTCAAAAAGATTCTGCACATCAGGTTTTTCCCTTGTGTACTTTTTTTTACCCGAACGCAACGCCGGGTTCACGGAATCGGGTTTTTCTACTCCAGGATTTACTTTCAAGGTTGATTTATAAGGTTTCTCTGGCACGGCAGCTTCATTTGTTTGATAAACAAAAATAAGGAAATTGGAAAGATGTGTGCCAAAGTGGAAATGTTTCTTGTAATTGAAGTCGTTTAAGGTTAAAAGAAGATGTTATAAAAACTTCAAAAAAATGATTTATGCCCTACCCGCACCCCCAACTTCCCGGCAAGCCGCATAGGCGTCAACTTAAGAATGTTATTAACAAAGCGCTGTAGATATTTTTTCC
>CAZPPK010000021.1:0-26847 GCA_964588415.1 uncultured Lentimicrobiaceae bacterium
TTTATAAAAATGCTCATCGTTTGATTCCAGGATTCGAAAGGTAGTATCATACATTTTTTGTGATGTTCCCATGTCAGTCCCATACATAACTCTATTTTGATACTTCGTTATAAACCTTTTCGTAGCTCTTGGAATAGCTGCTGTTTCAGCAAATCTGCCTGCAAGATCAACATATAGATTCGGATATTTATCGAGTATTTGTCCTAACTTTTTCAGATCATAAGTTAAATTAGCGTAATGACAGGCTATAAAAGTTGTTTGCGGATGCTTTTTTACGGTATTGATCAGAATCTGTATCATCTGGGCATGTCCCAATTCTTTTTTATTATCTCTTCTCCAATCATAGGCGTTCATTAAGCCGTCATTTGTTGAATCCATCTTTTCATACATCCACATAGGATCAGCAATGTGTATACTTACAGGCATATGTAGCTTGGCACATTCGTCAAAAATAGGATCCATCCTTGGATCATCAGGATGCATTCCATAAGCCTTAGTGGGGCTTGAATAAAACAAGCCCTTGCCTTTATCTCCCAACTCGCCAACTCCCCGGGCGCCTTCCTTATAATCTCGTTTTAGTTCTTTTATGGCTTTTTTATCAAATCCGGGCTTTTTATATCCTGTATAATCAAGACCACAGTACATTATAAAGCGATTCGGATATCTGCCGGCAAAAGCTTTATACAAAGAATCGAATTTGCCACCGGTTGCATAGGTCAGAATGATTGTCTTATCAATCCCAACTTTATTCATCGTTTTAACCCATTGGGCTATTTGCTTCGGACTGTGAACGAATTTTGCATGCGAATGGACATCAATCACAGGATACTTCGCTTTAGTAATATGAGATTTTTTTACATGATAAATAGAGTGAGGTCTATAGTTTTTTAGCAAGATATTTGTGGGAGATTTTTGAGCAATTACCAGGGAAGAGCTAAATAAAATTAATAGTACAGAACTAAATGTAATCAGTAAACCACTTTCAAAATTTTTCATGTCATTTAAATATTATTATGAATATTGTTGGCACCGCGTCGAAGCATCTCTTCTCCACCTGATATCAGTTGAAGCGTTGCCGCATATACGATTTGAGGCTTCTAATATAGTAACCCGGTGCCCAAGCTTCTATAGTTACGTAATCTTAACGGGACTATTTCGCGGGCCTCCCCACCAAAATTCTTACCTCATAAGGTTGAAGCGTGACATCAAATTCATTCTTCCCACTAAAAGAACCGGATTCATCACTGTTGAAAAAACGAGGGTTCTTAAAATTATAAACCTGTGGATAACCTTTGGGTATTTCCAGAACTTTTGTAACATCTACATGAAAATGTTTCACTTCTGCAGTAGGATTTCTTAAACTAATAATCCCTTTCTCAGGTGACCATGCGGCTCTTCCATATACTTCCCCTTTTTCAGGGTCTCCTCCTATCCAATGAACGTCAACCAAAGTTTTAGCATTGGCTTTGGCCCAATGAATGGCATGTGCCAACATGTCCCAAATCTTTGATGAAAGTTCATGAGGATTTATGTATAGTTCCTGCAATCCGGTACCACTTGAGAAAAATGACCAAATATCATCGGATATATCCTGGTCTTTCATGTCGAAAGTCGCCGGCCTGCCATGATCTGCGATGCATATTCCATGATACATCAATGAATTAAGCGGATAAAGAGGCCCTTTCTCTACGATGTTCTGATACGCTTCCCCGTCTCTATAAGTAATCCATTGCTGTCTGGTTGTTCCTGTGCCTGCAAATCCGGTGTCTCCCCCACTTCTCCAGATAGCATCTCCATAATACAGCCAATAAGGAGAAGCCCATGTCCCGGTCGTTAAACTAAAATAAATCGATGGTGAAATCACCCTGACAGAATCTACCAAACGAAGCAACGCTTCTATATCGCTATTGTAGCTTAAATCTGAACCAATTGCATTGTCTCCCTGACCGACGCCGTCAATCTTAAAGATGGAAATCCCGTATTGCTTAACGAAGTTCTCCATAACATGGCTAAACCGATTAAAATATACAGGTCCGGCCAACGAGAACCCGTTCTCATTGGTCTCAAAAGGAGGATTTTGCGCTAACCCGTAACGTATTCTTTGAGCTTTGTCTTCGCCGTATCCGCCAAAAGGTGACATCCAAACGCCAAGGGTTGAATGATATTTTTTAACCAACGTCTCCATGTTAGAAAACCCGTCAGGGAAGCCGCTGTTAAATTCCCACAATGTCTTATTATTATCCCAGCCGTCATCAAATAAAAAGGCTTGCATCGGAGTATGCCGCTTTTCTATCAGACTATCACCAAAAGTCCGGATCCAATCCATGCATTCTTTTTCATTTAATTTTGCCCCGTAGGAGTTAAACCATGAATTGAAATGTAAAAACTCCCGGTATGGGACGGCGCGTTCCTGTTCTATGTAATACAAAAATGCCCTGCGCATTTGACCTTTCGGGGATACGCCCCAAGCAGTAGTATAGCTTACCGGTGAATTAGGAACCAATGGTGTGTTTGCTTCCATAAAAGAAACTGCTTCGTTGCCTTTCACTGCAAAATGGCAAAGCGGATATTCAAAACCCATAAAGATTCCTTTGTTCATATTCACCCAGGGTGAACCAGCTACAATTCCATCGGGTTTCATTCCGCTGTTTTCTGGCATCTCCAAAAGGGTTATCCGATCAACACTCAACGGGCTTTCAGGAATTAGAGTAAACTCCTGACGAAGGTAATTGGAGTGATCTTTCAATATGACTTTCCAGTGAATCTTTAAATGTGCTTTGCTACTATATATATCAGCTGAGATTTCCTCCCCATTTTCTTTGCCCGATTTTTTCACAGAGGAGCTGATCCCCTTAATTTTCCTGATTTGCGGAGTAGTCAGTATTCGAAAGCCATTGGATGTGAGTATTTCACCATCGTGAAGCTGAATAGAAAACCAGGGGGTATTGTTCCAACCAATCTGTTGCCCGGTTTCTTTGTTTTGAAAAGTTTGAACTCTTAAAGTTTTATCTTTTATTGTCCACTGAGCCGAAAGTATATTATTTTGAACTAAAATATGGCCTTGTGATAATTGAATTACAGGATTTCCAATCGGTGGCCCTGGATAAACGGTCTGGCCAAAAATAACTCCTGCACAAAACAAGAATAATATAAAAATAAATAGATTCTTTCTCATGGTTTTTTGTTTTATGAACTTATTGTCCCAATTAATTCCCCCATTTTACTATGCATTTACATCAACAATCTATTGGTAAAAATCTTCTCCGGTACTTTCATGAAGGCTGCTTCCCAATTTTACAAGCCCAACCGGCGTAATAAAAAATAACCAGGTAACAAACCACTAAAATGGCATAAGCATGGGTGGTTCCCACCGATTTGAGTCCGGATAGATAACCATAGAGGAGCGGAATGGTAGCGCCTCCTGCGATTGACATAATCAAAAAAGCCGAACCTCGTTTTGTGAATTTTCCCAGGCCTTCGATGGCAAGTGGCCATATAGCCGGCCACATGATGGAGTTCGCAAAACCCAATAATGCGACAAAAAAAACTGAAGTGTATCCATGCGTAAATACGGCAATCACTGTAAAAATAATGCCCAATAAAGAAAAATATTTAAGAGCCTTTCGCTGAGAAATATATCTTGGAATACTTATGATAGCCACCAAATAACCAATGATCATGGCAATCATCGTAAATGATGAGAAAAATTTTGCAACATCTATCTTAAAGCCAAGAGAAAGCCCGTAGTTAATAAGTGTATCCACGGCTACCACTTCAGCACCCATATAAAAGAACAAAGTAACCACTCCAAACCAGAAATAAGGAAACTGAAGAATACTTTTTCTTTTTACAACCGACTCAGAAGAAACCTCTTCTTCAGCTTCAACTTCAGGCAAGTTGGAAATTTTTAGCAACACTGCCAACACTATCAGGACAACAGCCATAACTACGTATGGGAGAATAACTTTGTCAGCGAGAGCGTTCAAAGCCGCAACTTTTGCCGGTCCTGCAAGACTCCCAAGGCCTTTACTTATTTTACCAATTCCGGTAAGAATAATAGCACCGAGTATAACAGGGCTTAAAATGCCGGCAAACTTGTTGGCAATCCCCATGATACTAATCCGTTTGGCCGCACTTTCAATTGGGCCCAAAATGGTTACATAGGGATTAGCAGCGGTTTGTAATACTGCTAAGCCGGTTCCCTGAATAAACAGTCCGGTTAAAAACCAAAAATAAGTCCGTGTTAAAGCCGCCGGAACAAAAACCAGGGCCCCCACGGCCATAATGGCCAATCCTAATGACATCCCCTGTTTAAAGCCAACTTTTTCCAACAATTTCGATGAAGGAAGAGCCATCACAAAATAAGAAATATAAAAAGCAAAGGTTACCAGATAGGCCTCAAATGAACTTAATTCGCAAGCTGTTTTCAGATAGGGAATTAACGTCGCATTAAGCCAGGTAATAAAACCAAAAATAAAAAATAAGATACCGATGATAATGATAGGGCCTGTTTGTTCCCCATTCTTTTTTGCAATTTGATTTTTCATCTAAATAGTGTATTCAATTCACATTCTTATTTCAAACATCAATGTAAGTCTTCCGGCAGCATGACTTGGTCAAACGTAGATTCAAAGGGATTATAAGACTTTCTGTCCCATTTCTCACCAGAGTTCTATGTAAGCCAAGGATGCGCGTAATATTGGACTGCATTCTATGACAGGTTTGCGGAAAACCCCATTTTTTAAATATTTCACTATGCCCTGTAACCATTACTCAACCACAAATTTCCTAATATACTGCCCGTCCTCCCGGGTAATGCGGATGAAATAAATACCTCTGGGGAAAGCCGATACATCAATGGTTTTTGCACTGATAAACGGCTTGTTGCTTTCATACATCAACCGTCCTGTTATATTAACTATTTCTGTTTTCTCGATTTTCCATTTTCCATTCTTAATTCTCAATTTATTTGTTGCCGGGTTGGGAAACAGAAGTACCTGCTCATGTTCTACCGATTGAGTCGTAGCAGAGACTCCATCATATTCATCCGCTCCAATATCGACCTTGCCGTTGACAACCCTTGGCCTGCCATCAATATCGTGTGTTCCGTACAACGGATTGCCAACACTATCGTTTCCGGGATTGATGCCGGTATCTATAGCCGGAGAACCTGCTGCAAGGTGCATATTTATGGGAGGGTTGACCAATTCAGGGTTGACATACCTGGCAAGTGTGTCGCTCCAACTCCCGGGTGACATAGTACTCTGCCCATAATAAATATTGTTATTGACCGTGATGACTGTATTATTACTTCCCCATTCCTGCAAATAGGGCTGGCCAGATAAACCATAGAAAATATTGTTTTCAATAGTGATGTTGCTGCAGTTCCACTGAATAGCTAGCTCACCCTGTTTCCCCTGATAGGTTGTATTATTGAGAATGAAAATATTCATGGCATTGCCTTTGTTGAACGCGTAACCGCCTACCATTATATTGGCTTGGAAAGAGCCGGATACAAAATTGTTTCTTACAATAATATCCTGTGCGTTTTTTCCCTGGTGTTCACTGGCCACTTCAATGCCAATATCACAATCGTACACGTTATTTCTTTCGATAGTAATATTTTCACCACCGTCAATATAGATACCGTCGGCACTCCGATCACCACCGTAAGTTGGATTGCTTAGAGAAGAAATATTATATACCGTGTTGTGGATACACACGCCGTTTCTCGCCCTATCATGACCTGTCGGTCCCGTCCCTTCAAAACCAATAAAGTCAATGCCAATGTTATCATTGTCATGGATAATATTATTGGATACCGTGAAATTGGTGACATTTCCGTTGAACACCATCGATTCGCTCTGACCCAATTTGCAATTGTAGACTTCGTTTCCTACAACAACCACATTACTAATTGGGGTAGCTTCGGTTCCATAAAAGGCTATTCCATGAGCATTGCCAGAGTCATTGTCTATATTGTGCACTTTATTGTTCCGGATCTCAATATAACTGGAAGATCCGTCAACACTGATCCCGATGGGAGTACCGGAGCCTGAAAAATTTTGAATATCCAGTCCGATGACTCTGATATAATTCTGATCGGAAATAGAAATGCCCAGTTCCCCTTTCCCTGCACCATCTATAATGGCTCCGTCTTCTCCTATTAAAGTGATGTACCCCTTGGCAGCAGAACCGCTTTTTGAAAAAACAACCGATTCATTGTATTTTCCCGGTTTCACCCAAACGGTATCACCCGGATTGGCTGCATTGATACCTGCCTGAATAGTGGAATAATCCCCTCCAGAAGAAGCTACAATAATCTTATGGGCAAATAAACTGTGGAAAGAAAAGATCAAACATGTGAATAATAGAAAAGTAAAATGTTTCATTGTACTAAGTTTTTAATTTCCAGAAAGGATTTCAATTAATCTATAATAGATCCTAACTAAAAAATTGAAAGAATTTCATTTGTATCTACTTTTTACCAAATCAAATTAATCAAAGTAGTTTCCCCTATTATATCATGAGCTTTAACATTAAGCAATAAAGTCTTATATTTTTCATCATAATTTGTATCCAATAAAGCAACATTTGAATTTGTTATTTCAATTTTCTGAGGCGATGAAAAGCCTGTAATTTTTATAATCTGTGTTCCGTATAATCTTAAATTAACTGTGACTTTACCGTTATCACTGGTAAAACTGTAAACATTGTAAGTTCCGTCATTATAAACGTGATGGGGCAGGATAGAGGAGCCAATTGAATATTTCAACGTATATTTTTTTTGTTCCAGCACGGGTAAATACAGAAAGCCATATCCTTCATCTTCAAAATAGGAAGCAATTTCTTTATTATCTATGCTTGCAGCAGAAATATGCTGTCCTTTTGCTAAGGCTACTTTCAGGACCATCCCGGCCAAAAATTCTTTTCCGTAGGCAATATCAGGCATTTTGGTGTTGTCAATTTCTACAACACCGACAGTTTTCTCTTCGACATCTGTATATTTTTTATACAACCACTGAGAATAGAATTGCTGCGTGTTTTTTGCAAGATACCGGTCTCTTTGTTTCTGAACCATTGTTAAATAATCGATCCATTTCTGGTTAGTTTCGTCCTGGAGTGAATCATCAGGCGCAAGCCAGTTTGTCCAGTGCGACTCAACAAGATCTGATTGCTGCTCATCAACAGGTACCGTGGGTAAACAAGTGTAATCATGCCACATGGTACCATAAATATTTCTGTTAACAACCAATAATCCGTGATCAAAACCGCCGCCATTAGGTTTTCCTGGAGGATTTAACTCACTGACCTCTTCAAACATTGTATTGGCGTATTTAACACCTGCGGGGCCAAGAACAGAACCTGTACTGTATTTGCCATCAGGATTCCAGTAATAACCATAGGCACAAGCCACAAAACTTTCGGGGAAAGAATGTCCGGCTTCTTCAGTTAGTCCGTACTGGGCCATTATTTCCTTAAAGCACTTTACGTGATCCTGCATTATTTCTTCGGGCCAGGGATGATCTTCGTCCAGGTTATACCACTCCGCCCTTTTGCGTTGGTTAGCTTCAGGCCAGTATTCGTGTAAAATGCCGTGCAAGCCAAACTCAAGATGGGCTGCATTTTGCTTTACATAATCCATGATTTCTATTTGCTCATCACAAATATTTTCCGAATTATCCCAGTTTTCTCCATCAGGGTTTGTGGTAGGATATTTACCCAGGATATTTAATCGATCCATCTCGCCGAGGATGAATAACCCCATCAGCCTGATTCTCATGGTTTCGGCAACTTTGACCACACATTTATAATTGTCAACATCCATTTTCCGGTCAATTCCGACGCGAAACGGTCCCTGATGATCGCCATAACCGTGATCATTGCCTGTCATCCAGCCAAAATCGTCAATCGCAAAGGCAAAGGGTCTGGGAAATATTATTTCTTCTTTTCTGTCACTCATTTTTATTTCTGATTTGGATAAACTTCAATTAATAAATGTTTGTTAAAAGTAACGTCTATAAATAGATTCGGTCCTTTTATGGTGCCAAGATTTTTCCAGTTAACATAATCATAAACATGATAGGTCTTATTTTGATCAAGCCCTTTCAATTTGATTTTTCCATTCCAATTTTTTGAATAAAATGAATAGAACATGGTGTCTTTCTTTTGAAGTGCAAAAGTCTGAGGTTTGTCCCATCCAATATCGTAGAGGTTTCCTCTGAAATCTGCTTTTGAAAGCATTTTTTGCTTGTAGATATCAATCCATTTCTTCCAGATTTTTTGCTTTTGGGGTGTCAGCCGAAAATGTCCTTCTGTGGGGTGCGGATTGTCTTTGGGCCAGGTAAATTTACTACCTGGAACGCCACCGATACCAATGGTGGAAGCAAAGTCGTCGCCACCATCGCTCAATTCTACGTGGTCGCCATAATAAGCCATTTTATTCATCATCAGTGCTTTATATACATATCCTTTCGTCCGAACCTGATAGCTGCTTGTAGGATCGGATGCAACGGCCTGATTCATGTACGGCATAGCATAAAACGACATGCAGGTACCACATGGACACTGTTCCACTACAGCGCCGGGTTTCTGACTTTTTATCGTATGATAGACCATCTTAAAGAAACCGGGCAATTTTCGGGGCGCTTCGTCAGGATTTTTAAGATTATAATCCGGCGGAACACAGTTCTGATCCTGTCCGTCAAGTTTCACGCCATCGAATCCCCATTTGCTGATAAACATGTGAAGGTCCTTTTTGGTTGTGGCAATGGTAAGGCTGTCGGTGGGGCCCATGTAATAACTATCCCACCATGTAATGTAGCGCGGCGATCCATCTCTGTTTAACAAAACAATATTCGGGTGTTTTTTGAAAAGTTTGGAATAAGGTGAAACGATGAGCGGCGAATACCAGATTTTAGCTTTTAGACCATAAGAATGAATCTTTCTCACCAGTGCTTCCATTTGTCTGTCGCCACCCGGGAATTTCTTCCGATTCACATGCCAGTCGCCTTCAGCCTGCTGATAACCGTCGTCGATTACCACCCATTTAAAGCCTAATTTTTTCACCATAGGCAGGGTGCCGATAATTTCCTTTAAAGTAACATGACGTCCATAACCCCAGGCACACCAGATGGGTTGGAAAGAAGCCGGATTTGGTTTGGGAATTTTTATCCCTTTATGCTGCATAATTTCAGAGAATTCACGGAGGCTGCTAAAACAGTCGCCTGTGTGGACAGCAGTAAAAGTTTGTGGAAGCTGCAGTGTATCGCTACTCCCGAGAACAAAAGCTCTTTTATATTTTTTTTGAATGGATATATCAACTCCTTTTACTTCATTGTCAGATTCCACCGGGAAAGAAACACGTAACGGAAACATGTTAAGATGGCCAATAGCTACTCCTGCATCACGACGCCATACGTCTGTAACGGGAATACCACCGCCGTAATCTGTGGCAGTCATTCCAAGATAGTTTTGCCGGTAGAAACCTTTACTGACCGGGCGGATCCAGGAATCTCTGTTCGGAGTGGTTCCCCCCTGAAACGACCACATCACAGTATCTGAAGGAGCATACTGAATATCATAATGATTGCTTGCCCATTTTTTTAAGTATAGTTTTTCTCCATGATTTACAAAATAGGTATTGAAAACTGCAATATTGGGGAAATTGTCATAAACCGTGATTTGCAGATGCTTTTCAACGTTGACATTTCCTTTATGATATATTCCAATAAAAACATAGGCTTTGCCTTTACCAATTTTATCGTTTACATTCTTGCTGGAGACTTTTTCCAACTGAAAGTCTTTTAAACTACTGTGCCGGGTGGTAATATATTGAGAATAACCAAATCCATCGGTTAACGGGAATTTTTCTTTCGTGGAACTGATCTTTGTCCGCATCGATCCGTCCAGTTCTATCGTTAAATTTCCGTTCTGGATCTTCTGAATTTTGGTATTTACAGGATTACATGCCTGAATGAATACCATAGAAATCAGAATAAAAACCGGTATAAATTTTTTGTATTTCATAACATACTTTTTTATTCACTTATTTATTGGGTAATCAAATCGTTTTTTAATATTTTACTCTACGTTAGGATACAAAGTCAGAGAGCCATCAGAATTGATTTTTTGCTCGCATGACATTTCCACAGGATAAAGTTGTCCTTTTACCCTCAGCTCTGCTTTAAAACGTAATCCTTTCCAGTCGACTCCCTTTGGAAGGTTTATCAAAGCCTGATGGACCCCACGGGTTCTGGGATATCCGGCATCCAGTTCCCCACTGACTTCCAGAGAGTGATCTTCATTGAAAACCATCAGGCGCAAGACACCGGGAACGTCAGCAATACCGTCATTTACCATTCCGAAAATTAATCCACGGTCACAGCTCCAAATCCAGGATGGCCTCACACGGTATCCGATCCTGTGGCTGATTTCATCAATGGCATCCGGGTACTTTTCATAGTAATCAAGGATATTTTTTGCTGCGATATGATGCCAGTTCCAGACCGACCAATAGTTTGCCCCCAAATCCATAACATGGTCGATGATGTTGGTATTGGTATTTATTCCCTGATCTTCTTTTAGTTCTGACAATCTCTTAATTCCTATCTCGCTGACGGCTGCTACCCAGGAAGGACGATTACTCAATGTCTCAATCTGCATATTTTCGATGAAGATGGTATCGGTGCGAATCCAGTTGTGCGTACGGATGGTTTTATCCACGATGTCGGAATTTCCCACCTGGCTATAATCAGGTTGTGTATTGGTGACAAGTGGCGTCTTTGTCCAATATTTCAGCTGGGTATCAAACATTTTTTTAAAGGTCTCCTCTGCAGTGAAGTTGTCAGGGAAGGGATTTCCGATAAAAGGCCAGGTATGTCCTTCACCCCAGAAACCATACATGAATGTGTCCATGTACTCAACCATCGGATTGCCATTAAACTTTTCTGCCAGCAAGGCATTCAGTTCATCAAACGCCTCCTGATAGACAGGGTTATCATAACGTGGCATTTTCTGTACTTTTCGATATCGAACCATGGATGGGTCTCCCTTCCATTCGCCATTCAACTTAACATATGGAACTTTGCCCTCCAGGTATTGAGGAGCTCCAATGTAAGGCACATCCGGATTTTCGAGCATTACCCTGAAACCGAAATTTTTATTATACTGTTTGGCTAAATCGAAAGTAATTTTCCAATAATCAGGAAAATCCAGTCTTCCGGGTCTTTGCTGGATTTCCCGCCAGTTTGGACGCATGTATATCTTTTGAACGAAAGGAATTTTTATGAGGTCTTCAATGGATTTTTCCAAAGATTGACCCGGTATCTTCGGTGCCCCGATATCTCCTGAAATATAAACAACCAAGCCCATTCCATAATTTCTCAGAATCTTTTTTGAGGGCGTTGTTGCCGTTACCACATTACTGTCTGAATATAATGCTTCGGGAGCATAAATTGGGAATGGGCCCTGGTTTAAACGGTTCCAAACTTTTGGTCCCGGTCCAAAATCGTATTTATCCCAGTTGTGAGCTGGTACAAAACCATATGTTTGTTTGGATACGGCTAATAAAAAAGCTGCAAGGCCTCCTCCGATTTTTATGAATTTACGCCGTTCCATTTTTTAATTTTTCTTTTTTGAGAAAATAATTTTACAAGTGCGTTCTTTGAAGAAATGATGATTAACTATCCTCATAAGATAAAATAAACATTGACAAAACAGAAAGAATCATCCCTATCAATATGATAGAACCTGGCATTATTTTATAAAGGATCAGAGATATAATCACAGTAATGACAGGAGCCACTGCATTGGTAAGCGGGCTTACAATGATAGCCTTTCCGTAACGAAAAGCATATACAATTGTCAGCGCACCAATGGCATTCAAAATTTGAATTGCAGCGGTGTATCCAACCTCCTTCCAGGAAAAAACCAAACTTTGTATTGCGGAATCTTTAGTCATTAACCAAGCCACAGGTACCAGTAGCAAACCGGTAACAGTCATATAAAAGAAAATGCTTTCTGCTTTCATGCGACCATTGGCAAATCTCATAAAATAAGCTTGTAATCCCCAGGCCAGAAAAACCAATAAGGCAAAAATCAACCATAATATTCCATGGGTACTATTATTAGACGGATCATGATATGCCAAAAACGGAATAGCTAAAAGGGCTAATCCAATACCAATCCATCCTTTTGATGTTGCTTTTTCTTTGAGGAAAAACACAGATAAAAGAATGGTTACCACAGGCGAAAGTGAAATAATCGGAAAAATTAAATACGCGGGACCGTTAGCTATAGCACCCGTAAATAGAACCAATTGACCACCAGCTCCTAACAAGCCGATAATGGTACCATATAAAATTGATTTTCCATCAGTTTCCGGCTTCCAACCAATGGCCTTTAGCGCCACTAAAGCAGGGATGATCATGGTGACCGACCAAATCACATAAATAAGGGTTCCTGGATAAGCGGAGGTTCCAATTAAAGCTCCCCAAACCCCCCAAAATATTGTTGTTACCAATGCATACAACAACCACGGCTTCTGTTTACCTTTCATATCCTAATAAATAATTAATTTTTTATAAATACTTGTTTTTTGTCCTCTTATCTTTAAAAAATAGTATCCTGGCAAAATACCGTTTTTGTTGAAAAATATCGTTTTTTTTTGTGTAATTTTTCCGCTGTAAAGATTTGAGATGTCTTGTCCATTAAGAGAATACAATATTACCTTCACATTATCAGGAGTATCCAAAGAAATTTGGATCTCAGCTGATGAATGAACAGGATTCGGTTTGATTATTACCGCTGCGGTGTGTTCTTTCAAATCGTTGATGCCCAAAGGCTGTCCTGGCTTCATTCCCTTTGCAGGAGTATAATCTGAACGCATGATTCCCTGATAAGCACATATCCGGTAATAATATGGAGTCAGACTATCAAGATTTTTGTCAATATATTGAATAGCGGTATTATTCAGATACATATACGGTTTAAAATGTAAGCTGTCCCCGGTTGAGCGGTCGACCAAATAACCATCTACGTCATCATTTCTAGACCAACTAAGTTTAATTCGTGAATAGGTATATTCAGAAAGGGTCTGAAGTTTAAAATACCTTGGTTCTTCCAGTGCCTGATATTTTAAAAAATAAAAATTATCGTTGTTACCCCAGACATTGTGTCCGTTTACCAGCAATGTAGCCTTGAAACCGGTTACTGTATCAAGACCCAATTGATTCATTTTTAAACCTGATTCAAAAAAATCATAGCCATGGTAGGAAGGAAGAACACTCATGAAATCCCACTTTTCGCCGTACCGGTTAAATAAAGAGTCGTTGCTTATAAGATAATTATAATTACTTGTGTCTCCTATGTTTAGATACAACTGATACGTTTTTTCTTGATAAGCATGTACGGCAAAATACAGACTGTCTTTTCCGTCGTTGTTGTAAAAACGAATTGCGGCAATACTGTCATTAACCAACCCGGTTGCTGTTGGGGGAACAATATTCCAATCTTCGGAATTCCCATCCAGGCTGACGTCTATAAATATTTTAGTGTCTGTTCCTGTAGTTCCGATTACAGTATCTGATAAATCAGAATACTGATTCCCTTCCTGATATTGAATCCTGTATTGATATTGTTGGCCCGCCGTTAAATTCTGATCGACGTAAGCAATCTTATCGTTGCGGAAAACCCTGATATTTTTGAACGCGCCGTTTCCATCTGCTCTTTGCAAAACAGTAAAAATATCATCGCTTTGATTATTTCGGGTCCAGTAAATAAGATTGTTTGTGCCGTAATTTTTCACGACAAGTACTGCCGGGTTTTCTGCCAACACATTTTTTGTAAAAGAAATCAGGCTCTCTCCGGACAAAGGCAAACGGGTCGTATCTGAACTTCCGTGTTGAGGATTACTAAATCCTACGTTGAACCGGTTCGCCAAAGGAGGATTTGTCATTTGGTCTATGGGGATCTTTAGTTCAACAACGGTTGCATTTTGACTAGTCCTGACATCGGATACGAACTTCCATTTCCAATTGTGATCTGTGCCGTCATGGGAATACAGCGTATCATCTTTGACCAGATAATCAAAACCAGCATGCTTCCACGGGCCAAAATAAGCACCGGTCGTAGAATCGTTGTCGGCATCAAAAAGAAGCAAGTTATCCTGATTAAGATTGGTTCCCTGAACCAGGGCGAATAATGTATCGGCAGTATTGTATATTTTTAGTGTCTTCGCTCCATCCTGATTTGCTGAATAAAGCACCGGAATATCCGACCAGTCATTTGCCATGCCATCCACGATGATTTTCCCGGTAGCGGAAGGAGTATTATTTATTTCTTTAAAATAATTTCTTCCAAAATAGGTGCTGTCAGTGGATGTGTTTTCTACTTTTAGTGTTGCATTTAAAGCATTGTAACCCGAAACGCTATCCCATAAATCTGTGTTGGCCAACCTGATAGAATACTCAAGACGGTTTGTAAGCCTGGTGTCGCTGTCGCAAATATTCAAATAAAAATCATAATCACCTGCCGCCATATTCTCCGGAAGACCTGCTTTAACATTTAATTGAATCGTATCGTGAATGGGCCACAAGCGCAGATCTCCCTCCGGACTTACATAATATTGTTTTTCGTTGTTTTTGTTTTTTAAAATAATTTCAACCTTTTTGGGATTGCTTGGATTTGCCCATCCGTCGTTTAATAATTTCAGCTTCAAATTTACTTCACCGCCAGGCTTAGATTGGTTTTGAATGTCGGCATCCAATAATCTGAAACGATATCCCAATTTTTGCCAGACTTCAGGAAAACAACCTTCATCTTTCCATTCGGAAATAATAGAAGGATTATAATCCAGGTTAAGAAAAGTCCAGTGAAACCTGCGAAGTTCCTCCAGGGCATTGCTGCAAACGGACTGGGCACATTTATTACATGTTTCGCCCCCCATAATGGTAAATCTTGTATCTTCTGCAAGGTAAGGTTTCTGGACAGTGGAATCTGTATAAGTGCCTTCATCAAAAGGCCCGGACACAAAACAATCGTTGTGGTGTGCAATTCTTGCAATGGGAAGTTCGCCATAGGCCTGTTTTGGCGTAATCGGTGTATAGGCATTCAAATTCAAAAGCTTAATTTTATATTCCGGAGTGCGGACCTGCACCATCCGGTTTGCTGGCAGGGCTGCAAGTAACGAATCTACCATTTGACGACGGTCTGCCCAGTTTTTGGCTGAAATAACACCGGGACTTTCAGAATAGTAATCTGTATAATACCATTCTCCCCAGGCACCGATAAATCCTGCCTGAAGTACCAGGATAACATCGCTGTTAGCCCTGAGTATGGGTTTTAGCTGTTGAATATGTTTTAAAACAATTGCCGGACGGGCATCTCCGTATGGCGAAGTGTCCTTGTCGGTATAACTGAAGCGGATTACGGCTTTCATGCCTGCTTTTCGCAACGTTGCAAAATCCTGCTCCAATCCATGCAAAAACGAAGCAGAGATAAGGCTGTTTTTATAACGATCTAATGGATAATTTATATAAACTAAACTAATTCCCTCTTTCCGGTAAGTTAAAAGATCATTGTAATTGATGGTTGAGACGAAATGAAAAAAACCTCTTCCCGGATTTAATATATTCCCCGTATCTTCCTTATAAGTTACCTGCGTCGTGGACTGTGCAAAACCGCCCAGAAAAAAAAACAATAATAACGCAGAAAGAATAAGGTTTTTCATGTAATGGATTTAAGAAAGGGAGTCGTTAATACTAAAGTATAAAGACTAAAAAGGGTGCAGGAATAATAGATATCTAATTTTATCCCTTTCTATGTGAAATATTCCTGCACCCATTGATTAAAAACACGTTAGACTATCAATATGAGAGAGTTTTGTTCATTTTTGATTAGAATTATTTTAAATCCAATGTCAAAGCCGGCCCCCCGGGGAGCGGAATATGTCCGACATCGTTCCAGCTTACGGGATCGCTGAGGAACATACCCCATCTGACCTTCTTGTTGCTCAACCCCGGCACCTTTGTGCGGGAGATCCCAAATTCAATGGTCGTAGTATCTCCATTTACTTCTACATGACCCAGCTTAAAAAATCCGGCAGGCCACGATGTGCTGGCATATGACCATTGATCATTAGGCCAATCTGTTCCATTATAAACATAAGGATCGATCTCGGCACCTTTAACAGCAACTTGTCCTTCAACATCATACTCAGATGCAAAATTCTTCGGCCATATCCAGCTTGTATTTCCGGTACTGTCGTTATAATCATTGTCCATTTCAAGGTCAAAGAAATCATCCGTAGCACCGGTATACTTTACATAGACATAGACCCAATTCCCGTCGTAGTCAAACATTGCAGCTTTAGCGTCATCCTGAACTGTATCACTGAAAGGAACAACAATTTTATCAGGATCATTAGCCCAATCTGAGAAAGAATTGTCAGTCAGGCTAATCCATGTTTTTTTACTGACATTAATTTTGGTGAAAACATCGTGCGTGGTACCCTTTGTGTCTGTAACTGCCAAGGTAACTGTGTACCTTGCTGAAGAATCATAAGTATGTACGGGGTTTTGTTCTGTTGATGTTGCACCATCACCAAAATTCCATGAATAGGTACCACTCACAGCTGATTTATTGGTAAATGAGATAGTATAGCCATCCGAAGCATAGGAGAACAAAACACTCGTGGTGACAGGTTTCGGATAATTATATTTCTTGCATGAAAACAGAAAAGTCGAAATAAACAACCCCATCAATGTAAGATATAATATGTTTCGCTTGTTCATAATTTTAAAATTTAAGATTAAAAATTGGTTATATTCTTAAAACATTTTTCCATAAAAAATAAATTACGGATTCTGCTTGCACAACGGGTTGGCCAAAATTTCATCAACCGGTATGTAATATTGGACTTTTGTGCTGTTCCATGGAATTACTATGTTAGGAGTACTCATGGACGGAGGATTACTGAGATTGATGTCAGCAGGATTCAAATTTGTGATGTGATATCCCCAATAATCCCTGACAATATCGCGATGATTTCTTAACAAATCGAAAATCCTGTGACCTTCGAAGGCGAGTTCAATCCTTCGTTCGTTCAAAACCACATCAAGTATTGTTTCTCCACTTGGCACACTGGTATAAAGAGCATCTCCAAGACCGCGATTTTTTCTGATCATATTCACATCGGCTAAGGCTTCTGCAGTCTTACCCTGATGCGCATAGCTTTCAGCTCGATTCAGATACATCTCTGACAGGCGAAACATGACGGGTGAAGACAGATCAGGGAATCCGCCCTGGAATGAAAATTTGGTGATATAAAATGTTTGAATACCATTCTTCAATACAATATTGCCACTGCCATCCGTAAGTGTATCAATATAATCCCAACGAACATCCTCCATGTGTTGGCTCATTGCGTCACGGATTGATCTTGATGCGAATTCTTCACCCCAGCCACTGTTGCCGTCAGAATAGATCATAGAAGCAATGGAACCAAATTTTCCGGCATTGTCAACTTGTGTAAACGCAACGGCCCATATGGTTTCGGGACGGCTCAGCGCATTGGCAAAATAGGTGGGATAAGATGCACTTGTTTCCAGGGAATATTTACCGGAATTGATCACGGAATCTGCATAGTCAATACAACTGTCGTATTGGTTCATATACAAATAAACCCTTGACAACAGGGCCCAGGCTACGTACTTGCTTGCATATTGTTTACCACGATCCTGGTTCATCAAAGCAGCAGATTTTTTTAAATCGCTAATAATGAAATCATAGGTGTCCTTTACAGTGGCTCTTGCTTTGACAGGAGTAACCTGTGAGGATTCACGAAGAATAATACCGGGGGTAGCACTTGGATTGCTATTGCCATAAAGAGGCGCATAAAATCTTACCAGATTGAAATCACAGAATGCACGCAGGAAATAATTTTCTCCTTCAAGCTGAAGATCCAGTGCGTCGTTTGATTTTTTGCTTTTAAGAATATCTATAACTGTATTGGCACCATTGATTATTTTATAGGAAATATACCAAAAATACCTGGCATTTTCCTGGCTAGGAGAATGCGTATAGGTAAAGCTGAAGTACAATGGATCTTCTGTCCTGTTTGCACAGACAATATTATCTCCCGCAAAATTTGACATTTGAAAATATTGCCGCAGGTACATATCGTTTTGATTCTGAACACCATTAAAAGCAACATTGTCTTTGAATAAGGCATAATTACCATTGGTAACATCGAGAAGAGCACCCGAAGACGAGGCAATGGAAGCAGTTGACATCTGGTCAGAAGGCACAACCGTCATCTTTCTACATGACTGGGTCACGATTATAATAGCCAACAGACCGATCAGGTTAAGATTTATAAATTTTTTCATTTTTCTTTTCCTTATATAATTATAATTTCATTTTTATATTAAACATGAATTGTCTGTTGTTGGGATATCTAAAATCATTCACTCCCGGCATAGACCATTGAGAGTTAGAAAGCGTAGCTTCAGGACTCTGCCCCCAGTAATTGGTCCATGTATAGACATCATTTGCATCAAGTGATATGGTAAGTGCTTTAAGATGCAACTTTTGGGCAATCCTTTGAGGAAACCGATAGTAAACATTAATACTGTTCAGTTTAATGAAACTTCCGTCCTGAACATAACGTGAGGAAGGTTCTGTTGAGAGTGCATTGTTCTGCATGCTGGGTTCAGTAGCATGGTCGCCCGGTTTTTTCCATCGTGATGAGCCTGTAGGCAGAACCATGTAGTTATAGAAAGGCTCGTGTCCGTCAGAACTCATAAACTGTTGAATAAAATTATATACTTTATTCCCGTATGAATAGGTAAAATTAGCTGTTAATCCAACATTTTTATAATGGAACTGCGTAGTAATACCTCCCTGAAATTTTGGTAGCGCATTTCCTGCTTCCTGAACAGCAGCATCAGCGTAATTGCTTGTTGCAGAACGGCTAATCACTTTTCCATTAGCATCTTTCGTTACTTTTTGCCATAATGGACCACCCGTTTGGGGATCTATACCCAACCATTTCGGAACATAGAAAGTATACATGTTTCCACCATTTCGATAGATTTGAGAAATGCCATTTACAGAGACAACGAGGGGTGCTCCAAGCCCGCTGATAACGTCCTTGTCTTTTCCGAAATTGACACCCACTGACCATCCAATGTCTTTGGTATCAATAATTTGTCCTGTTAGCGATACATCAATTCCTGTATTGGTTACGTTTCCTACATTCTGCCACATACCTTCAAAACCAGTGGATGTAGGTACAGCAACATTTACAAGTAAATCTGTCGTTTTGTTATTATAAAAATCAACAGTTAGTGATAAACGTTTGAAAATCTCCAAATCAAGACCCATATCAAATTCCTTGGTCCTTTCCCAGGTCAGGTTATAATTTTGAAGCTGTGATGGCGTAGCTGCAACATTTCCGTTATATTGGGTGGTAAGTGAAAATAGTCCCATATAACGTGAAGCACCAATAGCTGAGTTTCCTGTAAGTCCATAGCTTGCCCTAAGTTTTAATAAATTAAAGACCTTTGAAGACTTCATAAAGTCCATGTTGCTTACCAGCCAGGAACCAGCAATACTTGGGAAGTTGGCAAACCTGCTTTTTGGCGGGAAGTTGGAAATGGCATCTCTACGAAATGAGGCAGTAACAAAATACAAATGATTGTAATTATAATTTACCTGTGAAATAAATGAACGGCGAAAACTCGGAGAGTTTGTACCGGCAATGGTAATTTGATTGGAAGCTACAGACGGCACAGAAAATCCTACCGGTAAACCTTGTCCTGTTCCGGTCAGGTAATTGCTAAATCCATTACTAACTTCATACCCTGCCAAACCGTCGATGCTGTGTTTTTTGATCTTAAAGTGAAATTTCAGGAGATTGGTTGAGATATCACTTTTCCCGTTGGTCTGTGTTTCGCTAATATAACCCTTTCCGTAATAAGTTCCGGCCGCAAGTGGTGAAACATAATCATGTGATTTGGTTGTGGAAAAACTTCCCCGGTTAGCGCTGCTAAATGATAACCATTTAGTTAAATTCCAGTTAAATACAAGATCGAAGTCGATTTGTGTGTCTGTATAGTTGTGATTTGAGTTTTGAATTGTATTAAGGGGGTTGATATGGTCCCGTGAATACCAGTTTTTGGTGCTTTGGTCCACAAATCGCGCTGCTCCTGTGCTGTCGTAAGGATTGTCCCAGGGAAGGTTTAAGTATGTGTAATACAGATCCATGTAATCATAAGTCTCGCCATAATCTGTATAAATATTAATTCTGTTTAATAAGCTGATATTTTTGGAGAACTGGTATTTTATATTTGAGTTTACATTCATTTTCTCATAACCTGTCTTAAGGAATGTTCCCTTTTGATCATAAAAAGTGGCACTGGTATAATAGGTCAGGTTACTATTACCACCACTGGCAGAAACATGATAATTCTGAACTAAAGCGGGTTTGAATGCATCGCCCACCCAGTTGTAATTGCGGGATGCCAGAGACGGCGGATAGTCCTGATACAGTTTAATAAAATCAATTTTATGGAGTGTCGGATCCCGGTACTGTTCTGCCATTTGGGTGTAAAACTGTGAGCCATTCATCATTTTAAGGTGACCTTGATCCGCGATATTATATCCCACGCTGGCGTCGAAACTTATTACAGGTTTACCAGCCTGTCCGCTCTTGGTCGTTACAATGATAACCCCCTGATTGGCGCTGGCTCCATATAAACCGGTTGCGCCGGCGCCCTTTAGAACGGTAACAGATGCAACGTCATTTGGATCATAAGAACCACCCATAATTCCGTCAACTACATAAAGAGGTCCCTGAGCCCCGGGTTTAATTGTGGAAACCCCACGAATGCGGATTGATGCGGCAGCACCTGGTTGACCGCTGCTGTTAACCACTTGCACACCTGATACTTTTCCTTGTAGCATTTTCCCAAGGTCACTTGTAACCTGGGTCTTTAAGTCGGCAGATTTGACAACGGAAATCGAGCTGGAAATCTCTGTTTTTGTCTTGTTGCTGTAACCCATTACAACAACTTCATTCATGTTGACAACCTGTGGTTTTAAATAGACATTGATGACTTCTGTCCCTTTAACAGTGATTTCCTGTTTTTGATATCCTACATAAGAAAAAACAAGAATGTCTCCGTTTTTCGCGTCAATAGAATACTGTCCATTAGCCCCGGAAATGGTTCCGTTTGTTGTTCCTTTAACCATGATTGTAGCGCCGGGAACAGTATTCCCGTTTTCTTCGAACACTTTACCCGTTATTTGAGCAAAGCCTGTCGAAAACAGAAATAAACTGATGATAATAAGTACTGTCTTTTTCATAAGCTTAAGATTTATTGTAATAATTTCATTTTTCCTTCAATTAAACTCGTTACTGTTTCGATAGCCGGAGGGAATACCTTTCTCAGATCGATTTCACTTCCTTCGGCCAGAAGCTTTTTTAATGTTTTCATAAAAGTGTTTTTTATTTCTGTGGCCAGATTTACCTTACAAATTCCCAGAGAAACAGCTTTCCTTATGGATTCATCAGGGACACCTGAACTTCCGTGAAGAACCAGGGGAATCTTTGTAACTTCTTCTATGGCTGTTAGTCTTTCAAAATCAAGTTTGGGTTCTTCTTTGTAGAAACCATGTGCTGTTCCAATTGCAACCGCCAGCGCACTGACTCCGGTTTCTTTTACAAATAAGGCTGCATCATTTGGTTCGGTAAATCCTACCTTGTTATGCGATTGACCCAGTTTTGCTACGTAACCTAATTCTGCTTCAACATTTATATTATGAGGTTTGGCCATTTGTATCACTTTCGTGGTTAACTCAATATTTTCTTCAAGTGACAATTCACTTCCGTCGAACATTACTGAGTCGAATCCTGCGTTAATACACCTTTTGACAAGCTCCACAGATCCGCCATGATCAAGGTGTATCCAGCCTTCAACTCCAAAGGAGTCAAGACCAGTACGGCCCATGTTTAAAGCGTTTTCGAGTCCCATGTATTCAATAGAACTTTGAGTGAGTTGCAAGATTAGCGGGCTATTTATGTTTTTGGCTGCCTGCAAAACCGCTCTTAAGGTTTCGAAGTTGTAAAAGTTGGTAGCCAAAATTGCCTTTTTGCTCCTCTTTACTTCCGATAATTTATCTTTCAGTAGCATCATCTTAGAATTGAATTTCTTTGTTAAAAAACTTTTTGGCTCTTTCTTTTACTTCTTCCAGAGAGGTAAAGGCACCAGTTCCTCCTCTTGCCGTTGTGTTAATGGCTCCCATCAGATTTCCCATCTCCATGCAGGAGGCCAAATCATAGCCTTTTAACATGGCGTGCAGAAAACCTGCATTGAAGCTGTCACCGGCACCAATAGCATCTTTCAGATTATTGTTTTTGAAAGGTTTGAAGTATGTTATTTTCCCGTTTTCAGATAATGCCGAGCCGTCTGCTCCCATCTTTACAACTACCGTTTTGGATAACCCTGTCAGAAACTGCAGTCCCCGCTCTACAGAACTCATCTTGGAAATGGCGAAAAGTTCGCTTTGATTGGGCAGGAAAACATCTACCAGGGGTAGCAGCTTCTCAAAGTTAATATCCCATTTGTCTTCGGGATCCCACTGGACATCCAGCGAAGTGGTCATCCCTGCTTCTTTTGCAATTTTAAAAAGCTGAACAATATCTTTTTTCATCATATCCTGTAGAAAAGGAGATGAAAGATGCATATGTCTGGCTAATTTAAAAACCGCTGCTGGAATGTCCTTGACAGAGTAATCCTTCATGGCCCCGGGAAAGGTCACCATGGCGCGATCTTCTCCATAATTTAGAGCAATGGTTGCTCCCGTCTTTTTCGTTTTATCAACGCTGATAAATTTTGTGTCGACATTTTTTGAACTTAGTGATGAAAGGACCAGTTGACCGAAACTATCATCTCCCATCATACCTGCAAAAGCAGTCTTCGATCCCAAAACAGAGATGTTCGAAGCGAAAATTGCAGAGGAACTCCCTAAAGAAAGATTCATCTTATCTGCAAGAATCTCAGTGCCGATCTCAGGAAATGATTTTATTTCATCAAGAATTAAATCGACATTTAATTCACCAACTACCAGAATATCAAATTTTTCTTTCATAATTAAATCAATCATTTACAATTAAATAAAATTGTTAAAGTCGACAAGATTAAAACTGTAGAAATATTTATCCATAGACTTTTCTATTCTTGAAAGGATAATTTCCTCGGCTTTTACTCCGTTGGTTTCCAGATTGTGGTATAATCTCACTCGGGCAACTTCAACCTCCGGTTTTGTCCAGATATATCGGCAACCTGTTTTTATCAGCCATAGTTGCCTTTGATTTTCAAGTGAATAAAAGTCATAATCATCTTCTCCTTCCATGAGCCATTTCCTCCATCTTCCGGAGCTTATAACAGCATCCCATAAAATGCTTTTGAAATTCGATTTCACCACTACCCGATCTTCCTTAAACAGTTTTTCCTCAATTTCAGTAAGTTCCATCAGCCCATCGTACTCGTTTTCGGTAAACTCCGGTCCTACGTTAGCACCTCCCATCCCCGAATCAGGATATTCTTCAGGGTTAATGACATTATCAGAATAATGCCCTTTAATAACACTACCGTATTTTGCAGCTTCTTTTGCAAGAATACTGGCCACTTTAGGATCAAAAAGAGTTGTGTGCAGGTCAGTCCCTACTTTTCCTACAATAAAGCAGGGCCAAATATCACTATAGCCCGCTTCGGCCAAACCTGTTTTCAAATGAGATAAAAGCTTGTTGAACGTTTTCATGTCAGCGAGTCCGCCATGAACTTCTTCGGTACCAACTTCATAAGAAATGGCCGGATAATTATTTTCCCTTCTGAATTTTTCAACAAACACAATAATTTCAACAGTGCGTTCTGCAACGGTATCAATATTAATTATCTCATCTTTCCTGAGAGTGATATCCACGGTAGGATCAACATGCAGTAGGTGATAACCTGCTTTAAGGGCATCAACCATTGATTGTTTCACCAGACTCATTGTCTGCTCATACGATAAGTTTTGTAGTCTGTGCTCATCTTTCAACCAAGGGCCACCGTGATCCAATGCTACCATTACAGGACCTTTAATGTTGAGTGCTTTTGCTTCACGTTTTATGATTTTGACGAATTCGAATTGATTCATTCCAGTATATCCCCTGTTACTGTCAACCTGGTTCAGCGTCACTGCAAATTTAATGGGTGCATTACAACGCTTGGCTGAATTTAGTGCCGCTTTTATTACAGAAACCGAATTAGGACAAGCTGCAAACAAAGTTCTGCTGATACCTGTTTTTTCCTTTTCCTCTTTAATTCGTTCAAGTACGTGCTCAACAATTGGCTTATTCACTTTATCTGTTCTTTTATTTGAAATCATTTTAAAATTGAACGTGATATCTTTTCTTGACCGGTTCCATCTCGTAGATTTTTACCCCTTGTACTACACGGTGGATTGTACCGTTAACAGATGGATTGTCAGGGTTAAAACCTTCATGAACAGATTTATAAAAACTAAATAATTGAGCCACTACAAGTTCTGCTAACATAAGAAAGCTTTCATCCAGGTTTTTTCCCATTTCAGAAAATGTTATTAATTGGTCAAGGCCGTCTGACTCGAAAATATCTTCCGAAACTCCAATAGAATAGGCCGGCCTGATTTTTCCATTCATGGAGTTTACCATATCCAGTTCATATTGTCTGACATACTTAACATTGCTGAAGAAGTAAAACATCAATGTTTTTTCGTTTACAACAGCCATGGGACCATGTCTGAATCCTAAAAACGAATCAAATTTGCAGATAAATTTACCGTTGGTTAATTCCTGTAATTTTAAATGGGCTTCTCTAGCCAGACCCAGAAACGACCCTGAACCCAAAAAGACAATCCGTTCATATTGAGCAGATATAATATGCTCAAAAATTGATTCCTTATTTTCTATGATCCTTTTCGCATATTTGCCGAGTAATTCAACCTGACTTCTTAAACTTTTTATTTCATGGATTCTTGCCATCAATAAGGCTGTCAATACCATTGAACTGACACTGCTGGTCATTGCCAACCCTTTATCGTGAGCAATTTCGGGCAAAAGAATTTTCGTACTGTTTCGGAAATTCATTTTCATGAGTTCCCCTTCTTTATTGCAGCAGATAATCAGATTACTTACTTTGTGGGAAACTTTCTCGGCATTGTTTATTGCAGCTATACTTTCAGGGCTGTCCCCCGATCTGGCAAACGAAACAAGCAACACTTCTTTTTGGGGATTGATGTATAGTTGCGGGTGAGTTACAATTTCCGTCGTAGAGACGGCGCGCGAACTGATTCCGGTATAAAGTTGAAAAGGACCACTTACCATTTCTCCAATAAAAAATGATGATCCGGCACCTGTAAAAATCACCTCACTTTCTAACAAGGATTGATACCTCTCTAATAAACTTTTTATCTCAGATTCCTTTTCTTTTACAACGCTTAAAATGGATAACCATAATTGTGGTTGTTGTTTTATTTCATCGTAAGTATAATAACTTTTCATAAAAATTTGTTTTTACTACCTTGTCAAGTCTGTATTAAAATCTTTCAAAACATTGCTTTTATAAAATTTCTTGACAAACATAATACAAAACGAAAGGAAACGCAAGTTTTTTGATAATTATTTTAAAAAAAATGTTAATTTTTATTTCAAAACATAGCGTTTACACCTTATTTATACTCGAATAAAAATGTTTTAAAACTATTTTGATATTTTGTTCTATCTTTGCTAAAGATTTAGCCAATGATTCGAGGTTATGAGTGATAATACCAAATCAATTAAGTCAGAGAGAAATACGTTAGCCAGACGTTCAAAAATCCTTGAAATTTTAAACAAAAAAAACGTCATTTCAGTTGCTGAAATCAGCAAGATGTTTGATGTGAGTGAAGTTTCTGTTCGAAATGATCTTGCACTTTTTGAGAAAAAAGGTTTTTTGATAAGGACACGAGGTGGGGCAATTAATAAACAAGTATCAACTTTCGATTTGAATTTGAATCAGCGCTTGGAGCATAATTATAAGCAAAAGCAGAAAATTGGAAAAAGGGCAGCCGAATTTATTCAGGACGGAAATACTGTCCTAATGGACTCCGGTTCAACCATCATAGAAGTAGCTAAACATCTTAAAAACAAGAAAAGCATTAAAATAATTACTAATAGTCTCCCGATTGCTGATATCGTGTCTGAACTAGATCAAATCGAAGTTATTATAACTGGGGGAATTTTACGTCCTGAGATGAGATCTCTTATCGGTACAACTGCTGAAAAAACAATCCTGAATTATTCGTGTGATTTAGCAATTATGGGAGCAGACGGGATTGATTCTGATATGGGATTTTATACAAAATTGGAAAGTGAAGCTAGTTTAGTGCAAACAATGATTAAAGCTTCCAGAAAGAGAATTATCGTTACGGATTCCAGTAAATTCGGAAAAAAAAGATTTGTTAAAATAGCGGATATATCTGATGTCGACGTTATCATAACAGATGATGCTATTTCATCTTCTGATGTTGAAAAAATTGTTTCTCAAGGTGTTGAATTAATTATTACGTAAATTTGTTTTAATATAGCTCGCCCAAAAAACTTAAATTTTATCAAAAATTTTGATAAAATTTTCAACTTCGTCATTTTTCATGGTTGCTTCCACCACAGCCCATCCAAGGCTGTTGGTTCCTAAATCCAATCCAAAATTTTCATGAGATTTTTGGGTTTTTTGAGTTCTTTTTTCTCTAAAATCTTGTAGTTTAAACTTTTTTATCTAAGTA
>CAZPPK010000022.1:0-26839 GCA_964588415.1 uncultured Lentimicrobiaceae bacterium
CGATAATTAACATAAGTAACCTGGTTTTATATCATTCAAAATTATTAAATTAATTCAAACAAAATAAAATATTTGCCTGTTTTTCACCTGATTAATTTGGTGAGAAACCTGAAAATCCTGTTGAAATTAATAAGAAGAATCGTCAGTTTCCCTGCTTTCGCAGAATTCCGTCAGCACGCCAAAAGTAGCTTTGGGATATAAAAATGCAATATCAAGACCTTCAGCGCCTTTTCTTGGTTTCGCATCAATAAGTTTAATATCCTTATTTTGAGCTTCTTCCAGACAATTTTCTATGTCTTTCACGGCAAAAGCCATGTGATGTAGTCCTTCTCCTTTCTTCTCGATGAATTTTCCAACGGCACCGTCGGGACCGGTGCTTTCCAAAAGTTCAATTTTTGTCTGTCCGACTTTGAAAAAGGCCGTTTTTACTTTTTGGTCTTTTACTTCCTCAATGTTGTAACATTTTAATCCCAAAACATTTTCATAAAATGGAATGGCTTCTTCGAGGCTTTTTACGGCGATGCCAATGTGTTCGATATGTGAAATTTCCATGTGATTTATTTATTGTTTCGTTGACTCCAAATAACGGGTTCAAAGATATTGAAAAACGCGTTCTGCAGGATACAGAAAGGTGTAATTAATTATAAATCAGCCGCGAATTAGAAATATTAAAAATAAATTAAAAGACTGTCAGAAAATATTGCTAATGTCAACATCCAGTGCATCTTCAAATCGTATCATAGCATTAATAAGGCGTACTTTTGAAAAATTTCCCAGATCTGCGGGGGTGATCTCTGCCGTGAGAATTTGTTCTTTTCCTAGCAAATATTGGCGTTGTGTTCCATTCAAAAGCGGAAAGGATGGCGTAACCCAATTTCGTCCATTGTAAAATAAAATATTGCAAAAAGAAGTATCTGTAATAAATCCATTTTTTTTAATCAAAATATCATCGGCGGTATCTTTTTTTTCAAGCAGCTGGTTCAATATATCGCGTTTTGCATATTTGTGCGAATATTCTATTTCGTCGGAGCAAACCATTTTAAGACTGTGAATTTCAGGATATTTGTAGTGAAGCCATTCCACACTCCGGATTTGAGTATCATAGATCACGCGGCATTTGAACAGCCCTTTTCCCGGTAACAATTTTTCTTTGGGATGTCCTGTTTTTCTAAATTCAATTTCCTTGATCAGTGCAGCTTCCAGATCAATTTTCATAGAATCGTTAAACAACGCTTTTCGCGAAGCATCCATCCGCTGCTGATGATAGCGCAAATTCTCGAACTGTCCGTTTTCATAACGGATTGTCTCAAGCAAAAGGCACATAGATTTTTTGTATTAATTCGTAGTATTCATCTTCGCGGTTGCTTTTGGCAGTAATGCCGCCGCCGCTCCTGTAAAACATGCCATTCTTATTTTTTTTAATAAACCGGATCAGTACAGAGCTGTCCAGATTGGTTCCGTCAAAAATACCGGCTACTCCTGTGTAATAACCACGATCGGCACCTTCTGCCGAACGGATAATCTCCAATGTTTTGTCTTTAGGAGCTCCCGAAACAGAACCTGCGGGAAGCATTCCGAAAATAATGTCTCCCAGTTCGGAAAAGTAATTTCCCGGCAAGGTTCCCCTGATCTCAGAACTCATCTGGAGAATCTCGTTTTTATTAGTTTTCAGATAATCTATGTAACGAAACCTTCGGACTTTTACCTGCTGGGCGATATAGCTTAAGTCATTGCGTATCAGATCAACAATGGTGCTGTGTTCCGCTGTTTCTTTTTCGTTGCTTAGTAACCTTTCATTTGCATTTGGGATGGTTGCATCAATGGTCCCTTTCATGGGAAATGAACGAATAACTCCGTTTTCGATCCTGACAAAAATTTCAGGTGAAAAACAGACAAAAGAATCTTCAAACCAGATTTTATATTTTGCCTTGCTGCAATAAAAAAGTTCTTTCAAACTGTAATTGGTTTCTATCCTGCTGGCAAAAGTAAGATTCAGCAAAAAGGAATTCCCGTACCGAATATTTTTCTGCACTTCCTGAAATGCTACATCGTACTTTTCTTTTGAAAAATCATGAATTTTAAAATGAAGCTTCTCTTCAGGTTTGGGATCCGAAGCGTAATTTTTCTCCCCGTTGAAATCATAAAGTAGCGTTTCAGGATTGATCTTATCCAAGCGCCATACCTGCGGTTTCTTTAATTCAAAATCGACGAGAAAGAAAAATGGGGTTTTTTCCTTTCCGAGCCGGTTCATGGTATCTTTGCTATTTTGTGCACCTTCTGTCATGCGATATTTCTCCAAAGAAGGGTGCAAAATTAAGAATTTAACAAGGCCAAAAGGCTTTGATTCGCTCTGATCAAAATGGGAAAACGCAACCAGTGACCCGGTCGTATAACAAAACCAACGATTCTGTATTTTTACAAAAAATTATGGATTTGGAAGCATTAAGAAAAGAAGTAATTGCCGCAGGCAAGGACCTTATCCGCGAGGGGTTAGTAACCCGTAGTTGGGGAAATATCAGTGTCAGGGTGGATGAAGACCATATGCTGATTACACCCAGCGGACGAACTTATAATGACCTGCTTCCCGAGGAACTGATTTTAATGAATTTCCGGACTTATGAATATGAAGGAAACGTCAAACCATCCTCGGAATTTCGCTTGCATGCAGAAGTTTACCGACAGCGAAAAGACATTCATGCTGTGATCCATACCCATCAAAAGAATGCTTCCACGGTGGCTGCTGCCCGAAGGGAAATTCCTCCAATTATTGACGACATGGCTCAGATCATCGGGCCTTCGGTACGTGTGACGCGATATACCATTGCTGGAACAAGGAAGTTTGCAAAACGGGCTGTGAAAATGTTAAAAGGAAGGAAGGCTGCATTGTTGGCTAATCACGGGGCTCTTTGTGCAGGGCGTACATTACAAGAAGCTTTCGTGGTTTCCCAAATCCTGGAAAAGGCAGCCGGAGCGTTGATAGAAGCATCTTTTCTGGGTGGTGCCAAACCGATTTCAAAAATAAACGCTACCGTGATGCACCAGATGTATCTTAAGAAATATTCAAAACTTGAACAAAGTAACAGGGATCGTAACTAAACCTGAATAACCCTGAAGGCCTTGGAATCAACGGCATGGTAAAGAGAAGCAAAAGAAACGCTGATCCATATCTGTGCCGGAAAAATGCCGACAAAAAGCAGTATGAAACCTGCTATGGCAATAAAGAATGACAACAATCCCATCGAAAATCGTCCAGGCAAATCCTTTAGTCATCTCCCAGCTTTTGCTGATGGCATCAACGGCTTTATACTTTTTATCAACCACAAGATAGGGCACGAAAGCAAGCCGGCAAAGAAAGATAATTCCAGGTACGACTAATAAAACGAATCCAATTCCGATAATGACTGAAACGAGCAGGCTGGCCAGTACAATTTCCCAGTAATGCGGGCCAAAGACAGAAAACATATCTTTGACCTCCACTTCTTCGTTCCTTGCGGCTTTTAAAAACACCCAGTTCTTGCCATAGTTTACCGGACCAAAAAAAAGAACTCCGAACAAGGTCGCGAAGAAAGTCAGGCCTAAAGGATTATGGCTAATAAACAAGGGCGAAAATCCGCCAAGGAACATCATGACGATGATCACCAAAAGTAAGGGGAGAAAATTCTTTTCCAGAACTTCCCAGCCGTAGCTAAAAGCTGCACCTACTTCAGGATAAAGGTTGCCCGAAGCAGCATTATTTTTATTTCCCATACTTCTCTATTTTAGGCAAAGCTAACTTTAACTTTTCTGAAAGCCAAATATTATTGAGTTGTTTTTTCAATCGCGACCGGAAACCAGTTTGGTTTCTATTTTGATTAATGGCCTTCCATGAAAGACAGATATGGGATATTTAGCTTTTCAAAAAGTCCATTTGTTCAAAAATTTCAAAAAGTTTGAACTTAACGATACCTGTGCGCGTATCAGATGCGGCATAGGGCAAAACGAGCCATTCGTTATGAATGATACCACCGCAGGAATAAACGACATTGGGAACATAGCCGTCCCGTTCGGATTTCAAAGGAACCAAAAGCGGTTCTTTGAGTTCGGCAATTACTTTTTCGGGGTTATCCATATCCAACAAAATAGCACCGATAGAATAAGTGCGCATCGGGCCGACACCATGGGTGAGGAGCAGCCACCCCCGGTCCGTTCTCAGGGGAGAGCCACTGTTTCCAATCTGAATAAACTCCCAGGGATATTTGGGTTCACGTAATAAAACAGGGTTTTTCCAATACGACAGGTTATCACTGTACATAATGAACATATTTTCATTATCATTTCTGGAAATCATGGCGTATTTATCCTTGATCTTTTCGGGGAAAAGTGCCATTCCTTTATTTTGTGAACCTGAGCCGATCAGGGTGGATATCTTGAACCGGAAGAAATCTCTTGTTTCAATAAGTTGCGGCAGTATTGAAAACCCATTAAAAGCTGTATATGGGGCATAATAGGTTTTTGAACCATCCGGATTCTCAAAATTCACAAAACGTGCGTCTTCTATGGCCCGGATGTCAGTTGTAGAACGGGGAAAAATCACCCTTTCGGAGACGTCTGTTTCATCGTCAAACTCAATTTCATAATTGGAACGAACGATCCAGTGCATCAGGTCGATAGCTTCTTCCTGTTTCTTAGTGAGTTTGATTTTTTCCCTGAAAACCCGGATACCCTCTTTTAACTCATCGTAAGTAAACGAGTCGAGTAATTCTTTGAAAATTCCCCTGACACTTTCGTATTTTTCCATGTCAGTAAGTTTTCTTTTGAAATCCAACTTACTATACTCAATGGAGTGAATGACTTTAGCCATTTCAACCAAAGGACTTGAAGGATCCATCCTGAGACTTCCATTTTTATCTATGATGCCACTTCTGAAAACAATGGAGGACATGTGCCCTTCGCCTACAGCACGAAAACTTATAATGACTTTAAGCTCATCTTTTTCTATCTCTTTCGGGTTCTGAAAAGGATGGGGAACGATCGAAGGATTAAACAAGGCTGCCGATTCAATGGAATATTCAAACGTGAAATAAGCTCCGATAATAAGCTTGTCCTCGAGGGTAAGGTTACTGTATTTAGTTCTATCCAGTTTGCCGGTAATTTGATCAAAGTTGTCCTTCAGAATCCTTTTGATATCTTTATGACGCCCCTCAAATTTCTCAAGGATTTGTTTTAAAATGGTATCACGCTCTTTGCTTGAAAGGTTTAAAATACGATCAAATATTTTTAATACCCTGTCTTTATCAAAATCAAATAATTTTGGAATGACCCGGTTTTGTGCGGGCAAAAAAGTTAATTCCTGTCGATAAACTTTTACTTTTCTTTCATAACTATTCATGTGCCTCTGTTTTTTAAGTGAGCTAAAGTAAAAAATATTTCTTTCTGCCCCCTTTGACAATAATAGTATTTAAAATATTGAATGTGAGATTAATAAGGCTTTGTTTGCCTTTTACAAAAAAATGATCGACAAACACGCAGAAGATTAAATAAACTATATTTTGATTAATTGGATTAAAGGTTTAAATGATAGTAATTCAGCTCTTTTTCAAGAAACAGGGTTATATCCGTTTCAACAGATTCACCTCTTTTGGTGTCAGGAAACGCCATTTTCCGCGTGGAAGGTCTTTTTTTGTGAGTCCGGCATAAAACACGCGGTCCAGTTTTACCACTTCGTAACCCAAATGCTCAAAGATTCGGCGGACAACACGGTTTTTCCCTGAATGAAGTTCAATACCAATCTGCTTTTTATCTTCAACCTGAGCCACATAGGCAACACTGTCTGGTTGAATAAACCCGTCTTCCAGCTCTAAACCGTCTGCAATGCTCAGCAGATCGTTTTTGGTAAGATTTTTATCCAGATAAACGTGATAGATTTTTTTTGTTTCAAATTTCGGGTGCATCAGCCTTTTGGCCAGATCCCCATCGTTGGTAAAAAGCAACAATCCGGTTGTATTCCTGTCGAGCCGGCCGACCGGATAAATACGTTCTTTACAGGCATGTTCCACCAGGCTCATCACCGTTCTGCGGTTCATTGGGTCGTCCGACGTGGTAAGAAAATCTTTGGGCTTGTTCAGCAAAAGATACTGGGAACGTTCGCGCGAAAGCGTTTCTCCTCCAAACTGCACTTTGTCGTTGGGGCCTACTTTGGTTCCCAGTTCGGTGACAACAGCTCCGTTAACGGAAACAGTTCCGCTTTGTATCAGTTTGTCGGCCTCACGGCGAGAACAAATTCCTGCATTGGCAAGATAGCGGTTTAGCCTAATAGGAGCTTCAGAAACAGGAAATTCATTTACATCAATAGTGCTTCTCTTCCGCGTTGACAAAGGCTTGCTTTTGGAAAAACGGCGTTCTTTGAAGTTAGGTTTATCTTCCGCACCTGTTCTTTCTTTAGAATAAGGTTTCTTTTTGGAAAAAGACCGGTTTTTAGCACCTGATTTCTCTTCCAAATTATTTTTTTCTTTGGGAAAAGGTCTTGTTTTTGAACCCGGCTTGTTTTTAGAAAAAGGAATTTCTTTGGAATAGGGCTTACTTCTTGAAAACCTGCTTTCTTTCAAATCTGATTTCTCATCAGAATCATTTCTTTCTTTTGAATATGGTTTTTCTTTTGGGAAAGTCTTTTCTTTAGGATAAGGTTTGCTTTTGGAATAAGTGCGTCTTTTGGAAGACGGATCTTCTTCTGAAAACGTAGCATCTTCCTGACCTTTTTTGGCTTTAGAATGGAACCGTTCTTTTGAACCAGTCCGGGGTTTTGAAAAACGCCTGCTCTCTTTTCCCGGTTTTTGTTCTTTTTCCGGTTTAAATCTATTTCTGTTACGTTCCATAATATCTTTAGAATGAGCTTGCAAAATTAAACAATTCGCTTTGTTTCCTTGCATTAAAGGTAAAATTTAATTATATTTACATCACAAATAGGCAAATCATAAAACCATGGAAAAAAAGCTGCTTAACCTGGGGACCCTGACGCAAATGCGGGCGCAATTATTAAGTGCCATGCTGGAACGGCACGGTATTGAAAGCATTATCGTGCATGCCAACAGAATTGAAGGTGCTGCAGGAGGTGTGGATGTGATGGTGAACGATGAAGATTTTGTGGAAGCCTCCAGCATTCTGGATGATTTTAAATCTGCTTATGGTAAAGAAAAACAACAGGCAGTGGATTATATGCGTCTGGCCAGACGTATTTTAGTTCCTGTGGATTTTTCAGCTCATGCTGAAAATGCAGCATTCTATGCATTACAAATTGCCGCAGCTTTAAAATCGGATGTCATGCTGCTGAATGTTTACCTTGATCCAAATATGAACCCTTTTTCCCACCTTGAGACTTTTACTTTTGCATCCAATCTGGAACAGATCACCCGGGAAGTGGAAGAGCAGACAGAAAAGTGGTTAAAGACCCTTTCAAAGAAACTGAAAGACCGGATAAAAGAGAAAGGAATTAAAGGTGTCAATGTTTTTTATGATTTAGCTCCTGACAATGTCCTTTCCGGGGTTTTGGAATATGCCAGAGAATACAAACCGGGATTGGTTGTGATGGGAACACGCGGCAACAAACGCGAAGGAATGTGGTCATTTGGAAGTGTTACTGCCAAAGTCATAGAAAAATTGCGTATCCCTGTTATTGCGGTTCCCAAAGATTTTGATGCTCGTAACAAGCTTGCTCCTAAAAGGATTGTGTATGCTACCGGTTTCGACGAAACGGATTTTTGGTCGCTGAGCCGGCTGGCTACTTTCGCCAATCCGTTCGACGCGCAAATTTATTGTCTGCATATCTCGGAAGCTATCGAAAAGCAAGATGAGGTTAGCATGCACAAAATGAAAAAATTTATAACCGAAAATCTTGACATAGCTAAAATAGAATATAGCTTGCTCGAATGTCTTGATGCTCAGTTGTGCCTCGAAGATTTTGTTCAGGAAAAGTCGATTGATATTGTGGCAATGACCACTCATCACCGCAATTTATTCACCAAGCTTTATCATCCCAGCTTAACAAAGAAAGTCCTTTTCCAAACGGAAGTTCCGTTGCTGGTTTTTCATTCAAAACCACATCCGAAATAACGGTTTAAAATAATCATTGTGGGAAGAAGGCATCCTGAATATGACGGATTTCGGGACGGTTATTTTTTAAAATGATGGAGATAATATCATAGCGTACTTCCACTTCAAGGTCATTTTGTTCCAGATAGGCTTCTGCTGCAGTGATCAGACGGTTCTCTTTTGCTTCATCTACCGCTTCTTCCGGATCTCCGAAATAATCTGTGCTGCGAGTTTTCACTTCTACAATCACCAATTCGTTACCATCCATGGTAATGATATCCACTTCTTCTTTTTCATGCTGCCAGTTTGTTTCCAGGATTTTATAGTTTTTCCGGATGAGAAAATCACGGGCAATTTGTTCTCCTTCGATTCCTATCTGATTGTGCCGGGCCATGAAAATCGCATTAAGCAGAAAAAATAAGTTTGGACTTCTCGCCTACTTCCAGTTCTACATTTCCTCCCATAATCAAAGCGCGGTTATCGGAAATGTGTCCGGCGGGGAAATTAAAAGCCACAGGAAAAGGATAGTCATTCACTGTTTCGCGGATTATTTTTTCAGCGCTTTTCCCGTAAGGAACTGCATTGTCATGCATATCAGTCATTGCACCCACCACCAGACCGGAAAGGTTTTTAAGAAACCCTGAACGTTTCAGCGCCATCATCATGCGGTCGATGTGATAAAGATATTCATCAAGGTCTTCAAGAAAGAGTATTGAGTTTTGCATTTTCGGAAACGAAGCACTTCCCAAAAGACTGTACAACACCGACAGATTTCCTCCTACCAAAGTTCCCCGCGCTTTTCCCGGACGGTTTAAAACAAGGCCTCCAAAATCATAATTTGGCAGTTTTCCTTCCAGCACATCGAACAAAGCATCCAGCGCTTCTGTTGTATTTGTGGAAAAATTAATAGGCATGGTGCTGTGCAATGTCTGCACTCCCATATTGTTGATATGATTATGAAAAACAGTCAAATCGCTGTAACCGGCTATCCACTTGGGCTGCGTAAGCAATGAAACCAAAGGCAGTTGGTCCACAATTCTTACAGAACCATATCCGCCTCTCACCGCCAGGATAGCTTTGATATCAGGATTCAGGATCATTTGCTGGAAGTCTTCCGTGCGACTTGAATCGCTTCCTGCAAATTGGTGGTCGCTGTCAAAAAGATGTGCTCCATGAAGCGTTTTGTATCCCCGGTTTTCGATAATTTCTACAGCTATTTCAAGTTCCTTTTTGGAAATTTTCCTTGCAGGAGCTGCAAGGCCAATGGTGTCTCCGTTATGAAGTGGAAGTGGTTTGATCATAAAAAGTTGCTTTCCGCTTTGTTGATACGCAAAATCTTGCACATCAACAAAGCTACAATTAATTTTCTGTTAGGACGCAAAATTTTGCGTCCTAACAGATATAGCGTTCCAACAGATTTCCCGGAAACGGATAAGATGGAATTCTTTAAAAGGGTATTTTGTCCTAATGGTCTATTCCGTAACTTTGTCCGAAATTTGAAACGAAATTGTAATGAGTAAAACTTTTAAAAGATATACGCTGACTTCGGCTCTGCCGTATGCTAACGGCCCCATCCACATTGGCCATCTGGCGGGCGTTTATGTTCCGGCTGATATCTACGCACGTTACCTGCGTTCCAAAGGCAACGATGTTTTGTTTATCGGCGGCTCCGACGAACACGGCGTTCCCATTACCATCAAAGCACGCAAGGAAGGCGTTTCTCCGCAGGATATTGTGGACCGGTATCACAATATCATCGAGAAGTCTTTTGAAGAATTCGGGATTTCTTTTGATATTTATTCGCGGACTTCAGCTCCGGTGCATCATGAAACGGCTTCTGAGTTTTTCGAACACCTTTACAGGGATGAAAAATTCATCGAAAAAACAAACGAGCAGTACTACGACGAAGAGGCCGGAACCTTTCTTGCCGACCGTTACATCACGGGAACCTGTCCTTATTGCGGTTTCGAAAAAGCTTACGGCGACCAGTGTGAAAGCTGTGGTACTTCATTGAGCCCGCTGGAACTCATCAATCCAAAATCAGCGCTGAGCGGAAATGTTCCGGTACTGAAAGAGACCAAACACTGGTATCTGCCGCTCGACCAATACGAAGACTGGCTCAGGGAATGGATTTTGGAAGGACATAAAAAGGATTGGAAATCAAATGTATATGGCCAGGTAAAATCCTGGGTTGATCAGGGATTGAAACCCCGTGCTGTTACCCGCGACCTAGATTGGGGGGTGAAAGTTCCTCTGGAAGAAGCTAAAGGAAAAGTACTTTACGTATGGTTTGATGCACCTATTGGTTACATTTCGGCAAGCAAAGAATGGAGCCGTGAATCAGGAAAAGACTGGGAACCTTACTGGAAATCTGACGACAGCAAGCTGGTTCATTTCATCGGGAAAGACAACATTGTCTTTCACTGCATCATTTTCCCGGTAATGCTGAAAGCGGAAGGCTCTTACATTTTGCCCGATAATGTTCCGGCCAACGAATTCCTGAATCTTGAAAACGATAAAATTTCTACTTCCCGGAATTGGGCTGTCTGGTTGCATGAATATCTGGAAGAATTTCCCGGAAAACAGGATGTGTTGCGTTATGTTTTAACGGCAAACGCACCGGAAACCAAAGACAACGATTTTACCTGGAAGGATTTTCAGGCTCGCAATAACAATGAGTTGCTGGCGATTTTCGGAAATTTCATCAACCGCACGCTGGTGCTGACACAGAAATATTTTGAAGGGAAAGTACCGTCGATGCAGGAGCTTACCAATTCAGACCGCAAAGCATTGGAAACTTTGAAAGGTTTCCCGGATAAGATTTCACAAAGTATTGATTTGTACCGTTTCCGGGAAGCTTTGTCAGAGCTGATGAACCTTGCGCGTTTGGGAAATAAATATCTTACCGACAATGAACCCTGGAAGATTTTTAAGACAGATAAAGAGCGGGGGGGAACCATATTGAATATTTCGCTGCAAATTGCTGCTAATCTTGCTATTCTCGGGGAACCGTTCCTGCCTTTCTCAGCTAAGAAGCTTAGAGAAATGCTGAACCAGGAAGTGCTGCCGTGGGATGCTGCAGGAAGTGCTGAGTTGCTGCAATCCGGTCATCAGTTAGGTAAACCTGATTTTCTATTTGAGAAAATCGAAGATTCAGATGTGGAGAAACAGGTGCAAAAATTGCTTGCCACAAAAGAAGAAAATCAGAAGAATCAAAGTGTGAATCCAAAAAAAGAAGAGATCAACTATAACGACTTTTCAAAAATGGATATTCGCGTGGGAACCATTCTTGAAGCTGAAAAAGTTCCCAAGACCAAGAAACTTTTGAAACTACTGATTGATACTGGAATCGACCGCAGAACCGTGGTTTCAGGTATTGCAGAACATTATCAACCCGAAGAAATCATTGGAAAACAAGTCAATGTTCTGGTTAACCTTGCTCCGCGAAAGCTGAAGGGCATCACTTCCCAGGGGATGATCCTGATGGCGGAGGACAAAAAAGGAAACCTGCGTTTTGTTTCGCCTGATGTCGTAGTCAACAATGGCAGCGAAGTGAAATAGGACCTTGGGAATGTCGAACATGGATTAACGAGTTAGGATTTTAGAAGTTTTATCGAGTTCTCAAATCAAAAATCGATGTTCCTTGTTCTTAAATCAAATAAAAGCACCCTATGGGCTACCGGCAATTTTCTTTCAAACTCCCGACCAGCTACGATCAGGAACTATTAAAAAAGAGGATCCGCGATCTGTTAAAGATCCGGGAGTTTTCTTTTCAGATAGAAAACAAGGCGCTGGATGCCAGAAAGAAAAGCGACATCCATTGGCAAATACGGGTTTTGGTTACTTCTGATGAGTTAAAGGGAGATGGACCGGAACCATTGCCGGAACTTAAAATCCCTTATCGAAAACGGAAAGAAAAAGTGGTAGTCGTTGGCAGTGGCCCGGCAGGATTCTTTGCAGCATTGGTTTTGCAAAAAGCAGGTTTTCAAACCACATTGTTAGAAAGGGGACAGGAAGTGGAACAGCGTGCCCGGCGTATCCAGGCTTTTGAATCCACGGGAATTTTCGATCCCATGGGAAATTATGCCTTCGGCGAAGGCGGAGCCGGAACGTTTTCTGATGGTAAACTTACTTCGAGGAGCAAACACATTTCATTTGAAAAGCCATTTATCCTTAATGCTTATGTAGAAGCCGGAGGTCCGCCTGAAATCCGCTACATGACCCATCCGCATCTTGGAAGTGATTTACTGAGAACCATCGTGAAAAAGCTGCGTTTGCAGTTTTTGGAATTGGGTGGGATCATGCTTTTTGAAACCCGGTTGAATGATATCATCGTCAAAAACGGAAATATTCTCGAAGCTGTTACACAAAATGGGAATCTGGATGCGTCTTATTTTGTGATTGCACCTGGCCATTCTGCTTATGAAACATACCGGATGTTGATGAAACGTGGCGTGCCTTTTCGTACGAAGAATTTTGCGCTTGGAAGCCGCATGGAACATTCGCAGGAACTTATCAATAAAGCACAATGGGGTATTAAAAAGTTGCCGGGTGTGAAGGCAGCGGAATACCGCCTCACATCAAAAGGAACGGAAAATCATCCTGTTTACAGCTTTTGTATGTGCCCCGGAGGCGTGATTGTTCCGGCCACGGCTTATGAAAATCAAAATATTGTGAACGGCATGAGCCGCTATCGAAGAGATGAGAAATTTGCCAATGCCGCCTGTGTGGCAGGCATCAACCTGAATCAATTTCTGGCTCGTGAGGTGTCGGCTTCCGAATCGCTTGACTGGCTTGAAAAACTTGAACAGCGTTTTTACGATCTGGGGCCGGGATACAAAGCCCCTTATTGCAGCCTTCAAAATTTTATCGAAAAAAAGCTCCCTTCCGGCATTCCCGAAAGCAGTTATCCCATGGGCCTGACCGGAGCGCCTTTGTGGGAATATCTTCCTGATAAAATAAGCACTGCCATGCGGGTGGGATTGGAAAATTTCAGCAGGAAAATAAAAGGTTTTGAAACCGGAAATATCATGGGACTGGAAAGTAAAACTTCCGCTCCCATTCAGGTGCTGCGCGATGAAAATCGCCGGACTGCCGGAATAGAAAACCTTTATCTCGCAGGCGAAGGAAGCGGTTATACCGGCGGCATCATGTCAAGCGCCGCCGACGGTATTAAAGTTGCCATGGACATTATAAGGATAGAGAGATGAACCACAGGGAACAAGCAATGGGTCGCGAGGAAGTATCATAACCTAACTTCCTTCTAATATTTTTTCATAAACGGCCTCGTAGCCATTGATCATTTTTCCCATACTAAAATTATTGATCGCCCATTGGCGACAGTCAGCCCGGTTGATGTTCCCAATTTGTGACAATGAATCAACGGCATCTCTAATATTTCCAACCAGAAAGCCCGTTTTCCCATCTGCAATAAGCTCAGGCATTGAACCCCTGTTAAAAGCTACCACGGGGGTTCCACACATCATGGCTTCGGCAACGCTCAGTCCGAAAGGTTCTTCAAAATTAATGGGATGCAAAAGAGCTAATGCCCCGCCGAGAAGCTGATCACGTTTATCCGGCCCTGCATTGCCCGAATACACAATGGTTTTATCATCCAAAAGGGGTTTTATTTTTCCGTTAAAATATTTTTCATCCTGTATTAATCCTGAGATAATGAGCTTCATCCCTGCTTTCCGGGCAATTTGAATTGCCTCCAAAGTTCCTTTTTCCGGATGAATACGTCCGAAAAACAACAAATAATCTCCGGCTTCAGACCGGTAGGTAAATTGGCTGGTTTTAATGCCATTATAAACCGTGGCTAGATAGTCTAATTCTGGACTCCGGTCGGAGTTACTAATAGACACATAGAAGTTATTGGAATTGTATTTCTTAAAGACCGGGATAATTTTAGGGGAAGAAAAGCCGTGAATGGTTGTTACCATTGGGGTGGAAATCAGGCCGGTATAGGTTAGCGGTAAAAAATCGTAGTTGTTGTGCAAAATATCAAAACTTCCTGCCCGCTCCATAAAATGTGAGATATGGAGGCATTCACAAACTTTGGCATCCATTTCCGGGTGTTCTCCGTAAGGCTGGTTACAAACAGCTTCAAGGCTTCCCCTGGTAACAGAATTGGCTGTTGCAAAAAGCGTTACCTCGTGCCCCCTTTCCACTAATCCTTCCGCAATGTTTGAAGCCACCTGCTCCCAGGGACCATATTTCCGTGGCGGGGTACGCCAGCATGCAGGTGACAGCACCGCTATTTTCATTTATTTCGTTCCTCTCATTTGTTTATTTCTGAACCTTCCTTCCAAATCCAGATGCTCGTGTCAGTCTCCTTACAGGGCATTTCTGGGGTTTGAAAGGCAAAGGTTTACCAGCTCCTCAATTCGGGCAGTACCGGTACACATAACGGTGTCAGCCCCTCCCCAATAAATTCGTAAAATGCCGTTTTCTTCCGGGATTGCTGCGCAACTAAACACCACATTATGCACATACCCTGTGATTTCCCAGGGGTCTTCCGGTTGCAGGATCCAATCATCGCTAACCCCTATGATTTTGGATGGGTCCTTTAAATCGTGGAGACAAACACCCAGCCGGTAAACGCTTCCGTCCATGGTAGGGAAAACGCCATGATATATATTGAGCCATCCTTTTCCGGTTTTGATGGGGGGTGCACCAGGTCCTATTTTCATTTCGTCCCAATGATAAGGTGCGGGATCAATAATCCGCCTGGATTCCCCCCAAAACCTTAAATCTGGGGAATAGGAAATCCAGATACTCCAGGGACTTATTTCAGAATGAGGGCGGTCGAGCCGCGCGTAAAGGCCGTTAAATTTCTCCGGAAAGATTACAACATTACGATAGTCAGCTTCCGTTATCATGGAGAATCTTTCTATTTTTTCAAAATCCCTGGTTTTTGCCAAACCAATTCGAATACCATTGGGGGAATAAGCGCTGTAAGTGATGATATATTCTCCGTCAATAAATGTAATGCGAGGGTCTTCGATGCTCCAGGACTCATATTCCTGATATGGACTTTTATCTGTAGGAGTCATAAAAGGCTTTTCGCGTACTTTGAAATTAATCCCGTCAACACTGTCGGCGATACCGAGGATGCTGCGTCCATTATGTAAATGGGAACGAAATATCATAATATATTTTCCCTCTCTTTTGACCACCGCGGCATTGTGTACAGTTACCACAGGGTAGGGCACATCCTCACGGGTGAGGATGGGGTTGTTTTTATAACGCGTTACTACAGACATAATTCCCGGATATAACTATTCATTTTCAAAAGCTATCAATACAAACAAATGGGACAACAAATAAGCGAGGATGCTTTCGGCTCCCTCGTTTCGGTTTACACCCTGTTTTTCAAGGCCATCGCAACATCCTTTGGTTTCATAATCATATAAAGGTATTCGGAGGTCGTTTTCGCCAAAAAACCACATAAAGGAATTAAACATTTTTTTCAGGTATTCTTTGTCACTATTAAAAATCAGATGGGCCTTTTTGTACATTAGCACCATAGCCATAGCATCAATGGGCTGTTGGTCGAACCGGGACCGGGTGCCACCCTTAGCGTACCATTGTTCGTTACCAATTAAAGAAATGTAATCAGCCTTAAAAACAATCTCATCTAAAAACTCCAGGCTCTCCTTCGCCACAGTCAGATATTTCTGAACTTCTGTTCTTTCAAAAACGAAAAACAGGGAAGCTGGTATCAAGCCATTCTCATAAGTGAGGGATGGTTCAAACCATCGCCATTCAGGTGAACTATTATTTTGGTAAGCCTCTAAAAGCCTGTTTGCCAGTCCTTTAATGATGTTTATCATGCCTTCATCCCAGGGGAAGCGCCCTAGGTAGTAACTAATCCCGATCAAGGTGTTAGCAATTCCCCTGACACTTTTTAAGTGTTCAAATTGCCGGAAAGAAGTTTCAAACAATTTTTTTGCAATTTGAAAAAAAGCATCATTAGGGGCATTTTCGATTAAAAAACCCAAAACCCAAATGGTACGGCCAAAGGCATCTTCAGAACTTTTTTCATCAAGGAAATGACGATCATATCCCATAAAATTATGAAAGCTTCCATCCTCATTTTGTGCATATTGAATAAATGAAAGATAGATTATCATCAGGTTCATGACTTCCGGATCCTTTTGCCGATGATAGTCCATGGCTGTTACCAGTAATGCCCTGGCATTGTCATCCAAACAATAACCATGCTGATAATTAGGGATATTAAACCGTGCATGTTGAAGAATCCCGGTACTATCCGTCATCCGCCTAACGTGGGCAAAGTTGAAATTAGGCATTAAGGTCGGGTCAATAACCTTTTCCTTGAAATTCTTTGGTTTTTGATAATCTTTGATGGCCAACCGGGCAATTTCCAAATATTTTTTCCCCTGGTTGGGCCAGGTAAATCGTTGTCCGAAGGCATAAGCTTTATTTCTGATTTTCTGTAGGCTGTCAGGATTATCGATAAGCGTATTCAGGGACCGGGATAATTCCTCGGGATCATTGAAATTGAACAATATACCCCGACCCTGATCCAGTAATTCCTGCGCATGCCAGTAAGGCGTTGATACTACTGCAGCCCCGGCGCCCACGGCATAAGACAACGTGCCACTGGTAATTTGAGCTTCGTCGAGATAGGGAGTAATGTACACATCAATGGCGGAGAGGTATTCGCAAAGGGTGGTTTCATCCAGAAAAGCATCAATAAACATAATGTGATCTGAAAGGTGATTCTGTTGCACAAGCCGTGTGAGAAAGTTTCTGTACTTTTCACCCGACACTTTCAAAACATTGGGGTGTGTTTTTCCCAAAACGGTATAATGTACGTCAGGATGTCTTTCCACAACAGCAGGAAGTGCGCGGATCACCGTTTCAATGCCTTTTCCCTTACTGATCAGCCCAAAAGTCATTAGGGAGATTTTGTCTTCAACGTGATACTTTTTCTTAAACAGTTCATGACGGGTGAAATCAAAATCAGGCAGGCCATGCTCAATGATAACAATTTTTTTTCTTGGGATTTCATAGATTTTCACAAGAAAATTAACTGCCATTTTACTCATCACCACAATTTTGGACGCTTGCTTTCCAATTTCCTGAATAATAGCTTTTTCACTAAAGGAAGGTTCGTTCAATATGGTATGAAAAGTAACAACAAGGGGTACTTTTAGCTTATGGATTAGTGGCAGGATATAGATTCCGTGCTTTCCGCCAAAAATACCAAATTCATGCTGTAATACACAGATGTCAGCATTGTAATTAATAAAGTCGGCAGCTTTTAGATAATCTCTTTGGCGGCTTTCGCGAATGGTGTACTTAACAATATCGGGATAATGATAACTTTCCTCGCGGTCGTCCATGGCCACAACGAAAGGGTCAAAGTCCTTTTCCCGGTCCTGCAAATTCCAGTTCATAGCATCGATGAGGTTTCCGGTAAAAGTAGCAATGCCGCATTCGCGGGGCTTGTAGGTGGTAATAAAAGCAGTTTTCATGATTTCCCCTTTTCTTGTCTAAATGATGAGACTTCGCCATCAAAGCTACAGAAACCGAAGGACAAAAACAACAAATAGCCCGGCTATTATTAAATCTTACAGCGATGCAAGCGGGCGAATAGGAAAACCTGTAAACTTATTGCCCCGTTTTTTTTGGGAATGGTTTACTATGGCGGGAAGGATAAATTTCAGCCAAATTTATAAGCAATACCAAAACCACCCCTTGGATAACTCCAGTCAATGTTATCGCAGGCAATACGGCAAGTTCCGCATTCCAGACAGGCATCATAATTAATTTCTACTTTATGCGTGTTTTCGTTGAGTTCATATACACTGCACGCGCAAACATAAAGACATTGCTTCAATATGCAGGTTTCACAAACTTTTTCATCTTTTATGGCCAGATGTGAACCTCCGGTTTCATCGGTTTTAAAGCCGTTTAAATATAGTTTATCTTCCAGTGTCATATTACATTTCTCCATATTTTAAACATGTCCCTGACCATATTGGTTAATCCGATTTCCTGTTTCATATTTTTCCAGATCAGCTTTTCTTTTTCCTTTTTGGAAACGCCATTGACTTTCAGAAGTTCAAAAGCGGCATCATTCAAAACCTTCGGATATTTCCTGAGCAGTCTTTGATTTGTTTGAAGCAAATCGGGAAGACCTTTGTATTTTTTTAAGTCCTTCAAAACAAAGCTTTCTTTGAGTTTTTCCTGGTAAAGCGATAAAGCTTTTTCAGAGAAATCGCCTTTTTTGGCGGCTTCGAGATAAGTTTCAGCGGCAAATTTTCCGGAAGTGATAGCCAGGTTTGAACCTTCGCGGTGAATGGAATCTACCAGCATGGCAGCATCACCGGCAATCATCACGCCGTTGCCCACCAGTTTGGGTATAGCGTGAAATCCGCCTTCAGGGATTAAGTGTACCAAAAACTCCTTGGTCTGGCCCCCTTCAATTAACGGAGCAACAGAGGGATGTTTCTTTAAACTTTCAATTAATTCGTTGGGATTGATTTTGTTTTTGACCAGATCGGAAACGACCATGCCAACTCCCAGCGAAACTGATTTTTGGTTGGTATATAGAAAAGCCATGGCTTCGCCGTTGAAGAAACTTCCCGTCATTTCGATGGTAACACCTTCACCAGGTTTTACATTAAACCGGTCGTTGATGACTTTTTCATCCAGCCCGATGACTTCCTTAACGGATACGGCAACGGCATCTTTTTTAATGTTCTGCCTCATGCCCAGCGATTTTGCCACCAGTGAATTAACGCCGTCGGCAAGGATCACGCAATTGGCAAACACATCGCCCTGCGGCCTGTCGGTTCTGATGCCTACCACATTTCCATTCTCTACAATGGCTTCCCTGACCACCGTGTTGTTGATGATCAAAGCACCTGCTTTTTCAGCTTCATCGGAAAGCCAGCGGTCGAATTTTGCCCTGAATACAGTGTGGCAATTATAAGGCTCTTCATTAAAAAGATCATTTTTATGGTTGAATCCAACGGATGATTTTTCATCCAGAATCCACATTCTTTGTTCGATGATGTGCCTTTCAACAGGAGCCTTTCCTGGAAATTCATCCACGATCCCTTTCATACAATCGGTATAAAAGACTCCGCCCATGACGTTTTTAGCACCTGGAAACTTCCCGCGCTCAATCACCATGACTTTCACTCCGGCTTTAGCCAGAACGATGGCAGCCGATAGTCCTGCAGGACCAGCCCCCACAATCACTACATCATATTTTAGTTTATCGCTCATTTTTTACCTCCGCTAGTTCGTGATTTTTTAATTGCTCGATCAGTTTGGGCACAAATTTCAGGACATCTTCAACGATGCAATAGGTGGAAACATCGAAGATGGGTGCATCTTTATCCGTATTGATGGAAATGATGATATCTGAAGTCTGCATTCCTACCACATGCTGAATGGCGCCCGAAATCCCGCAGGCAATGTACAGCTTGGGGTGAACCGTCTGTCCTGTTTGTCCGACCTGCCTCGACTGTGGAACATAACCTAACTCAACGGCTTTACGTGAGCCTGCCCATGTGCCGCCCAGTAAATCGGCCAGATTCTGAAGCATCTTAAAGTTTTCTTTGTTTCCCATACCTTTTCCGCCAGCAACGATCACTTCATAAAAAGAAAGGTTGACGCTGCCTTTGTTGGAAACCACTTTCTTGAGGATTTTTTTGACGATCTGATCTTCAGTGATGTCTGTTTTTCCCTTTATAATTTCCCCGGCAACGGGCGATTCAACAGGCACTGCAGAGAACACACCCGGACGTACCGTTGACATTTGCGGCCTGTGTTTCGGGCAGTAAATGGTAGCCATCAGGCTTCCGCCGAAGGTAGGACGTGTCATCAACAAAAATTTGGTTTCCGGATCAACATCCTGTTTTGTGGTATCTGCCGTAAGGCCGGTTCTTAACTCGGTGGCCACAGTTCCCGAAAGGTCGCGGCCCTGGGTGGTAGCCCCGATGAGAAAGATTTCCGGTTTGTATTTAACGACCAGTTTCGACAATGCCTCCCGATAAGGTTCTGTGCGATAGTCGGCAAAAATTTCATCTTCAATGATGTAGAATTTGTCGGCGCCGTATTTGAAAACTTCCTCAGCAAGATGGGAAACTTCTTTTCCTATGGAAACGGCAGCCACTTTTCCGTTGACCTGGGCAGCCAGTTCGCGTGCTTTGGTCAAAAGCTCGAAAGATACGGATTGAGCCACGCCGTCATTTTGTTCGACATATACCCAGACATCTTTATAATTGGAAATTTCCGGGTCTTTTTTTGTGAGATCTAACATGATACGATTTCTTATTTTACAAAGGGTTCTAAATGTTCGGCAGCTTCTTTCACAAGTTCATCCAAAGAGCCGGTCAAAGTTTCGCCGCGTTGTCTTTTTTCAGGCGTGAAGGCTTTCTTAACCATGGTGGGTGAATGTTTTAAGCCGCACTGGTCGCGGTCGAGTTCCACATTTTGACTGGAAAGCATGATGATTTCCGTCTGTGCAGCTTTAATTAGCCACGGCAAGGGAGCATGCGAGAGTTCATTCAAGGTTTCTTCCACAGTAAAGAAAGCCGGAATCGGGACCTGAACGGTTTCCTGTCCGAATTCTGTCAGCCGGGTGGCGATGGCGTACTTTTTCTCGAAATTCACTTCATCCATTTTGGTAAGATAGGTAACCAGTGGGATGTCAAAGCGGGTGGCAATGCCGGGACCGGTTTGTGCCGTATCGCCATCGATGGCCTGTTTGCCTGCAAAATACAGATCGACTTCTCCTTCCAGTTCGATAATTTTGCGGGCACCTTCATAAAGCGCATAAGAAGTGGCCAGTGTGTCGGAACCTGCAAAAGCCCTGTCGGACAAAAGATAGGCTTTGTCGGCACCCATGGAAAGGCATTCTTTCAGCGCCTGAGTAGCCTGTGGCGGCCCCATGGTGATGACGGTAACTTTTCCGCCGAATTGTTCTCTTAATTTTACGGCTTCTTCCACAGCATGGGCTTCAAAAGGGTTGAGGATAGCGGGAACGCCTTCGCGAATCAACGTGCCCGTTTCGTAATTTACCCTTACCTGTGAGGCATCCGGAACCTGTTTAATAAATACTAGCGCATGCATACATCTATATACTTTTAAGTGTTAAATTTTAAACAAGCAGCAAATGTATATACAAATGAAATTTAATATATTATTTAGTACGCATGCATGCTAATTTATAAACTATAAAAATACTGGCTATAAATGAATTATAAACAGTATGTTATGAAAATAAGTCACAATTTCCGAAAAGGAATTTGATTTTTGGCACGGTTAAAGAATGTTAAAACGGGTTTGAATGATTCAAATATGTTGATGGCTGTAATGAAGCGATTCAATTCTTTAGAAATGCTAACAAGGGAGTCGGAAGACCGAAGAGTGTTGAAATTCCAAATTATAGTTAGAATATGATGTGGGTAAAATGTTTGGATTTATACCTCGCAAATCTCCTTATAAACGTTTAACCCTGAGCCGGCATGGAATAAATTGATTTTCCAAAACGTTTGTCTTTAGCCGGCGTGAGAGATCTCCTAAGAAAAAACCTGTTGCCAGGGGGATTTCGTTCGTAGAAATGACAGCCTTTTCCCAAGGTGTTCCTGCCTATCGCTAATAGGGGAACATTACACGGATTAGATTGATTGTTATAATTCAGACTGCTCTTTTGATCATACCAAATCAGTTCAATCATAAAAATCAGTGTCCTATTTCGCAATCAATTATCTTTGCCATCAAACCTTTGGGGATGGAAATAGAAAACATCATTTTTGATTTTGGCGGCGTAATTCTGGACATTGACCCGAAACTAACGGTAAGCGAGTTTCAAAAACTGGGTTGTGAAGATGTTGAAAGGCTTCAAAGCGATGAGTTTTATAGGGAGATTATCCTGAAATTTGAAAAGGGTCTTGTATCTTCCGATGAATTCAGGGACCGTATCAGGAAATTTTTAAACATGAAACTGACCGACGAACAGATCAACAATGCTTGGAATACATTGCTGTCGAGGCTTGAAAAGGAACGGATACAAACCCTGGAAGCTGTAAAAAAACATTATGCTCTTTATATGCTCAGCAATTCAAATGCAATCCACTACGATTTTTTTGTGCAGGATTTGAAAGATCATTTCGGTTATGAAGATTTTGATGCGTTGTTCCGCAAGGCTTATTTTTCTTACAAGTTGCATATGCACAAGCCCAATACGGATATTTACCATTATGTGATCCGGCAGGAAAATATTATACCTGAAAAAACCCTGTTTATCGACGATCGTGCCGACAACATCGAAGGTGCACAAAAAGCAGGTTTGAAAACTTATCACTTAAAAAATGGGGAAATTATGACCGCCCTGTTTGACCGGGAAGGCTTTCTGCGGGAAGCGCTTGAAATCATTTAATCTTCTAAGTTCTTATAAAAGATGCTGATTTCCCGAAGTATTTCTTTGATTTCTTCCAGCGATTCAGTCTGCATGATCTTGATCCTGAAGGGTTTAAAATACGGAATGTTCTTGAAATAAGCACTCCAGTGTTTCCTGATCTCCAGCAATCCGCGCCGTTCTCCTTTCCACGCGACAGATCGCTCGAGATGGATGGTGCTGATGCGGATTCTTTCTTCCACATCGGGCTCGGGAAGGATTTCACCAGTGGCAAAATAATGTTTGATGTCGCGGAATATCCAGGGATTTCCGTAAGCGGCACGGGCTACCATCAAACCATCTGCACCGTAAGTGTCTTTGAAGAATTTGGCAGAAACCGGACCGTTCACATCGCCGTTGCCGAAAATAGGAATCTGCATCCGGAGATTGTTTTTTACTTCTCCGATCAGTGTCCAGTCGGCAGGAACACTGGAACGCGTGGTGCGCAAACGCCCGTGAATTGTAAGCGCTTGAATGCCAACATCTTGCAATTGCTCCGCTATCTCTACAATTTCTTTATGATCTTCGTCGTAGCCCAGCCGGGTTTTCACGGTAACGGGAAGTTTTACCGCTTTCACCACTGCTTCGGTCATCTTCACCATTTTGGGAATGTCGTTCATGATTCCTGATCCTGCGCCTTTGGCAACTACTTTTCGTACCGGACAGCCAAAATTGATATCAATCAGATCGGGGTGGGCACGTTCGGCATATTGAGCTGCCTGGATCATGGAATTGATGTCGTGGCCAAAGATCTGAATTCCTATGGGCCGTTCAGAATCTTCAAAATCGAGTTTCTTAACACTTTTATCCGCGTCGCGGATGAGCCCTTCGGAAGAGATAAATTCGGTGTACATCATGTCGGCCCCGAATATTTTGCAAACATGCCTGAAAGGCGGATCAGACACGTCTTCCATGGGTGCCAGCAACAGCGGATATTCCCCCAAAGTTATATTTCCAATTTTTACCACGGCCTTTATTTCGTTAAGTGTGTTTATCTTTAAAACAAAAGTGGCTGCAAAAATATTAATTTTGGGGCTTTCAAATCAAAACTATGAGATCAAGGGTTGCTTTTCCCAATCTTTCTGCTGGAGCCAAGCTTCTTGTTTTTCTGCTTATTGCCATTGCTTTTATGATTATTTTTTCTCTCATAGGTCTCTTGGCAGGTAAGATTTTCTTTAATCTCGATTTTGCGACCCTGGCCAATCTGATGGCAGACCCCAAAAGCAAAGAAGCCCTTTCTTTCTTGTATTTGTACCAGTTTATCAGCGCGTTGGGACTTTTTATTCTGGCACCTTTGTTTTTTGTGTATTTGACAGAATCCGGAATAGGACGTTTTTTTCAGACGAAATTTAGTCCGAATGTGGCTATTCTGGTGCTTGCGGCAGTGGGCATGTACACCATTTTGCCGTTTATCAATTTCCTTTCCGACATCAACGCGCACCTTGCTTTGCCCGAATATCTTTCGGGATTGATGCAATGGATGAAAGACAAACAGGCGCAGGCAGATGAAATTACTACCGCCTTTTTAAGCGTGAAAAGCCTGGGAGGTTTGGGCCTGAATCTTTTTATTATTGCTTTGATGCCGGCCATCGGCGAAGAGTTGGTGTTTCGCGGGGTGGTACAACAACACTTGCAGGCCTGGACACGAAACAAACATGTGGGTGTGTTACTGACTGCGATTCTTTTCAGTGCAGTACATTTTGAGTTTTTTGGTTTTCTACCCCGGTTTGTATTGGGGATGATGCTGGGTTATCTTTTCCTTTACACACGTAATTTATGGGTTCCCATATTTGCCCATTTCGTTAATAATGCTTCATCGATTATCATCTTTTATCTGCATTATAACGGATATATCAATGTCAAAATGGAAAATTTCGGCGCCATGCCCAGTGTTTATGCCATTTCGGTCAGTCTGATCCTGACGGTCTGGGTTTTTTATTTTATTTGGAAGAATCCTTGGGTGAAGGCGGAAGCAGAGGAAGTCGGAAACCTGCCTGAGCTTTGATTTTATCACAAGTTGGGAACTTCATGCTTGATATGAAAAAGATGGACAACTGGGAAAACGTAGATTTTATTGATGAAAATTCAATTTGGGAAGGTGAATCATCTGCAAACTTCTTAAATTGTGTTGGGCTAACCCACTGATGAACAATACTCCTACCTATGGGGATTTAATGTTTTTGCCTTGTTCCGGAAGATGGGTGGCAAAACAATGACGGAATGTGTGTGGGGTGTAATGCTTTTTAATGTCTCTTGTTTGATATCGTGCATTTCTACATATCTCACGTACAGCTGAAACACCCGGATGGGTACCTTTGCCTCCATGGCCTTCAAACAAGTAATATTGAAGTTTGTATTGTAGGTAGTATCGTCGTAGTGTTTTCAGCAATGCCGGCGAAAGTGGCACTTTTTGCTGTTTCAGCCCTTTTCCCTCCTGAATATTCACCTGCATGCGGTTGCTGTCTATGTCGGTGAGCTTTATGTTTACGCATTCCGATATCCTAACCCCGGTGGAATAAATGAACATTATTACCGTACGGTGTTTAAAGTTTTTGATAACACTCAATACATCAAAAACTTCTTCTTTGCTTAATACCAGAGGGAGGGTTTTGGCTACTTTAGGCGTGGGAAGGTATTCTTTTGCCCATTCTTGGTGGTAGAGGTTCTCAAACAAGAATCGTAGAGAATAGTACCCCATCTTTTACGCTGCCGGGTTTGTGGTTGCCATCGGTGAGCATGCTCTGAAAATAGGCGCGAAGCTCTTTAATACCTGTTTGTTCCGGGTCTTTTCCCGTGAATTGTTGGTAGCCGTTGATGTGCCACCAGTAACTCTCACGAGTACGCTGACTTAAATTGCGTAAAACTACTTCCTGTTGGAAGTTTTTTTAAATTTGTCATAATTACAGTTGCTTAATTATCAATCCTGTAAAGGTAAACCAATCTGTGGTACCGGTGGAAATCATGCCTCCGACCGCAGGGAGGTTTAGTTCTACATCTTATATAGTAAATATAACCCAACCAGGTTGGGTTGCACATACGTTGTGGCCAAGTGTAAAGTCTAATCTTTAACTTTTGTAAACGATGTATCTTAACGAACATTAGAAAAAACGCTATCAGATAAAATACGGGTAATATTTGGATAACTCAAAACAATAATATATTTTTGTATTCGGATAAAATAAGGATACATTATGGATAAATACATAAGTAAATTAAACTTTGACTTCCTGACAAATCAGAAAGTTCTAAATCTGATTGCAAAAATTGACTTGTATAGGGGGAAATGGAATATAATTGAACGGCAGGAGAACATCTATCTCAAGGAATTAAGAAAAATTGCAACCATTGAGAGCATAGGTTCTTCAACAAGAATTGAAGGAGGAACATTATCGGATAAAGAAATAGAAGAATTACTCAAAAATGTAAAAATCACAGAACTAAAGACAAGAGACGAACAAGAAGTTATAGGATATTTTGACACATTGGAAATAATTTTTGAAAACTATGACAATATTAGATTGACAGAAAACTACATAAAACAATTACATCAAAACCTTTTACGACATAGCTTGAAAGACACGAGGCATCGTGGGCAGTATAAATCGTTATCGAATAAAGTTGTAGCCAATTATCCGGGTGGAATACAAAAAGTGATTTTCAACACCACAGAAGTTCATTTAGTAGAGAGCGAGATGAATAACCTTATAAATTGGACAAATGAACAATTTGAAAAAGCTGAAATTCACCCGTTAATAATAATTGCTCATTTTATTTATGATTTTTTATCAATACACCCTTTTCAAGATGGTAACGGGAGGCTGTCAAGATTGATAACTACATTACTTTTGCTACAAAATGATTATCTTTTTATTCAATATGTTTCATTTGAAAATTTGATTGAGAAGTCAAAAAAAGAATATTATCAAGTTTTAATGGAAGGACAAAAAAACAGAAATAAAGAAAACGAAAAGATCTCTAGATGGACTCTTTTTTTCCTTGACAAGCTGAATGAATTAACTCAAAAACTTGATGCAAAATACAATATGTTCAAGTCAAAAGGCAGATATTTAAACGAGAGGCAGAAAGAAATAAATGACTATATTGAAAAAAATCAACCTTTGAAACTCGCTGATATTGCAAAGAAATTTGAAAACATAAATATCAACACGATAAAGAAGGATTTACAATATATGAAGAGAGAAAGTCTGATAAAAAGTATTGGGAAAGGGAAGGGAACTGTATATATAACTGATAATCAAGAATAACGAACGCCTAATAAATAGTCTTCAATAGGCTTGAAAAGCCCAGATTGAAGCAGCTGTTGAACTA
>CAZPPK010000023.1:0-25517 GCA_964588415.1 uncultured Lentimicrobiaceae bacterium
GTTTTTGATTGTAAAAAGTTGTTGTTTTTCAAGGGTATTAACAGTTCTTATTTTTGATTTAGTTGTTGATTCAACGCGTCTTTCTTGATTTTAAAAATACGCGTCAGAAAAAAGAATATTTGGCTATTTTTGCATGCTAACCTCCTTTCTTTGTTATGTGTTGGATTATGCAGTATTATCAATTCATTTCATTTAAAGGAGGTTTTTTACCTCCAATATATTAAAATATAATCCTTGGGATCGAGTATGGGTCGAAAGGATTTTTCATCTTGGTACTACAAAGTTAAAAAAAAAGACAAAAAATCAAATTTTTAAACAAAAAAATACCTAATCATCAACCATACCAGACTTAAAATAAGAATAATTCTGCTTTTGGCAATCTGGATAACTGCAGTGAATTCTGAGAACTATTTTTCCACAAGAAAATTGATTTTTCAAAATTTCTATAAATATTTAATTCTTATATTTGCCGCACTTTAAACCCATAAAGTGGCAATTACTTATGAACAAAACAAATGTTGGCCGTATCGCACAAATCATTGGCCCCGTTATTGATGTTGTTTTTGATAACGAAAAAAACCTCCCAAAAATTTACGATGCCCTGGTTATTGATCGTAACAATGGCGAAAAATTAATTCTTGAAGTTCAACAAGCCGTTGGCGAAAATGTTGTCCGCACCATTGCCATGGACTCAACCGACGGTTTAAGAAGGGGGATGGATGTTATATCCACGGGAAATCCCATCAGTATGCCAGTTGGTGAAGAAATCAAAGGCCGATTATTTAATGTAATTGGCGACGCTATTGATGGTTTAGGAAAAATAGATTCCGAAACCCGCTTGCCTATTCACAGGGAACCCCCTATGTATGAAAACCTGACCACTCAATCGGAAGTACTTTATACCGGAATCAAGGTCATCGACCTCATCGAACCTTATTCCAAAGGCGGGAAAGTAGGTTTGTTTGGTGGTGCAGGCGTAGGTAAAACCGTGATCATCATGGAGCTGATCAATAATATTGCCAAAGCTTACTCTGGAATGTCAGTTTTCGGAGGTGTTGGTGAACGTACCCGTGAAGGAAACGACCTGCTGCGCGAAATGATAGAGTCGGGCGTAATCCGTTACGGAAAAGAATTCGAAAAAAACATGGAAGAAGGCGGTTGGGATCTTTCCAAAGTCGACCGTGAAGAGCTTGCAAAATCTCAGGCAACCTTGGTTTTCGGACAGATGAACGAACCTCCCGGAGCCCGCGCCCGTGTTGCCCTTTCCGGTTTAACACTAGCAGAATATTTCCGTGAAGGAGATGAAAAATCCGATGGTCATGATATTCTCTTTTTCATTGATAACATTTTCCGTTTTACCCAAGCCGGATCTGAAGTTTCTGCTTTGTTAGGCCGTATGCCTTCTGCAGTAGGATATCAGCCGACCCTGGCCACGGAAATGGGATTAATGCAGGAGCGTATCACTTCCACAAAACGGGGTTCCATCACTTCCGTTCAGGCAGTTTATGTTCCGGCTGACGACCTTACCGACCCGGCTCCGGCTACCACTTTTGCCCACTTGGATGCCACAACGGTTTTGAGCCGTAAAATTTCCGAGCTGGGAATTTATCCGGCTGTTGACCCTCTTGATTCTACTTCAAGGATTTTAACTCCCGATGTTGTCGGAGATGAACATTATAACACCGCCCAACGCGTTAAAAATATTTTGCAGCGTTACAATGAGTTGCAGGATATCATTGCCATTTTGGGTATGGATGAGCTTTCCGAAGAAGATAAACTGACCGTGCACCGGGCAAGACGCGTACAACGTTTCCTGTCTCAGCCTTTCCATGTTGCCGAACAGTTTACTGGCTTAAAAGGAACGTTGGTTTCCATTGAAGATACCATCAAAGGTTTCAACATGATTATGGACGGTGAAGTAGATGAATATCCTGAAGCTGCTTTCAACATGGTGGGAACCATTGAAGAAGCCATTGAAAAAGGAAAGAAAATTATGGCGGACGCTAACTAAAAACTTCAAAAATAATTATTTAAAATCCATAGTGGGATTAAAATTTTGATAACTATGAATCTTGAAATAATCACTCCTGATAAAACGATTTTTAAAGGCGTAGCCGATTTAATTCAGCTGCCCGGAATTGACGGTTCTTTCGAGATTTTAAACAATCATGCACCATTGATTTCTATTTTGGATCAGGGAATTATCAAAGTGAAAAAAGATAAATCGGAAGATTTTTATGAAGTCAAGACCGGAGTTGTTGAAGTTCTGAACAACAATGTTCTTGTTCTCGCTGAATAATTCTTTATCATAAAAAAGCAAAAAAGGGTTGTCTCAAAAGGGCAGCCTTTTTTATTTGGGTTGGAAGGTTGAAGGGTGGATATTGTAATACATAGTCATACGTTGTGAGACTGTTGTGAAACGATTGTCTGGCACTGTTTGATCATCGTCTTACCATTGCCTCTCCATTAGGAAATCTTGAACTTTTACTTGAACAACATTGAGCTTTCGAGCCCTTAAACCCTTCTATCTTCCAACCTAAAATTTCTGAATATCAAAAAGAGGTTACCCCTTTAAGACAACATCTCTCCTTATTAACTTTGTCAACGATAAATTTAATGGTGATGATGGGCATGGACAGGAGTTTTTATCAGATTTAGAAAACGGTCGTGGACCTTTCCCCCTCTATGTTCCAGATGTTTGTACATAAATGTCTTGGCCATATCTTCAACAAAAATCCATACAATACAATAAGCCCAAACCAGACCTACGTTGGTCCAACTGATTGAAGCGATCAGTCCCAATGGATAAACCACAAATAATGTAGCCAATACTTTGGTTGCTACCGCTGACCACAATAAGGAAGGGGCCGGATAAGGCTTTTTGAAAAAGGATCCTTTTGTTCGGGTAACAAATAAGGTGAGATGTCCGGCTACAGCGAGTTTCAGGAAAATAAATGTCTGCAGTTGACCAAGATTTAAATGGAGGTATTCTTTAGCAATAATCAATATCCCGAAGGTTTCAATCACCCCGATCACTCCCAAAATAGTAGAAATACTCAAAACTTTCTGCATATCCCATTTCACCGGGCTTTTGTTTAGGAATGTATTGTCGTAGGCGATGGTCATGATGGGGATATCATTGAAGAAGGCCAGTAAAATAATCAGTAACGCGGTGATAGGATAGAAATTAAAGAAGACCATGGTCAAAACCACAAAGAACATGATGCGAATGGTTTCGATAATCCGGTACATCGCATAGCTGTTCATCCTTTCAAAAATTTTCCGTGCTTCTGCGACAGCACTAATTATTACCGATAATCCAGGTGTGGTCAAAATCATATCGGCAGCAGCCCTGGCCGCATCGGTAGCTCCGCTTACGGCAATTCCGAAATCGGCCTGTTTCAAAGCTGGGGCATCGTTCACGCCATCCCCTGTCATTCCGGTAATGTGCCCGGCTGACTGTAATGCCTTAACAATTCCGTATTTATGCTCCGGGAAAACTTCAGCAAAACCATCAGCATCTTCGATTTGTCTTTCAATCTTTCGGCCTGGGTGCTTAATATCAGTATCATCTTTAAAAATATTTTCCACACCCTGAATGTTGGTCCCTAAACCAAGCTGACCTGATATCTGCCGTGCAATAGCAACATTATCTCCTGTTACCATTTTGACGGTAATGCCATTTTCCCGTGCTTCGGCAATCGTAGAAGCAGAATCCTCCCGGGGAGGATCGGAAAGGGTGAGAATGCCTGAAAATTGCCAGTCTTTGCCTTTCTCTTTTCTTGCTACTCCCAAAGTTTTAAACCCCTTGGAAGCAAACTCTTCCACAGCATCACCTGCTTTCTTTAAATCTTCACCAGCCAGTTTACATAAATTTATTATTACCTGTGTAGCGCCTTTGGTAACACTAAATTCTTTCCCGTCAACACCAGCCCATTGCGCTTCGGTACGTTTGCTTACAGGATCGAAAGGAATGTATTTTTTTAGTGACCCGGAAGTTAATAGGTTCTTGTCTTTCAGTCCGGATACTACTGTCAAGTCAATAGAATCATGCGTATCCGTTTCCGAAGAAAAAGCAGCATTCAATATGAGTTCCTGTTCATCTACAGCTTTGAACAAAATAGAATCGCCCAGAGTAAGTTTATTTTGCGTTAGCGTTCCGGTTTTGTCTGAACATAATACATCAAGACCAGCTGCTTCCTCAATGGCTTCCAAACGGGAAACAATGACTTTTTTCTTGGAAAGCGCCAAAGCCCCAACCGCCATGGTTACAGACAAAACTGCTGGCATGGCAACAGGAATGGAAGCCACCGTAAGAATCAGGGCGAACTGGATCAGGGTAATGATATTATCCCCGCGCAGGAACTGCACCAAAAACAGGATGGAAACCAATCCCAGGCTAAGAAAGATGAGATAATCGCCAATGTGGATCACCGCTTTTTGAAAATGAGAAGTGGCCCCTGCATTGGAAACAAGTCCGGCTGTTTTACCGAAATAGGTATTGCCTCCGGTAGCAGTAACCAAACCTGACATTTGTCCCTGTTTTACTATGGTTCCTGAATAACAAATATCACCGGCATTCTTATTTACAGGCAACGATTCTCCGGTCAAAGCTGCCTGATCCACACTCACATAATCGCCATCAATTAGTTTCATGTCGGCGGGAATAATATCGCCGATTTTAATACGAACCATATCACCGGGCACAATATCACCGGCCATAATTTCTTCCCACTTTCCATCCCGCAGCACTTTGGCTTTCAATGCCAATTGCGCTTTCAAAGCATCCAAAGCATTACTGGCTTTAAGCTCCTGCCAAAATCCGATTCCAGCATTAAATAAGAGCAAAACAAAAATCACGAAGAAATCGGTCCAGTGTTTTACCACCAGGGATAAGATGGCGGCAATTTCAATCATCCACGGAATCGGTCCCCAAAAATAACTTAAAAACCGGATTATCATGTTTCTGTGTTCTTCGGGTAAGGCATTGGGTCCCATTTCATTAAGACGTGTTTTGGCTTCCGGTGAAGACAAACCGCCGGCAGAAGTATTTAACTTTTTGAATAAGGACTCCTTATTCATGTCTTTCGCCGTTTTCACTGATATTTGTTCCATCTGATTAAGGTTTTTAATCGTTTAAAATATGATCAGGTTTTCACAAACTGAAAGCATTACAAAATTCTTCGCAACCGATCATCCTCCAGTTTCATTAAATCTTCTGAAATAAAAGGAAGTACTACACTCAGCAAAGTATCATTATTTGCATTCCTGGAATGAATGATGATACTCAGTAGCGCTTCTTTAAAACGACTTCCAAGGGAAGAAGGCAATGTGGTAATGAATCTCTTAACCGGTTTTAGCCGCGTTTCTATCTCGTCTTTTCGTTTTTCAGGATCGGCCTGCAATTCTTTGTTGAGCAGGTGCAAATCCTCTTCAAATGTCTTTTTGACTTCCAAAAAATAGTCCTGGAGTTCTTCGTTACCCTGATGACAGAGAATAGACAAATAAATTTTTGCCGATCTTTCTTCCGATGGCTCTAGATATCCGGTAGAAACTTGACTGGCAACGTATAATGTAATTAATGCCGGTGCTTTGTAAATGGTATTTCTCAATTCTGGTGTTTGTTTTTGAATTATTTCATTCATGACGCTTAAGTTTTTTAAAAACGAAAATTATTTCAGTCAGTTTCAAAAAACAACTTTTTTACAAAATGTATCTAAAAAATTGTTTTCCAAGATTTTAATCCTTTTAATGATGAGATTATATACAAAGATAACTGAATTTTTCTCAATTTCTTTAAACTTATTCCACTTAATAAACCTTAAAAAAGTTCGGATTTTCATTCCCATTTTATAACCCTTAAATTTCCAGAGAATTCACAAGTAATGTTGGTGTTTAAACCGGTTCAGAATTAACCATATTTAACAGAAAAGAAAGGTAAAAAAGCATTTGCAGGCACTTTTCCCCATTATAAATACGCATAAACAAATTTATCCGACAATAATTGAAGATTCGGCATATTTGAAATTGGTAGAAAAAGCCCTGGTGCTGAGTGCCATGGCCAGCGTCAGTGACCCGATCCTCCCGACAAACATGGAAGTGATAATGATGGCTTTCCCAGCCGATGACAAAAAGGGAGTAATTCCTGTGGAAAGTCCTACTGTACCGAAAGCAGAAAATTCTTCAAAAAGCAGTTTTAGAAATCTCGTATTCGGTTCTGTAATGGAAAGCAGGAAGGCCGACACAAAAATGATGGTAACCGAAAAAAGTGCAATTGAATAAGCCCTGTCGATGGTGCTGAAAGGGATGGTCCGTTTGAAAAAAACAACATGCTTTTCTCCTTTAATGGTTGCCAAAGCCGATTTTACAATCACTGCAAAGGTGGTTACTTTAATACCACCACCGGTAGAACCGGAACCTGCGCCGATAAACATCAGGAAAATAAACAAGATGAGTACGGGAGCTTTCAGGGTTGAAATATCTACCGTATTAAAACCTGCCGTTCTTGTAGTTACCGACTGAAATACGGAAGTAACTGCAATCTGAAACGGGGTTTCGCCGACAAACAGGGTGTTTCTTTCCAGCAGATAAAAAACAATACCGCCTAATGTAATCAGCAACAAAGACATATAAAGTGTAACTTTAGTACTGATAGTCAGCCGTTTCCATGGCATTTTCATCCTTTCTTTGATCCTCCGGATACTGAAGGTATCTTCCATGGCCATAAAACCAAACCCTCCAAAGAAAATAAGCATGGCGATCACGATTTGTAAGGAATAAAGATCGCGGACGCCGTTTTGATAGAGATTATTTGAAAAAGTTGAAAATCCCGCATTGTTAAAAGCAGAAACCGCATGAAATGCTGAATGAAACAATTGCGTTTTCCAACTGTTAAAATGAACACCACCCCACGAAAAATAGAGCAGCAAGGTACCGATGGTTTCACTTAACAAACTGAACAGCACAATACTTCTTAGCAGGTTTTTAGTATCTGATAAGCGGTCAGCACTCAAAAAATCCTTGATAAGAGACTGGTATTTTATATTTCCGTGCGATCGGGAAAAAGTCACAAAAAAGGTTGCAAATGAAATAATGTTGATCCCACCAAGCTGGATCAGCAACATGATGATCAGTTTACCTTTTAAGGTAAAAAAGGTCGCCGTATCCACAACAATAAGCCCGGTTACACAACTGGCACTGGTGGCAGTAAATAAGGAATTGAGAAAACTGATATGACCTGTGGTCGTCATTTCGGGAAGCATCAGCAATCCTGCTCCCGAGCCAATCAGCAAAATAAAAGAAAGTATAAGTAATGTGGCAGGTTTCAGGTTCAAGGCAGTAAGTTTAGGGCCTGATTTTCCCAATTCTACAACAAAAATAATGATCACATAAATTTGAAAAATAATGTGAGAATGGTTTTCAACGATGTCATTAAAAAGTGGCTCGAATATCAGTGAATTGAAAAAACCGGAGAAAGAAACATAAATGAGAAAAAGAAGTAAAACTATACCTTCCAACCTGTTTTTTTTCAAAAAATCTACCGGATGGAAGTCATAAAACAGGTAAACCAAATACCGAAAGCAAAAGAAAGCCAGACTGAATCCTATGATCCGTTGGTCTATCATTAAAGATTGTGGGGTTTTCGGAAAGCCGTAAAAATACACACCTGAAGCAATAACAGTGATAAAGACAAAAAAACTGAGTACATGAAACAGTTTGACTGTAAACGTTTTACTGCTGAAAATATGCAGGTTAATATTTTCACGGAATTTAAAAATCCTGGAAGGCATAAAGTCTTAACTGTTTATGTCGATAAATTTCTCGATGTCTTTTGCGCTCCCGAAAACGACGATATAATCATGTTCGCCAATTACGGTATCCGCCTGAGGAACACCCTGGATGTGCTGGGTGAGGACAATCTTGTTTCCTTTCACTTCTTCGGCTTCGTTTCTGATGGTAACGATATTAATATTGTAGGATTCACGAAGTTTGATTGACTCAAGAGTTTGCCCGATGATTGCCTTAGGTGTTTTTATTTCTGTAATAACGTATCCATCCGGGAGATCCAGAAAATTTACAATACTTGGGTTCAACAACCTTTCAGCTACTACCTTTCCTACTTCAAATTCTGGTGAAAATATCTCTTTCAACCCGAGTTTTTCCAGGATTAAACGGTTCACTTTTCCCTTTGCCCTGACAATGATCCTCTTTATATTCAGTTCAATCAGGTTCACAGCCGTCAGCAGCAGTTCTTCAAAGTCTTCGCCAATGGCTATCACCACTGCGTCATAGTTTTGAATATTCTGGGAAATGAGAGCATTTTTATCGGTAGAATCCAGCGCTACTGCGTAGGCCACATCATTGGCAATATAATCCACCTTTTCCTGGCTCTTATCTATGGCCATAACTTCCGCTCCCTTTTTGGAAAGCGAACGGGCAATGGCCTCTCCAAACTGTCCTACCCCGATAACAACAAATTGATTATTAGGCATAATTCATTATAGGTTATTCTGTGTTACTATGACAAAAATAACCAATTATCGAAAGAAATGATAAAAGTGGTTAATTCTAAGGATAAATATTATATCCTAACGGCCTATTGCCGTGAACGTAGTTATTAATCAGAATGTAAAAAACGTGAAGTTACTTAGTTTTTAAGTGATATCCAGTAATTTATGAGCATTTACAAAGAGGATATCGCCTACTTCGTCAAAACCTTCAAAGTGCTTTTCCCCCTCATGTTTCAGTAGTTCGTTATAAAATCCGACAATGGTAAGGGCTGCTTCAGAGGAGTAGCGTCCGATGATGGCTCTGAAATTCACGTCAGGTTCATGCTCAATGACACTAATATTGTGTTTGGAAACGGGAAGCCTGCCGTCCAATACAAATTGATTGACATTAGCAGCAGTTTCTTCCATTTCGGATTTATCACTAAGAATAAACAGGCTCATGCGCGCTTCTTTCCAGGAAGGATGTCCCAGAATAACGTAACTAAGTAGGATCATGAGCCGTTCATTGTCACGGTTTATATCCCGAATCCAGATATGAATACCATTTTCGCATTTGATGTTTCGCATGGAACTTCCCAGAATACAAATATCAAAATCACCGGCCTCGACCATTCTCAGATTCTCAATAACGCGGGTAAGTTTTTCCGGTTGGGCTTTGTCGTATTCAAAAATCACCATGTTATTTTCCATGCCGGTAATCCCCGGGATTTGAATGAGTTGTGCAATAGCTGATGTGTAGGAAGGGGAAATTACCGTGTCAACAATCATATTTCCAACTGTTTTATTGGCTTTAAAAATGAGGCGATCCATAATCTTCTGAGCTTCCAGGTGGGTTTCTTTGGAATAATATCCCTGAATAAAATGAATATAAGTACCAAATCCATGAGAATAGGAAATCCAGTTCAGCAAATCAAAAATTTTGTCCCTTTCAAAAGTGTCTGCAGAAATACAAATGGCAGAAGGCCTCCACGTGTCATTATTATTTTTAGCAGCACCTTGTAAATAAACTACAAGCTTCCTGCTGAGTTGGAACATGACGCCCTGAAAAATGGTTTCTAATCCGGCTTTACGCTGATGAAAATGGTTCAACAGAATATAAATTGCCAAAATAGCCACAACTGAAAGAACTGCATAAAAAGGATTCATCAAAAACATTAAAACTGTGGCAAACACAAAACCTGCCAATGAAAAATACCACTTTGATTTAAAAATAGGCCGGTAAGAAGGGTCTGCGCCAAAATGATTAAAGAAAGAAATAAGGTTCATCGATGCATAAGTCACCATGAAAAACATAGAAATGATCTTTGCTACTACATCAATTCCTCCAAGGCTTACAAATACCAGAGCTATCAAAAGGGATACAAGAGTGGCGTTTTTCGGTTCGTTGGTTTTTCCGACACCTTTACTTAAAAACTGATTCATCCCCTTTGAAGGGAAGGATTCGTCAGTGGCCATGGCCTGAAGGGTCCTGGGAGCCACCAAAATGGAGCCTATTGCACTTGAAAGCGTAGCTGCAGCTAATCCGAGAGGAATAAGAATCCACCCAAACAAAGCAATCTTACTCATAATTAGAGGCTGTGTAAGAAGTTCCTGTGTCGTGGCAGACGCTTCCAATTTTATTACCACGAACATGTAAATAATCATCCCGGCAATGGTTGCCCAAAGAGTGCCTCTTGGAATGGATTTTTGTGGATGTTTTAAATCCCCAGAAAGTCCTACACCAGCATCCATCCCGGTAAAGGCTGGAAATATAATGGCAAAAACTACAAAAAGCATGTTCATGTCACCAAAAACCGGAGGGGCTTCTGCGGGAGATGTGAGATCAGAAACCGGATGTCCTAAAAAGAAAGCCAGCAAAGAAATCATCAAAAGAGTAACCACAACATACAACATTTTTACTCCAAGCGAAGCGCCTTTTTTCCAGATCAATAATCCGAGAAGCGCCAATGCCGGAATACTGATCGCACGAAAAGGGATAATAATTCCATAATGGGTACTAATAAAAGCGGTTAAGGGAGCAAAAGCTTCTGCAAAAGCAATAATGTAAAAGGCTACGCTAATGGCTTGTGAAAGGTAAAGGGAAGTGCCGATTGTGGCCCCGATATTAAGGCCAAAGGATCTTGAGATCATATAATATTCACCACCACCTTCAACTTTTTGATTGGTAGCAATTTCAGAAATAGCCATGGCCGTCGGAATGGTTACCATGTGCGCTATGATGATAAGGATGACAACTCCTGCCACACCTACAGTTCCCACAGCAATGCCAAACCTCAAAAAAAGAATGGCACCTAATATGGTGGAAATGGCAGTAAAAAAAACCGGAGCGGTCCCCATTTCCTTTTGAATATTTATTTGTGATTTTTCTTTCATAGCGTTGGCAGTATATGAGTATTTACAAAGTTAAAAAACCAAAATGAACTACCCCCGCCGCAGAGCAGCGGGGTATCAAAAGGAGATTATTAATCGCCCCAAGGGGCGGGGAATTAATCCCTTGTCCGCCTCAGGCGGATTAAAGGTAATAGTAATTAATAATTTAACCTAAAAATAAATAGTAATCTTTTCTACAGCCTTTTGAATGGAAATAAAAAAGGCAGCCTTACTTAAGGCTGCCTTTTAAAACAATCGTGAAATTGTGGATTTATTTCCAATAATATAATGAAGAACAACCTAATTCATCTTCAACTTCCAAAAGGCGGTTGTATTTAGCCAAACGCTCGCTGCGGCTGGCAGAACCGGTTTTAAGATGACCGCCGTCCATAGCCACTGCAAAGTCAGCAAGAAAAGTATCGGTGGTTTCACCGGAACGGTGGGAGATAAAATAACGCCAGCCGGCATCACGACACATACGAACAGCTTCGATGGTTTCGGAAACCGAACCAATTTGATTCAACTTAATAAGAGCCGAGTTGGCTGAGCCTTCCTGAATTCCGCGGGCAATATATTTTGTATTGGTAACCAATAAATCATCGCCGACAATTTCAATTTTATCACCCAGTTTTGCCGTGAATTTTTTAAACCCGTCCCAGTCGTTTTCTGCCAAAGGATCTTCCCATAAAACGATAGGATATTTTGAGAGCCATTCTTCAGACAGGTTGATCAAATCATCACTGGTCTTTTTACCTCCGCCGGACCATTTTAAATCGTAATTATTTATTCCGGTAACAAAGGAACTGGCAGCATTGTCAATTGCAATGGCAATGTCTTTTCCTGGTTTGTAACCGGCTTTTTCTATGGCCTGAATGATGGTTTCGATGGCATCTTCGTTGCTTGCAAGGTTCGGGGCAAAACCTCCTTCGTCACCAACGCCTGTTGACATGCCACGATTTTTCAAAATACTTTTTAGAACATGGAAAGTTTCTGCTACATAACGTAACCCTTCACGAAAGTTGGGAGCTCCGATGGGAACAGCCATAAATTCCTGAAAATCCACACTGTTATCAGCATGTTCACCCCCATTGATGATGTTCATACAAGGAACTGGAATTCTTCTTGCTCCGGCACCGCCAAGATACTGATACAAAGGGATACGTGCCGAATCAGCAGCAGCACGGGCAACAGCCATTGAAACGCCCAAAATGGCATTAGCACCCAATTTGGATTTGTTCTCGGTACCATCCAACTCAATCATTTTCTTGTCGATCCATGACTGCTCGTGGGCATACATACCCATGAGAGCCGGAGCAATAATTTTGTTGACATTTTCAACAGCTTTTAAAACTCCTTTGCCACCATATCTCTTTTTATCGCCATCGCGTAATTCAATGGCTTCATTTTCACCGGTACTGGCTCCTGAAGGAACAGAAGCGTTGGCCATCGTGCCATCACTCAATTCAATATACACCTTTATAGTCGGATTTCCCCTGGAATCCAGAATTTCCATGGCACGTAAGCCATTAATTTTGTTATTTAACATGTTTAACCTCCTTGATTATTAATTGGTTACCTATTTTTGTTTTGAGAAGTAAAGTTAATGATTTATTGAATCCACGTGGCGCTGAACCAAATTAATATGAGATAATGCCAAACCATGAATAAATCTTCCCAAAATAATATTAAAAGAATAGATTTATAACGTTTGCAAATGATATGCAAACCGTATTATTGTTGCATTTTGGAAATTATAATACTGTTTTTATTTTGAACTATTCTAAACAACGTGACTCTTTTAATATAATTTATGTGTATTTTTACCTGTTTTTAAAAACAACACTAATCTACACTACGATGACAACAAAACAGAAACTTATTTTGCTTACAGTAATACTGACAGGAGTAGTTTTTGCGGGCTGTTCAAAGATTAAATCCTTGGCAGATCTGACTTTCCATCCCAGCTTTCCGGTGGATATTCAGATTACTATTCCACCGGCAACAAGTATTAAAGCAGCTCAAACCAGTTATACGTTTAACGATTCGGTAACCATTGATCCAACTTCCGATACTTTGGTAGCCAAATATGAAAGTTATATCAAAAGCTGGCAGGTGGATTCTGTTACTGCAATCTTTACCGACGTCTCCAAACCTGTAAACCTGACAAACGTATCGTTACAAGTTAATACCGGAACAGAAACCTTTGGTTGGCAGGCCAGCAGTATCTCAATCCAAGAAGGAACGAACCTGGTTTTGGATAATGCGCAGGGACAGCTTGATAAATTAGGCCAGGTACTGAATGGGAAACAACTATTTACTGTGACCTTATCGGGAACATCAGACGAAAACGATGTCCATTTTACGCTTTCCGTCATGATCAACACAACGATGGTAGCGAATCCGCTGGGTTCAACTTAACAGGAAGGTTTTCATATTCAGAGATGGATAACATGTTTCATCGCAAATTCAGTTTAAAACTGGATGTTAAAAATCGTGTATTTTTATCACTAATACCTGTGTTTTTATAAGCGTGTATCTTTTTTATCGTTCAAGTTTGTTTAAATGTAACGCGATAAAAAAATCCAAGGCTTTAGAACATGGGGTATTTGAAGTTTCATCTCTTTTAGCAATGTAACGGGGATAACGTTTCTCTGTTCATTTTTCACATTCAAAAAAGCAAAAACTTCCTCTCCCTTTTCACATAAGCAGACTGGGATTAAATATGGCAAATTCTCTATTTATAATGAATTTATTTTAGTTTGAATTAACTTTATGAAATACTCATATTTTCAATATTTTACGATGACTTTTTTGAAGTCTTGCCGTTCTTAAGACAGGTTTTTGGAAGGTTTAAATTGACATTTTTCCACTTTCCTAAAATTTCCCTTCCCATTTCCAGCTTTTATTTGTAAAATTGCACGCAATAATAAAAACAAAGATACCTTTTGTAAATGGACAGGAAAATCATTGTAAACAAGGTACTTACTGCGTTCTTGTTTTTTGTTTTTTTCGTGGGGCCGATGCAATATGCCCTGGGAAATTCTCTCAGCGGACAAGAAAAAACCGGAAAAAAGGAAGACAAAGTTCGGGCAGAAGGTAATAAAGTTGGCCACCTAATCGTTGAGCACATTACGGATAGTTACGAGTGGCATATCCTTTCAATAGGAGAGCATCATGTTACTATTCCGTTACCGGTGATCCTTTACGATCAGGGGCACTGGATCACCTTCTGGTCCTCCGAATTTCATCATAACAATGGCGTGTATGGGGGCTATTTTATAGATGAAGGAAAGGACATCAACACAAACAAAATCGTCAGGAAAGATCCTTCCGGAAAAATTGTCAGGCCCACATTGGATTTATCTATTACCAAAATGGCAGCATCTGTGATTATCAATGCTTTTTTGGTGGTGCTTATTTTCCTTGCAGTTGCCAAATCCTACCGGAAACGGAAAGGGAAAGCGCCTAAAGGATTTCAGTCAGCCATCGAGCCTTTGATTCTGATGGTTCGTGATGAAATTGCACTTTCTTCCATCGGAGAAAAACATTATGAGAAATTTACACCTTTCCTGTTGTCGCTGTTCTTCTTTATCTTTTTCAGTAATTTGATGGGAATCGTTCCTTTTTTTCCTTGGGGATTCAGTGTTACAGGAAGTGTTGCCGTTACAGGTGTGATGGCCGCTTTTACTTTCGCTATCACAACGTATCAGGGAAACAAACATTACTGGAAAGATGTTTTTAACACCCCCGGAGTGCCTTGGTGGTTAAAATTCCCTTTCCCACTCATGCCGATCGTTGAAGTAATGGGTATTTTCACAAAACCTATTGTCCTGATGATTCGTCTTTTTGCCAATATGATTGCCGGTCACATTGTCATTTTGGGATTTATTGGATTGATTTTTATTTTTGGTACGATGAGCATTGGTTTAGGCTACGGAGTTTCCATTGTTTCAGTAGGATTTTCTATCTTTTTGGATTTGTTGGAAGTCTTAATTTCGTTTATCCAGGCTTATGTTTTTGTTATTCTTTCAGCACTTTATTTTGGCCTTGCCCTTGCAGAGCCAGAGCATTAAAAAATTAAAATTATTCACTATTCACTAAATAATTCATTATGCATTTATTATCTGTTTTGTTAGAAGTGGCAGCCAGTCTGACTCCTTTTGCAAAGATGGGCGCCGGTATTGGCGCAGGTCTTGCTGCAATAGGTGCCGGAGTTGGTATTGGACCGATTGGTCGCGGGGCAGTTGAAGCCATTGCCCGTCAGCCTGAAGCTGTTGGCGATATCCGTTCCAACATGATCATTTCTGCTGCACTTATCGAAGGTGTTGCCTTCTTTGCTATTGTGATTTGTCTGCTGATCATTTTCTTGTAATCTACAAATCAAAAATTTGTAAGTATTCCGGCGATAGGCCGGGATACTTATATTGAAAATTAAGAACTGAAAACGAAATATTATGCAATTAATTAATCCGGGTTTAGGAATTATCTTTTGGATGACCCTTACTTTTGGAATCGTTGTATTTATCCTTGGTAAATACGCCTGGCCCTCGATTTTGAAAGGATTAAAAGAGCGTGAACAAAGTATTCAGGAATCACTGGATACTGCCAAATCGACTCAGGAACAGATGAAACGCCTCCAGGCCGATAACGAAAAACTGCTCCAGGAAGCAAGAGAAGAAAGAGCAGTAATTCTAGCTGACGCAAGGAAAATAAAAGACAAAATTATTGAGGAGGCAAGGGAAAAGGCTACTCAACAGGCAGATAACATAGTAGAAGGAGCCAAGGAAAGAATCGAACATGAAAAAAAGGCTGCTCTTACTGAAATTAAGAATACCATTGCAGAATACTCCATTGAGATTGCTGAGAAAATATTAAGGGAAGAACTGAAAGACAAAAACAAGCAAAAAGAACTTGCGGTAAAGCTTTTAAAAGAGACCAGTTTAAACTAACCTTTGTAAACCATGAGAGTTAATTTATTAGCAAAACGATATGCCCAGGCGGTTTTTGAACTTGCTGTCGAAACCAACAATGTCGATCGCATTGCTCAGGATATGAGGCTGGTTTACGAAGTGTTGGATGAAAACCGGGAGCTTAGGAAAATCATTGACAACCCGGTTATTGATGCGAGCAAAAAAATTAACATTTTAGGCAAAGTATTTAGTGGACAGGGCAAGATCAGTGATTTAAGCATTCGTTTTCTACGTCTGATCACTCGAAAAGGGCGCGAGATGTATCTCATGGGAATTTGCCAAGCTTTTGATGATATTTACCTTGACTATAAGAATATCGTAAAAGCAGAACTGGTTACGGCATATACGCCCGACAAAGAGATCAGGGAATCGGTGTTAGCTAAATTAAAAACTATCAGCGACAAAGATATTATGTTGAATGAGGCTATTGATGAAGAAATCATTGGTGGTTTCATTATACGTGTTGAAGACTATCAGCTGGATGCAAGTGTTATAGCCCAGCTGAAAAGACTGGGTAAAAATTTTGCCAGCAACTTATATGAGAAACAATTTTAACTATCGATAAAAGAAACATTATGTCAGATATCAAACCGGCCGAAGTATCGGCCATACTGCGACAGGAACTGGCAGGCTTTGAAACAGAAGCCACATTGGAAGAAATTGGTTCAGTACTCACCATTGGAGATGGAATTGCACGTGTTTACGGGCTTTCTAATGCCGAACAGGGTGAGTTGGTTGAGTTTGAAAAAAACGGCCTTATTGGAATTGTTCTCAACCTTGAAGAAGATAATGTGGGTATAGTTTTACTCGGTGAACCGGAAGACATCAATGAAGGCGACAAGGTAAAGAGAACCGGGAAGATCGCTTCTATCATGACCGGAGAAGGTATGTTGGGACGTGTTATCAATACACTGGGAATTCCCATTGACGGCAAAGGCGCTATTGAAGGCGAACTTTTTGAAATGCCATTGGAAAGAAAGGCACCGGGTGTTATTTATCGTCAGCCTGTAAAAGAACCGCTTCAAACCGGGATCAAACCCATTGATGCCATGATCCCCATCGGACGCGGCCAGCGTGAGTTGATCATTGGGGATCGCCAGACAGGAAAAACAGCCATCGCTATTGATACCATCATTAACCAGAAAGAATTTTACGACCACGGTGAACCGGTATATTGTATTTATGTTGCTTCAGGGCAAAAAGGTTCTACAGTAGCCCAAATTCAGAAAGTATTGGAAGCTCACGGAGCTATGGCTTACACCGTTATCGTTTCTGCCACAGCTTCAGATCCGGCAGCCATGCAATTTTATGCGCCTTTTGCAGGAGCTGCCATTGGCGAATACTTCCGTGATACCGGCCGGCCGGCACTCATCATTTACGATGACCTTTCAAAACAGGCAGTGGCTTACCGCGAAGTTTCACTGTTGCTGAGGCGCCCTCCAGGACGTGAAGCTTATCCTGGTGATGTTTTCTATTTGCATTCACGCCTTTTAGAACGTGCTGCAAAGATCATCGATTCGGATGAGATTGCTCAACAAATGAACAACATCCCCGAAAGTCTCAAAGGAAAAGTAAAAGGAGGCGGTTCGCTGACAGCCCTTCCGGTTATTGAAACCCAGGCTGGAGACGTTTCCGCTTACATCCCAACCAACGTGATCTCCATTACTGATGGTCAGATCTTTTTGGAAACAACCCTCTTTAACTCAGGTATCAGGCCTGCCATCAACGTAGGTATTTCTGTTTCCCGTGTAGGAGGTTCGGCACAGATCAAATCTATGAAAAAAGTGGCTGGAACTTTGAAACTGGACCAGGCACAATTCCGGGAACTGGAAGCCTTTTCCAAATTCGGTTCAGATCTCGATGTTGCTACCGTAGCCGTATTGGAAAAAGGACGACGCAACGTTGAAATTCTGAAACAACCTCAGTATTCTCCGATGACGGTAGAACATCAAATAGCAATTATCTTTTGCGGAACCAATAATCTGCTACGCGAAGTTCCGGCTTCCAGCGTTAAGAATTTTCAGGAAAGTTTCTTACACCTTATGGATGCCAAGCATTTGGATGTTTTGAAAGAGCTAAAACAGGGAAAACTGACGGATAAAGGAATTGAAATTCTGAAAAAAACTGCTGCTGACGTTGCCCGGCAATATAAAAAGTAGAAAAGAAAACTGAAAATCAGCTATGGCAAACTTAAAGGAAGTACGAAACCGGATAGCCTCCGTTAAATCAACCAAACAGATCACCAGCGCCATGAAAATGGTGTCGGCTGCCAAATTGCGCAGAGCTCAGAATGCTGTTCTGACCATGAGACCTTATGCGCTGAAACTGCATGAGATCATGCAAAATTTGAGCAGCAGTATGGAAGGTTCTAACGAAAGTAGTTTTGCCAAACAAAGGGAACTGAAACGGGTGTTACTGGTTGTTATTACTTCCAACCGGGGATTGTGCGGAGCTTTTAATGTGAACGTGGTAAAAGAAGCTGTTCAGTTGATGGAAAATGAGCTGGCCGATTTGTACACACAAAAACGTGTGGATTTGATGTGTCTCGGGAAAAAAGGAGCAGACTTATTTAAAGCCAAAGGATATGCCGTTAAAGAAGCACAGACAGAAATTTTCAATGAACTCAACTTTGAAAATGCAACCGTAATCGCCGAAAAGCTGATGAACAATTTTAAAGAAGGTTCTTACGACAGGATCGTACTCATATATAACCAGTTTAAAAACGCAGCAGTTCAAATACTTAATACAGAATACTTTTTACCTGTAACGGAAGACAAATCCAAGAAAAGTTTTCAAACCAAATCCATCCAGGCTGATTACATCTTTGAGCCCGGGAAAGAAGAAATTCTGATGGAACTGATCCCAAAAACTTTAAAAATTCAGCTCTATAAAGCCTTACTCGACAGTTTTGCTGCAGAACATGGAGCCCGGATGACAGCCATGCACCAGGCCACTGAAAATGCAACAGAGCTTATTAAAGATTTGAACCTGAGCTACAACAAAGCAAGGCAAGCTGCCATTACAAAAGAAATTCTGGAAATTGTCAGCGGCGCAGAAGCTTTGAAGGGATAACAAAAAAAATTTACGATCATGATTAACAATAATATTGAATCAATACTGAACAAACAGATCCAGAAAGAGGAGCTTTCTTCGCGACTTTATCTTTCCATGGCCATGTGGTGCGAGGCAAATGGTTTTCCCGGCGCCTCGGAATTTTTATACGGGCATGCAGAAGAAGAGCGACTGCATCAGCTAAAATTTATCCACTATGTGAACGAACGTGGAGGCAAGGCGCAGTTGTTGGATCAGGAACAGCCTTCTTCTGAATTTTCCACGCTTCAGAACGTTTTTGAGCAAGTGCTCGACCATGAAGAATACATCACCGGGCACATCAACCATATCTTTGGCCTGGCCATTGAAGAAAAAGATTATACAACCAGTAATTTTCTACAGTGGTTTATTTCGGAGCAATTGGAAGAAGAAAACCTCATGAGGACCATTCTGGACAAGATTAAACTGGTGGGAGACGACAAAACAGGAATGTTCCATATTGATAAAGAACTGGGAACAATGACCGCTACTCCAAAATCGCCGACGGCCTAAAAAGAATTTGGTTTACCATTATTTTCCTGTTCGAAAGCAACTGTAAGCTTTTCGTACCATTCGTTGCCGAATTTTCTGATAAGCGGTTCTTCTAAAAAACGGTAAACAGGCACCTGATATTCCTGTCCTTTTAACAAAGCAGCTTTGCATATTTCCCAATGATCATAATTTACGGCTATATGGTCTGTAAGTTTGGTCAGTCGGACGGGGTATAAATGGCAGGAAACCGGTTTCTGAAAAGTAATTTTTCCTTCTTTCCACGCTTTTTCGATGGCGCAAAAGCTGATGCCATTCTCAAAATAAACAAAAGCGCATTCCCGGTCTTCCACCAGAGACGTTACAAATTCTCCGTCATAATCATAATCGAAAACTCCGTTTCTCTCAACCACAGCAAGGCCTTTTGGCGCCATGTAAGGCTTGATCTCATCAAGACAATCTTCCAGTATACTGATTTCTTCTTCTTCCAATGGAGCCCCAGCATCGCCTTCCACACAGCAATCGCCATGGCATTTTCCCAAATCACAGATGAAATGCTTCTTTGCGATTTCTTCTGAAACCAATGTGCCGTCAATTACAATCATGGCGCGAAAATACACAAATAGTAAATCGGGATGCTCGTTACTTTTCAGCCCATCCGCAGCGGACAAAAACCATTAAATTATTTTGTAACACTTTTCCTGAAAAAAGCTTTCCAGGGGCTCTTCCTGGCTTCTTCATCGGCAACCAACTTTGCTGCCAGTTTAATACCCTCTCGATATCCCAAATCGAAAATATCGTCGGCTTTATGAAAATCAAGGGTTGAAAAATCGCGTGTTTCCGGAGGATCTATAAAATAATCACAATAGTCCTTTTCGTCGGCAATGGTATTATAAACAGCCAGGTGATAAGTGCGTACAGCAACATCCTTCATCCTTCGGAAGTCTGATCGGGAAGAAATGTGATTGACATGTATTCCGATGATCTTATCGCATTTTCCTTTCAGCACCTGGGCGCTCAGATTTTTTGTAACACCACCATCCACGTAATACGTTCCGTCGATGACCACCGGACGAAACAACAGCGGGATCGATGCCGACGCCATGACATATTCAATCAGTTTACCTTCGGATTTGATTTCAAATTTTCCGGTGTTGAGATTTGTCACGGTGATGTAAACCGGTATTTTCAAGACACTGAAATCGTCAATACCCACTTTTTTCCGCAGGAATTTTTCCACTTTGTTCAGGTTGAAAATTCCTTTACGTTTCATATCCACGTTCGACAAAGCAGTAGGACGGACGTCTTCTTTGATAAATTGCAAGATCTCTTTGGGAGTCATTCCCAGTGCATAACTTACCGCCACCATAGCTCCCATGCTTGTGCCCGACATAACCGATGGCCGGATGTTGTTTTCTTCCAGCGCCTGAAGAACACCCAAATGTGCAATTCCGCGGGCACCACCTCCGCTGAGGGCAAGACCATATTTTGTGTTATGCTTCAAAATGGGAAAATCAACCTATTGATTTACAATATTCAAAGATAGCCATTTTCACAAAATATTTTGTGAAAATGGGTCAGAATAATTTGATTTTAGGATCTGAATTTTTCAGAAAACATTGATCAGGAGTCTGAGTTTTTTTTGCCCTTGATCTTTTGTTCAATGGCCGTAGTGGAGTACCCGGGAAGCAAATCGATTGAAACGACCTTACCTCCTTTATTTGTTACAATGTCGTACCCCACAACATCTTCAACACGGTAATCGCTCCCCTTTACCAAAACATCCGGCTGGACCGTTTTTATGAGATCACCGGGAGTTTCTTCATCAAAAAGGACAACCGCATCCACAAAATGTAACGATGCCATGATCATCGCCCTGGAATTTTCATCAGTAATAGGCCTGTTTTCACCTTTTCCCAGCATTTTAACAGACTTGTCAGTATTAACACCTACAACCAGAATATCTCCCAAATCTTTGGCTTTGCTCAGATAATCAATATGCCCCAGATGGATGAGATCAAAGCATCCGTTAGTAAAGACAATTTTCCTGCCTTTAAACCGCCAGAGAGACAACGAATGTTGTAAGTCGTTAGGATTCAGTATTTTCTTTTGGATAATTTCTAAGTGGTCCATTGACAGGTTTTATCTTTTTGTTAAAAATCAGGATCATATATCCCATGGCGCCTACAACAATATTCAACAGTGTTTGGCCTCCGTGGGTAATGGTAGCAAATGAGATGGCGGCGCTTGCGTTGATGCTGTATATTTCAGTCAGCGCCTTCATAACGATGAAATGATAAGCCCCAATTCCGCCGGGAACCGGAGCTACAATTCCAAGGCTTCCAATGGCTAATATGGTCAGTGCACCCACAAAGTTCAGTACACTGGTTTCTTTCAGCATAAAAAATGCAGTGTACATCATTAATGCATAAAACAGCCATATCACGAAAGTGTAAAAAATAAACAGTCCCTTTTGCTTTATGTTTTTGATGGTTTTAACACCTTCGATAACGCCAGTTACAAATTCGTGGACTTTATGATAAAAAGGCTTGTTTTTAAACTTCCTTTTATTGCTTTTTAAATAGAGATACCCAAAAATCAAGGTACCAAAAAATACCAAAGCCAGCAATATAAATGTCCAGATATTCGAGAAAACCAGGCTCACAAAAGGCCCGAAAAATTTGTGGAGAAATTCAGCTAGCAATTCCAGCTGAAAAACAATAACCAGGAAAATCAGGATCATCAGCACAACAAGGTCCAGAATACGCTCTGAGATTACCGTACCAAATAAAGCGTTGAAAGGGATATTCTCTTTTTTCGATAGCACGCCGCAACGGACAAATTCACCCAGCCGCGGAACGGCAATGTTGACCATGTAACCGGTCATCAGGGAGAAGAAGGTGGTTGACAGCCTTGTTTTATAATCCATCGTACCAATCAGGAGATTCCATCTGGCAGCTCTGAAAAGATGCGAAATAAGGGTGACAACAATGGACGCCAATAACCAGTAATAATCGGCATGGAGAATTTCTTTATAAACATTCTTCATGTTGACTTCACGAAAGCTCAGCCATAAAAGTACAAGCCCAAACAATAAAAAAAACAGGTACTTTACAACCGACAGGATTTTCTTGGATACTGTGCTGGCCAAAATAAAATTATCTTAAGTGATTATTTTCATCAGGAAAAACAATGTGCGGTTTGAACGATTTCGCATCTTCAAAATCCATACTTGCAAAGGAAGCAATGATGATTAAATCGCCAACAGCAACCAACCGTGCTGCGGCTCCGTTCAGACCAATATTTCCCAAGCCCCTTTCGCCTTTAATGACATAAGTATCCAATCGGCTCCCGTTGGTAATATTGTAGATACTGACCTTTTCATTCTCGATAATATTTGCTGCCTCCATAAGGTCTTCATCAATGGTAATGCTGCCAATATAGTCGATGTTAGCGTGCGTAACGCGAGCCCGGTGAATTTTCGATTTTAAAACTTCGATGATCATTAATTTAAAATTTAGGCATCAGAAATCTCTGCAAAAATAATGCATTAAATAATACGAATGTTATCAATGAGACGAACATCACCCATCCATGCAGCAACACAGGCTACCGTTCCCACGTTGTCGTTCCAGTTCTGAATGGGTTGCAAATTCTGGTCATCCACAATCTCAAAATATTCCAATCTGAAATTTTCATTGGCATCAAAAAGGTTGATGATCATCTGTCGCAACGGTTTTGCACAAAGATGCTTGCGCCTTCTTTTGGCTTCGAGAAGCGTTTGATAAATAAACGGGGCCTTTTTCCGCTGCTCCGGTGTTAACCGTACATTTCGTGAGCTCATGGCCAGGCCGTCTGCTTCACGCATAATGGGGCAAGGAACAATCTCTATCGGAATGTGCTCTATTTCCACCATCTTTTTGATAATGGCAAGTTGCTGAAAATCTTTTTCACCAAAATACGCACGATCTGGATTTACAATGTTAAAAAGTTTGTGAACCACAACGGCAACGCCATTGAAATGTCCCGGCCTAAAAATACCTTCCATCATCGTGGCAAGATCTCCGAAGTCATACATTTTGGTAACTGGTTCGGGATACATCTCTTCTTTCGAAGGAAGGAAAAGCACATCACAATCTACGCTTTCCAGCAATCTTTTGTCATTCTCAACATCACAGGGATATTTTTTTAGGTCATCGGGATTGTTAAACTGGATGGGGTTTACAAAAATGCTCACCACCAAAAAGTCGTTTTCGGCTTTAGCTTTTTGCATCAGGCTCAGATGACCTTCGTGTAAAGCACCCATGGTAGGAACAAAACCCGCCCGTTTCCCTCCGGTTTTTTGCTCATCGAGAAAAGACCGGAGATCTTTTATAGATGGGAAAATATGCATTAATTAATCTTTCGTAGGATGTTTTTCAGATCCTTTTCCAATGTTGTTTTCGGAGATTCCACAATTCTTCCGATCTCTTCTCCCTTATGATAAACAATAAATGTGGGTATCCGTTTGATCTTTAATTTACTGATGTCCATTCCCGGAGCCTTTAAAGCATGATCTACGGCGATCGCCTTTATGTTTTTAAGGTTAAATCCGGCATCGTTCAGTATTTTATAAAAGCGGCCAACCTGCATTTTACTGTCTCCACACCAGCTTCCAAAAACAACAATAATGTGCGTTTTATCAAGTTTATTATTGATATTATTGATCACTTTGCTGTCCGGAGAATAGGTCTTGTACTGGTAGTTAAACCAAGGGGCAAAAATACCTTTCTTTAGTCCGTTCAGGTTACAGGGTCCGGCTAAAATATTAGCATTTGTGCGAGAATCCTTAACCACACAGTTCACTTTCTGAGAAAATGCGGTTATAAAAAACAACAATGAAAACACAGTTGTAAACAATAATTTCTTTTTCATCTTTTGGAATTGTTTAAACGGAACAAATTTATAATAAAAATGAACAGCTGGTTTTATAGATGAAATAAGATTCAATAATCGGTAAAATCATTACAATCAACGCTATGGTAGTCAAATTATTACTCATACCTATTTTCCTTTTTCTTAATAATTCTTAAAGGTTAAAAATTCTCAAGTAAGTTTTTGACTGGATTACATGACAAACTCTCCCTTATCTTTGCCTCAGTAACAAGCAATGAGTCCAGGCCGATGAACACTGATCCTGACCAACAGAAAGACATACCTTTGCAGAACATAGAAAGTTCTGACGATGAAGCACTGCAACAAAAAATAACACTGTTTGTTCACGATCTACTGCTCCATGATTTCTCGCAACCTTGCAGATTAATATACAGGCATGATGTGAGTGAAAAGAAGTTCTCCAGGATCATGCAAAATTCTGATGTGGAGCAACAGGCTTCCAACATTGCGGCACTTATCATTGAAAGAGAGAAGGCAAAAATTATTACCCGTAATGCCTACCGGAAACACAAAGAGGACAAGGGCAAGGTTACCTTCCTGGCAAAAGATTACCGCGACAGGGCCATCAATAAACCGGTAACCCTGGATGGCGTTGAATTCTTACGACGCTTCTGCTTGCATATCCTGCCCAGGCGTTTTGTCAAAATACGACGATATGGTATTTATAACCCAACAGTAAAAAGAAACCTTAAAATCCAATTTGTTCCGGAGGAAAAACAGGATATAGAGATGATAATCAACCCAAAGCAACCTCCCAAAACCAAACGCGAGCGTTTTGAACTGCTCACCGGTATCGACCTGGGCTGTTGCCTGGTGTGTAAAAAGGAACGCATGGTGGTCGTTGCCGAACTACCCCGCATCAGGTCTCCTGAAACGTTTCTTCCTGCCGGTATTCCCCATTACATGGTATAATCCCTTTATCCATCCCTGTTTTTTATGGGGAAGGAGAATGCTGTGTCCACTGGTGAGCAAAACAAACCAAAAACTAGGTAATGCTCCTTAATCCGTTCCCGAAAACCGTTCTTTAAAGCACATATAACCTGCAATACGTCAAAGAATACTTTAATGCTCGCTGCTAAAAAATAATAAAAACCTTCTTTAATCCCTAACTTTTCAATTTTTACGTAATAGGTATGTTTACTTTGTCCAGAAT
>CAZPPK010000024.1:0-25260 GCA_964588415.1 uncultured Lentimicrobiaceae bacterium
AAAAGGGTTAAACTCCATGAGCCAACCCTTTCGTAGTAGCGGGGGCAGGATTCGAACCTACGACCTACGGGTTATGAGCCCGCCGAGCTACCACTGCTCCACCCCGCAATATATCTTGTTTCTACAATGAACGTCTATATTCTCCCCAGTTTTAATTTGGGAGTGCAAAGATATATTTTGTTTCTTTGCCAAACAAATAATTTTCAGAAAAATTATGTCGCACAAAGCAGGGTTCGTCAATATTATTGGCTATCCAAACGTGGGAAAATCAACCCTGATGAACGCCCTTGTGGGTGAAAAGTTGTCTATTATCACATCTAAAGCGCAGACAACCAGGCATCGTATCCTGGGGATTGTGAATGGAGATGATTTTCAAATTGTGTATTCCGACACGCCTGGAATAATTCGTAATCCTGCCTACAAAATGCACGGCATGATGAATAATTACATCGAAAGTGCTTTGCAGGATGCTGATATTATCCTCCTGATGACAGAACCGGGCTTAAAATTTTCGGAAGAGAAAATTCTGCAAAATGTAGTTTTGTCTTCTGTACCTGTTTTGGTGTTAATCAATAAAATTGACCTATCCAGCCAGGAAGTTGTGGAAGAGCAGATCAGTTATTGGAAAGAACAAATTCCCGAGGCTGAGATAATGCCGATTTCGGCTTTGCAACATTTTAATATCGAAAAAGTGTTCGATAGCATTTTAGAACGGCTGCCGGAAAGCCCTGCCTATTATCCGAAAGATGAGCTTACTGACAGAAGCGAAAGGTTTTTCGTTACTGAAATGATCAGAGAGAAAATATTTCTGAATTATAAAAAAGAAGTGCCTTATTCCGTGGAAGTTGCTGTGGAACTCTTTCAGGAAACGGAAAAGCTGATTAAGATATTTGCTGTTATCTTTGTGGAAAGAGACTCTCAAAAAGGAATAATTTTAGGCCATAACGGTAGTGCAATTAAGAAAACTGGAATCATGGCCCGAGAGGCAATTGAAGAATTTTTCGGCAAAAAAGTTTACCTGCAACTAACTGTTAAAGTGAATAAAGACTGGAGAAACAATGATAATACGCTTGAACGTTTCGGGTATGATCATTGATTGTTTTTCAAACTTCTTGTAGATCCAATAAAAAAACTAAAAATGAATAATATTTTAGCCATTGTCGGAAGGCCAAATGTAGGAAAGTCAACGCTTTATAATCGTCTGACGCAGTCGTCTGCTGCCATTGTGGAATCTCAAAGTGGGGTTACCCGCGACCGTATTTATGGAAAAAGCGACTGGAATGGCGTCGAGTTTTCGGTCATAGACACAGGTGGATTTGTTCAGGGGTCTGACGACGTGTTTGAAGAAGAGATCAGGAAGCAGGTGCTTTTTGCGGTAGATGAAGCTGATGTTATTGTTTTTGTGGTGGATGCACGTGCAGGAGTACATCTGTTGGATGAAGAAGTTGCAGAAATCCTGAGACGTTCTGGGAAAAAGATTTTTTTAGCAGCCAACAAAATTGACACTCCCAATCTCGAAGCTCTTACGGGTGAATTTTATTCATTGGGACTGGGTGAAATTTTTCCGGTTTCTGCCGTGACGGGAATGGGGACAGGCGATTTGCTCGACGATGTTGTGAAATCATTTGAGATTCCAGAAAATCAGGAAGAATCATTACCGGATTTGCCAAAAATTGCAGTAGTCGGACGTCCCAATGTTGGAAAATCATCGCTTATCAATACATTTCTGGGTGATGAAAGAAACATTGTTACTCCCGTTGCTGGCACTACCCGCGACTCAATTTATACCCCTTTTAAAGGCTTCGGATACGAATTTATGCTTGTGGATACGGCAGGACTCCGTAAAAAAGGCAAGGTGTACGAGAACATCGAGTTTTATTCCACATTGCGAACTATTCGTGCCATAGAGAATTCTGATGTTTGCCTTGTGATGCTGGACGCAAGCCAGGGAATAGAAAAACAGGATATAAGCATATTCCATCTTGCCGAAAAAAACAGGAAGGGAATAGTTGTTGTTGTCAACAAATGGGATTTGGTGGATAAGTCGAACAATACGCACCTGGAGTTTGAGAAAAGGATCCGGGAGCGTATTGCACCTTTCAATGATGTACCGATTGTTTTTGTGTCGGTACATGATAAACAACGAATTTTAAAAGTTCTGGATGTTGCTAAGTATGTTTATGAAAAAAGAAGCCGACGGATTCCCACTTCCAAATTGAATGAACTTTTTCTCCCTATTATTGAGAAAACCCCGCATCCCATGGCATCTCGCGGTCGCTATATCCGCATAAAATATGTGATGCAACTCAAAACGACAACGCCACAGTTTGCTTTTTTCTGCAATCTCCCCGGCGAAGTGAAAGATTCTTATAGTAGGTTTTTGGAAAATCAGCTTAGAAAGAATTTCGATTTTACCGGAGTGCCCGTTCAGATGTTCTTCAGGGAAAAATAATTATGACTTGAAATGGATACAATCAGGCTCGACAAATGGCTCTGGACAGTTCGTCTGTTCAAAACACGTTCTCAGGCAACAGAAGCGTGTAAGGGAGGAAAAATCAAGATGTCGGGTGTGAATGCAAAACCATCAAAAGATATCAAAGTAGGAGATCAGATTGATATTGTCCATAATGGAATCAGGAAGTCAGTACGTATTAAGCAGATCGGCAACAACCGGGTTGGGCCAAAGTTGGTGTCTGAGCTGATGGATGATCTTACACCGGTTGAAGAGCTTGAAAAACTGGAAATGGCTCGAAAGATCAACTACGAACGGCGTGATCGAGGAATTGGACGCCCGTCAAAAAAAGACCGTAGGAATATAGATCGGCTGAAAGATTTTGACAACTCTTTTTAGAGAAAAGATGCTTTCCATACATTCCTTATCATTTCTGACTTAAATTTGGAATTTTTATATTGTATAACTGTAAATTAAATGCTTTTATACTAAGCGTTCATGTGCTAATTCGCTAAATTTGCAACAATCTAAAAGTTTTGATTTATTCAGCCTTAAAGCTTTTGTTATGAAAAAATATTTACTCCTTGTATCGGCAAGTCTATTGTCCCTGCTTTATGTAGGAACATCGTGTTCGAATAGCGAACTGAAACCTTTTTCTGCTGCATTTTACAATGTTGAAAATCTTTATGATACCATCGACAACCCGTTGACACGTGATAATGATTATCTTCCTTCCAGCAAGGTAAGCTGGAATACTGAAAGATATGATCGTAAACTGAATCACATCGCCAGAGTAATGTCTTCCATGGAACCAGAGCATTTTCCAACAGTTTTTGGTCTGGCCGAAGTGGAAAACCGTCAGGTTGTTGAAGACTTGATCAATACAGGTAAATTAAAGCATGCAGGTTATAAAATTATTCATAAGGACAGTCCAGATAAAAGGGGAATTGATGTTGCTTTATTGTATGATCCGAAGGTATTTAAGCCGCTGGTTACCCGTTTTATCCGGTTGAATTTTCCTTCGGAGCCTGATTTCACAACACGTGATATTATTTATACTAAAGGTTTGGTTTATGGTGTTGACACGATTCATATTTTTGTAAATCACTGGGTTTCCAGATATGGCAGCCAGGAACGTACTGACCCCCTCAGGCGTTTTATAGGTCGCGTAGAAAGACTTATCTGTGACTCTATTTTTAATCAGCAGCCTCATGCTAATATTTTGATAATGGGTGATTTGAATGATAATCCCACCGATCCGAGTATCCGGAATTCTCTAGGCGCTATTGAGCCCAAAGAACCGTTGGCAAAGAAGCAGTTGTTCGACCTTGCTGACCTTCCTTTTGGTAAAGGTGAAGGAAGTTTGTACTACAAAGGCTGGGATCTGTTTGACCAAATCGTTGTTTCTACATCGATGATTGCTGGCCACAATGGAATAAAGGTGGATTCTCCTTCGGAGGAGATTTTCAAAAAGAGCTGGATGTTATATCAGCCAAAACATGGGCCCGCTGTTCCCAATCGTACTGCTTCATCACGTAGTTATTTTGGTGGTTATAGCGACCATCTTCCTGTTTTGGTTAAGATGCGTGTGGATATGAGTGGCGAGATTTTTAAAATAATTTAATTCGAAAACAAAATATTACAGGTCATTTTGTTTTAAAAGGTCACCATGTTTTAAATGGATGCTTGGCTAAGTAGGAATTATAATACCTGATATCGTTGGTAACTTCTTTTCCCAACCATTGTGGCTTTTCAAAAGAAAAATCTTCATTTGCCAACTCTATTTCTGCCATAAAAAGACCTTTGTTTTCATCATAAAATTCATCAACTTCAAAAGCTAAATGCTCCTGAGTCGGGATAATGAAACGGGTTTTACGGATCACTCCGGGTTCACAAATTTTTAAAAGTTCGATGGCTTCTTCCTGTGGAATTTCTTTTTCCCATTCAAACCGACTTGTCCCGGTTGCATTGGTTTTACCTTTAATGGTAAGAAAAGCTTTATCGCCCCAAGTCCTCACGCGGACAGTCCTTTCCGGTGATGAAGAAAGATAACCCTGAATGATCTCGATATTTTTGGTAGCATCACTTTTAAAATCACCATCGACCAAAAACTTTCTTTCAATTTCAAGGGGCATGATATCCGTATTTTAATGAGCAAAAAATGCCCGGTTGGATCACCTTAATTTCTTTTCAGCGTCTGTTTCCTGTCAGGGCCTACAGAAATAAGATTAACGGGGACCCCGGCCTCTTTTTCAATGAAAAGAATATAGTCTTTTAAACTCTGTGGTAAGTCTTTAAAATCATAAACATCCTCTAAGTTTTCATCCCATCCCGCAAAAGTCTGATAAACAGGTTCAATGTTTACATTTCCTATTTCAAATGGAACTTTATCGCAGAGTTTGCCATCAATTTTATAATGTGTGGCAATTTTTATTTCTTTGAATCCAGAGAGCACATCAACTTTCATCATTTTAAGTTCCGCGACTCCGTTGATCATAATAGCATACTTCAATGCAGGAAGATCAAGCCATCCGCATCTACGTGGTCTTCCGGTCGTGGCTCCAAATTCATGGCCTTTATTCTGTAACTCTTTTCCAGTTTCATCCATGAGTTCTGTAGGGAAGGGGCCACTTCCGACACGGGTACAATAGGCTTTAAAGATACCAAATACCCTTCCAACATCTCCAGGAGCTACTCCTAACCCGTTGCAGACTCCTGCACTCGTGGTGTTGGATGAAGTAACAAAAGGATACGAGCCAAAGTCAATATCGAGCATAGTTCCCTGGGCGCCTTCGGCCAGGATTTTTTTGTTGTCGATTATGGCCTGATGGAGATAGTATTCGCTGTCAATTTTTTCGAAATCCCTGAGTATATCTAATTTTTTCAGCCAGATTCTTTCGTATTCTTCAAATTCAAGGCCTTCTATTTTGGCCTGAAGAAATCCCGGATCATATAAACCGGCCAGTTTAAAATGCCTTTGCCGGGCTTCCTGATACTTTTCATCGAAAGACGGGCTCTCAATATCGCCAACCCTGATTCCATTTCTTGAAACTTTATCGGTATAGGCAGGCCCGATGCCTTTCAGTGTCGAGCCAATCTTTCTGTCTCCTTTGGCTTTCTCATAAACTGCATCCAGCAAACGGTGAGTAGGCAGGATTAGATGTGCTTTTCTTGACAAAAGCACTTTTTTTTTAATGTCAATACCTGTCGGCTTGATCTCTTCAATCTCTTTATCTAGAATATAGGGGTCAATGATCACTCCGTTTCCGATCACATTGATGCTTTTTGAATTGAAAATCCCTGAAGGAATAGTGTGTAGGACAAATTTTTTGTTTTCGAACTCAATGGTATGTCCCGCATTGGGCCCACCCTGAAATCGGGCTACAACGTCATAATCAGGAGTCAGTACGTCAACAATTTTACCTTTTCCTTCATCTCCCCACTGAAGGCCCAACAGAATGTCTATTTTCATAATAGTGCATTAAAAATGCCCTGCATAATACTGGGCGTATCATTTTGAGGCAAAGTTAAAAAGAACCTCGTTATCTGATAATAAAAATTTGATTTTCTTAGGGTCAGCTACTTTCTTGTTTTTTCGATGGTTTCACTTTTCCGTAGAAAGTTAGTGAGTGGTAAGCTACCTCAACGCCGAGCATTTCTTCAATGGATTTCTTTATCTCCTGGATTCTGGGATCGCAGAATTCTAAAATTGTCCCGTCTTCCATGCTGACGAAATGATCGTGTTGTTTGTACTTAAATGAGCGCTCAAACTGTGCGCAATTATTGCCAAACTGATGTTTTGTTACAAGATTACAATCCAAAAGAAGTTCAATAGTATTATACAAAGTAGCACGGCTAACCCTATATTTATTGTTTTTCATTCTGATATAGAGAGTTTCAATATCAAAATGACCTTCAGTAGCATATATTTCTTTGAGAATTGTATAGCGCTCTGGCGTTTTACGGTGCCCCCTGTTTTCGAGATAATCGGTGAACACTTTCTTTACCGACTCGAAGGTGTCTTTTTTTATTTCTTGTTTCATGCCTGGCGATGAATTTTCAGCCGTAAAAGTACAAAATAAAATTTAAGCAGTTTAAATATAAATTAAAAATGTTTTTCGTTAAGAAATGTTTAAAAATCAAAAGCATTCAAATAGCTGCAAAGTTCTGCAATTTTGTAAATTTTATTCAACCTGTGACTTCAGTTATCAGATTTTTGTTGTTCGGTCAACCTTAATAATATCTGGAAATTTCCCCAATTCTGAAATCAGCTTCTTGAGTGTTGTGGTATTGTCCACAAAGAGTTTGATTTCCATCTGAACCAATCCTTCGTTGGATGAAAGATGGATGTTGTTTATACTGAGTTTGTATTTTGAAAAAATCAGATCGGTTACTTCGTTTAAAAGGCCTAACCGGTCTTTGGATGTGATTTTCAACCCGGCCAGATAAGTAATTCCTTCCTTCTGTTTCCAGCTCCCTTTAACAATATTTCTTCCATAAACAGACATAAGTTTGATGGCTTCTTCGCAGTCAGTTCGGTGTGTCTGGACAGGCCCTTCATCGATCTGCAGCGCCAGTACATCGTCTCCGGGAACAGGATGGCAGCACTTGGAAATGAAATAATCTAGCTGATCGGGATTTTCTGTATCTGGATTCTCGGAAATCTTTTTTTTTGGTTCTTTTTTAGGTGATTTTGAGCTGAACGGAAAAGAGATGTTTTTGAGTTTTGACCAACCGGTTCTTTCTTCTTTCAAGTGTAAAGTTTTCCGAATTTCATCGGGACCTATTTTCCCGATAGCCAGGTAGTAATAAAAATCGATTTGTCCGGGAAGTTTGTTGTCTTTGATGAGTTCTTGCACGAGCCCTGGTTGGTATTCCTGATTAAGTTGCTTAAAGATTTGTTGGAGTTTTTCTTCCCCTTTTTCCCGGTAGCTTTTCCGTTTGTTCTTCAGCGCGACTTTTATTCTGGCCTTGGCTCGTGCTGTTACTACGGTTTGATACCAGTCTTCAACCGGTTCTTGAATTTTGGATGTGATAATTTCGACCTGATCGCCGCTTCTCAGATTTTGGTCAATTGAAACAAGCCTTCGGTTTACATTTGCTCCAATAGCATGATTTCCCAAATCTGTGTGGATGGAATAAGCAAAATCCAGAACGGTGGCATCTTTCGGAAGATTTATCATTTCCCCGGCAGGGGTAAAAACGTAAATCTCATCAGAAAAAAGCTCCTGTTTAAAGTCGCTGATAAAACTGATTGATTCATCATCGTCACTTTCCAGCAGCAGCTCTTTTGTCTTTTTGAGCCAAACTTCCAATGAGCCGACATCAGATTTTTTGGTTTTATATTTAAGATAGGCAGCATATCCTTTTTGGGCGATTTCCTGCATTCTTTTGCTGCGGATGTGTACATCGACCCATCTGCCTCCTTGCCCCATGACCGTTGTATGAATGGCTTCATAGCCATTGGCTTTCGGAGTATTCATCCAGTCGCGAAGCCTTTTATTATTTGGTTTGTAAAGTGCAGCAACAACAGAATATACAGCCCAGCATTGCAAACTCTCGTCTTTTCCTTTGGTGTCCACCACAATGTCCAGACTGTAAGAGTTATAAATTTGTTCAAAAGGAAGCTCGGTACGCTGCATTTTCTGCCAAACTGAATAAGCTTTTCTTTCGTTTACAAGAAGTTCGGCATTAATGCCTTTTTGATTTAAGGTGTTGGTGATGGGAACCTCAAAATCTTTCAGAAAGGAATTTCTTTCTTTTCTGATTTCTCCCATTTTTTGGGTAATCTCCTGATAAATTTCCGACTGCGAATATTTAAACGAAAGATCTTCAAGCTCACTTTTCATGGAATAGAGTCCCAGCTTAAAGGCGAGTGGCGCATAAATAAACAAAGTTTCAGATGCAATTCGAAGTTGTTTTTCCCGTGGCATAATATCCATGGTTCGCATATTATGAAGGCGGTCTGCAAGTTTGATAAGAATCACCCGCACATCATCGGAAAGTGTCAGGATGATCTTTTTGAGTGTGGCTGACTGTGCAGTTGAATTGTTATCTGAGATTTCATCGATTTTGGTGAGACCGTCAATAATGTGGGATACTTTTTCCCCTAACATTTTTTCGACATCTTCCAGCGTTACTTCGGTATCTTCAACCGTGTCGTGCAATAAAGCAGAAATAATAGAAGTCCTTCCCAGGCCTATTTCCTCGGCAGCAATAGTAGCAACAGCCAACGGATGAAAGATAAAAGGTTCGCCCGATTTCCTTCGCATATCTTTATGGGCATCAGCAGCCATACGAAAAGCCCTCCGCACATCCCAAAGATCTTTTGTGGTCTTCCGGGTTGTCCATACCTCGATAAGATTCCGGTATTTCCGCAGAATTTCCTGCCTCTCTTGCTCCGCTGAACTTTGTTCCATATCTTTCTTTCCAGAAAACAAAAATAATGCTTTTGGGTAAAGAAAGTTTAAATTCTTTGTGCAGTATTTTAATTTCAATTGTCAGGCAAATTCAGTACCTATTTTAGAAAACTAATTGTAAAGTGCTTTTAGATTCGGTTTGTAACATTTTAGATGCTATTGACGTTTCATCTTAAGAATGAATTAAAAATCAAAATGCGATGAAAAAAATCAACTTTCTATTATGGGTGACAGCTCTGCTATTTATTTTGAGCCCCAGTCAGATCTTTGCAAAAGATGCGATGCCGAAGATTCAAGGTAATGGTCATGTTGTTAAATCATCGCAAACTTTACCGGCTTTCAATGAGATATCAGCCCGCGGAATTGATGATGTTACAATCCTTAAAGGAGACAAAGGACAAAACAGCCTGGTTATTGAAACCGATAACAACCTTTTGCCTTATATACATTTTACTGTAAATAATGGAGTTCTGAGTTTTTCATACAAAGACATGAAACCGACCAAGATGAAATTTTATGTAATAACTTCTTCGTTAAAAGGGGTTAAAGCATCTGGAGCCAGCAATCTGAGAACCGGCGATTCTTTGGCAGGTGATCATTTTTCTATCCATGCAAGCGGTGCTTCTCAGGTCAATCTCAGGACAGACTTTAAAAATATTGACATTGAAGCTTCGGGTGCTGCGGATGTCTCGCTGATTGGCAAATGCCAGACTTTAAGGGCACAACTTAGCGGCGCAGCCGATTTGAAAGCTGTGAAAATCAAATTGGATTCAGCATATATTAAAGCTTCAGGTGCTGCTACGGCTAGGGTAAATGTTTCAAGATACCTGAATAAAAATGTCTCGGGAGTGGCTCATGTCAGATTGGCAAGCTATTTAGAGCAAAATCCTGAAATACAGGAAGAAGGAAGTGGTCTGAATAACAGGATGAATTTTAAGGTGAACAGATTTCGTTTTCCAAATGATACTACCCGGATCAATATCGGTTCTATGCGATTTGAAGTAGTTGACGGAGATTCTACCAAAATCAGAGTGGGTAACCACACCTTAGTTGTGGGCCGGAATGGAGATGTCAGATGGAGAAAGAACTACAGATATAATCATTTTAAAGGCCATTGGGGCGGTATTGATTTCGGGATGAACGGTTATGTGAATATGGATAACAATGCCAATTTTGGGAAAGCGTATGATTTTCTTTCCCTCCAGTATGAAAAATCCTTCAACATTAACCTTAATTTATACGAACAAAACTTTTCGTTAAATAAGGCTAAAACCATTGGTTTAATAACGGGAGCAGGTTTGAGTTTTAATGATTACCGTTTTTCAAATCCTGTTTACCTGGATCCTTCAGCAAACAGTTTAACAGGTTATTACATCGTAAATGCTTCGGTTAAAAAAACGAAACTTTCCGTCTGCTATGCTGACATACCGTTGATTCTTGAGTTTCAGACAAATAATCCTAAAAGAAACAGGAGATTCTTTTTTGGTGTTGGCGTGATTGCCAATGTCCGGCTCAGGAGTCATACCAAAATATATTTTAATGAGGCCAATAAAGTTTATTCTTTGAAAGACCCTGCAACCGGCAATGTTATCGCTGATAGCTTCCGCACTCCTTATAGGGCCAGGAATATTGTAAAGAATGTAAACAGTTTTGAACTGAATCCATTTAGATTTGATGCTACAGTCCGCCTTGGTTACAGATTGATCTCGCTATACGCCACTTATGCTTTAAGCCCGATGTTTCAGGCAGGTCGCGGCCCAGATTTAAGACAATGGTCAGCAGGGATTACGCTGACTAAATGGTAACTTTCTGAGCTGTACGGATGACACTTTCCTGACCAGGGGACGTTATTGAGTAAGATGTGTTTATAAAAATTCTTCAATCGGTGAGCGTTAAAATTCTCATCGATTTTTTTAATTTTGCAAACATATTCCCATCGGAGAATCTAAAAGAAAAATATATGTCAGGACATAGTAAATGGTCTACAATCAAGCGTAAGAAAGGTGCCATTGATGCCAAAAGATCTAAAATCTTTTCAAAGTTTATTAAAGAAATTACTGTTGCTGTAAGGGAAGGCGGCTCTGACCCGGATGGAAACCCGCGGCTTCGCATGGCCATTGCAAATGCAAAAGGGCAAAGCATGCCCAAAGAGAACATCGAACGGGCAATCAGCAAAGGCTCTGATAAAGACGGCGCAAACTTTACCGAAGTTACTTACGAAGGATATCTCCCTCATGGAATTGCAGTCTATCTGGAATGCACAACTGACAACCTTCAACGAACGGTTTCGAATATCAGGTCGATTTTTAACAAATTTAGCGGGAGTCTCAGCACAAATGGTTCATTAAGTTTTTTGTTTGACAGAAAAGGAATTTTTATCATCCCCAAAGGAGATATTAATCAGGATGAGTTTGAGATGGACCTTATTGATGCCGGTGCCGAAGAAATAGAGCTGGATGATGAAGGCTTTTTCAATGTAACTACTTCCATGGAAGATTTTGGTGCGATGATGAAAAAGCTTGAAGAATTGGAAATTGAACCTGAAAGTGCATCTTTACAGCGTATTCCCAACGATACCAAAACGTTGAATTTGGAAAGTGCTCAAAAGATCATGAAAACCATCGATTTGTTTGAAGATGACGACGACGTACAGAAAGTATTTCATAATCTGGAACTTACTGATGAGCTGATGGCTGAGATGTAAAAGAGTTCTATCGGAAACAAAAAAGCCTGCCGGAATTTCTGGCAGGCTTTTTTAATGCAGGTTAATTTACTCAGCTAGAGGTAATAGAGTAAGTATCGTTAGCAATTACTAATTCTTCATCAGTGGGAACAATTAGTACTTTGACTTTGGATTCGGGTGTAGAGATCACAATCTCTTTCCCCCGGGATGCTATTTTATCCTGATCGATTTCAACCCCCATGAATTCCATCCCCACCAATACTTTTTTCCTGGTTTCTGTATCATTTTCTCCAATACCGCCTGTGAATATTAAGATGTCAACGCCTCCCAGTGCAGCGGCATAAGAGCCAATATATTTTTTTACTTTATAAGCAAACATTTTCAGCGCTACCTGTGCACGGTGATTTCCTTGTTCAGCAGCTTCTTCAATATTTCTCATATCAGAAGAGATACCAGAAACTCCAAGCATTCCTGAGAATTTATTGATCAGCGTGCTGGTATAACTGACACTGGTTTTTTCTTTATCCGCAATAAACAGCAGTGCCCCCGGGTCAATGTCACCGGTACGTGTCCCCATCATTAAACCTTCGGTGGGAGTCATTCCCATAGAAGTATCGTATGATTTTCCGTCCTTTATGGCGGTTATGGAAGCTCCGTTTCCCAAATGGCAGCTTATAATTCTTTGTTTTGAAAATTCAACTCCAAGTATTTCACACGCCCTGGTAGAAACGTATTTATGACTTGTTCCATGGAACCCATAACGTCTTACTTTGTATTTTTCATAAAGAACGTAAGGGATCCCATAAAGATAAGTGTGTTCTGGCATAGTCTGATGAAATGCAGTGTCAAACACTCCGACCTGAGGAATATCAGGCAACAGGTTTTGCATGGCGTAAATACCTTTCAGGTTGGGTGGATTATGCAGAGGAGCAAGATCTGTTGCTTTTTCCAAAGCAAGAATAACCTTATCGTCAATCAGGACACTGCCACTAAATTCTTCTGCTCCATGAACTACCCGGTGACCCACAGCATGTATTTCATTAAGACTTTTTAGACATCCATATTTTTTGTCCGTCAGAACCCCGAGCAAATATTCTATTCCCTGTTCGTGATCAAGAATATCTCCTTCCAGTTTTGATTCTTCACCGTCATTTTTTTGAAACTTAATAAAACTGCCCCGTAACCCGATCTTTTCTACAACTCCTTTGAACAGCACTTCTTTTGAAGGCATGTTAAATAATTGATATTTAATGGAAGAACTTCCGCAATTTAATACAATGATCTTCATCTTTTTTCTTGATTTTCTTTATTTAATAATGGTACAGGAAACCGTATTACTGGTTATTTGTCCTTCAATTTCATAGTTATAAAAACCTTTTTTGGTCTGTAAACCAAGGTAATTGGCTCTCACGAGACGTTTTATAATCGGCGAAGCTTTGTATTTTCTGTCCCCGTATTCCTGATAAAGATTGTCCATGTATTTCAGGATTTTATCAAGGCCTATTTTGTCAGCGAGTTCAAATGGTCCGTAAATGTAACCGGTGGTTTCTTTCATGGTTTCGTCTATATCTTCAATGGATGCAACTCCTTCCATCAATATTTCACAGGCTTCGTTGATCAACGGAATAAGGATACGTGTTGAAATATTCCCTGGCGACTCATTGATAAGAATGGCCTTTTTATTTAACATCCGTGCAAAACGAACCACTTTTTCATAGGATGCTTCGTTCGTTTCCCGGCCTTTCACCACTTCAACGATATTGGTTTTATCAACAGGTTCTATAAAATGCACACCAATAGCTCTTTCGGGATGTTTTAAAACCCTGGCCAGATCGGAGATGATGAGGGTGGACAAATCAGAAGATATGATGACATCTTCTCTCACAACAGTCTCCACTTTTTGAAACAATTCCTGCCGGAGAGAAATCAATGTGCCCTTTTGCCTTGAACTAATGGTTTCAATAACAATGTCGCAATCTTTTAAATCTTCAAACTTGGTAGTTCCGGTAATATGGGACATAATGACTTTTTTCTCGGAAGGTGTAATTCCCCAATGGGCGATAACCTCATCAAGCTGCGCTTTAATTTCGGTTATGATTTCCTGGTTTCGTTCTTCTGAAACATCAAGAAAGATCACATCCATTCCGAACTGGGCAACCAATCTGGCAATGACTTGCCCCACAGAGCCGCATCCGATAATTCCAACGGTCTGAAGACTACCTTTAGGTTTAATGGCCTTCCCCAGGCTAAATTGAGTTAGTTGATTCATTTTTTAACTAATTATTTTTGTCGATTTATTCATTGTAAAGACCGTTGGCCTGATTTGCCGTGATGGCAATCATGTTAATGATGTCATCAACCGAGCAGCCCCTGGAAAGGTCGTTAATAGGAGCTGCAAGACCTTGCAATACGGGACCTACTGCCTCTGCACCTGCCATTCTCTGCACCAGTTTATATGCAATATTTCCCGATTCCAGACTTGGGAACACCAAAACATTTGCTTTGCCGGCAATTTCTGAACCGGGGGCTTTTTTCTGGCCAATGGCTTCAATAATAGCTGCATCAGCCTGTAACTCTCCATCCACTTTAAGGTTGGGATTCATCTCTTTTGCCAGGCGCGAGGCTTCTACCACTTTATCTACTTTTTCGTGTTTGGCACTTCCTTTCGTTGAGAAACTCAACATGGCTACCCTTGGCTCGATACCAGCAATAAATTTAGCAGTTTTGGCCGATTCAACAGCTATTTCTGCCAACTCTTTCACAGAGGGATCGGGATTAACGGCACAGTCTGCAAATACAATAACACCATCTTCACCGAAGGATTTGTCTTTTAAAATCATAATAAAAGCACCTGAAACAGCGCTTACTCCCGGAAGGGTCTTGATAATTTGAAAGGCAGGACGCAGTACGTCTCCCGTTGCGTGTTCGGCTCCGCTAACTTCTCCGTCAGCTTTTCTATCCTTAATTAACAAAGTTGAAAGATACAAAGGATCTTCCACCAGTTTTAATGCCTGCTCAAAGGTCATTCCTTTTTCTTTTCGGATTTCGGCCAGCATATTTGCATAATATGTTTTTTGGGCATGCTTTTTCGGGTCAATTAAAGTTGCTTTTTCAATATGCTTTAAACCCAGCGATTTGCTTTTTTCAAGGATTTCATTGGTGTTTCCTAATAAGATCAGCGAAGCCAGTTTATTTTCTAAGACATAATCTGCAGCTCTTAAATTTCTTTCTTCGGTGCCCTCTGGCAATACAATGGTTTTCTCAGCCAGGCGGGCCATTTCATGGATTCTTTCAACTAAGTTCATTAACGTTTTCAATTAAAATTTTTGCACTGCAAAAGTATTACTAATTTTGTTGCGTGGAATTAACTTGTGATTTTTTTCACATAATTTGGAATGAATCGTAATAAATTTATTATCAGAAGTATAACTATTTGATTCGTGTTGAGCAACCTATTACTTATTAATCAGAATTTTAATGCTGATACCGCTATTAATGCAGTGATGAAAACACCTGTTACAGATAGCCTGAACATGGTGGTTAAAGGAAGCTTTTTGCATACAGGTAATAGGTTCCTTGAAGCGCGACACATTTTTTTGAACGGAAATCCGGTTGTTAGTCCGGGCCAGTACTGGATTTTTTATCTGCTTTTTGGTCTTATCGCTCTTTTTGCTTTCATTAGATATTACTATTCAAGGGACCTAAAAACATTGGTATCACTTTTAGGAAAAAATTCATTAAGACAAGAAAATGAAAGCAGTGGTAAAACCGGATTCATGGTTCCTATATTTCTATTTGTGAATTTTCTTATCAGCATGGGCCTTTTGTTCATCGCTGTCAATCAAAAATTTCATCTGTTTGAAACACTGAATATCTCTGCTTTTAATTTTTTTCTAATTGCAGCGTTTTTAGTTTTGGGATATTATTTATTCAATGAGGTCACGATTCTTCTTGTAGGTTTTCTTTTTGGTACATCAAAGCAGGCTTTGGAGCATGCAAAAATGAGCTCTTACATTGCATATTTTCTGGGAATCTTTCTGAATCCGATATTAATATTTTATTTTTTTACTGGCGTTGACGTATTATTGTATCTCGCTGTTGCCGTGCCTGTTTTGGCTCTGCTGATTAAATTGATATTGCTGTTAAGAAATAGCTATTCTTCAAATCACTACACACCCTTTCATATTATTTTGTATCTTTGCACGCTTGAAATAATACCCATTATGCTATTGATAAAAGCGGGCATGTTGTTTGTGTGAGAAGGGTAAAAGGTCAGTAGTAGCAGGGTTTTTTAATTTTTATAACTAAAAAACACGGGACATTGAGGGTAAAAAATATTCTTGTATCGCAGCCAAAACCTGCCGATATCAGTAAATCTCCTTACGGAGAATTAAGTCAAAAGTATAATCTGAACATCGAGTTTACGAAATTCATCGCCATCGAAGGAATTTCTTCACAGGAATTCAGGATGAACAAAAACTCCTTTAATGGTCATACTGCTGTTATTTTAACCAGCCGTCATGCTGTTGATCACTTTTTCAGAATTGCCAAGGAACTCCGCCACGAGATACCAGATTCGTTTAAGTACTTTTGCAATTCAGAATCCACTGCCTATTATCTTCAAAAGTATGTCCAATACAGAAAGCGAAAAATATTTTTTGGAAAACAGACTTTCAGTGATCTGCTTGAACTGATTAAAAAGCACAGCGAAGAAGATTTTCTCGTACCGACTTCTGATGTTCCTAATCAGCAGATGTTCGTATTGCTCGATAAGGAAAAAATAAAATATTCACAGGGAGTTATATACAAGACGGTACCCAGCGATTTATCCAATATGGATATTAAAAGTTATGACATGCTCATATTTTTCAGTCCGGCAGGGGTTGAATCATTGCTGAAAAATTTTCCATCATATGAACAGGGAGAACAACTGATTGCTGCTTTTGGTCCTGCTACCAACCAGACCATTAAAGACTCCGGTTTGAGACTGGATATTTCGGCACCGACGCAGGCTTCGCCTTCTATGGCTATGGCCATCGACGAGTTTATTGACTTTAAGGAAAAAGAGAGAAGAAAATTGAAGAAAAAATAAAGCTTTTCCCGAATTATAGATTGTAAATCAGATATTTAACATCAGGCCTTCGTTCAGTGAACGAAGGTCTTTTTTTGTATATTCCATAAACAACGGAACCGCTTCCAGTTAGTGATGCGTAAAGCGCGTCGTTTTCCGTCAGGTTATTTTTAATTGCTTCTAGTTCGGGATATTTAGGAAAGATGGTATCTTCGAAATCATTCGTTAAGAGTCCATTCCAATTTTCTACAGGCTGATTGATGATTTCACTCAAGTTGGCATGACGTTTAAAGGGTTCTTGCACAAAAGAATAAGCAATTTCGGTCGAGATATGAATTTCAGGAAAAGCCAGCACTAGGAAATAACCTTTCAAATCAGTACCGACTTCCTTCAAGATTTCTCCTTTTCCGGTAGCAAGCATGGGCTTGTTTTCTATAAAAAAAGGACAGTCGGAGCCCAGGCTTTCAGTCATTTGCACAAGCTCATTATTATTTATTCCCAAATGAAAATACCGGTTTAAACCGGATAATAAATTTGCAGCATCAGATGAGCCGCCTCCCAGCCCACTGCCAATTGGAATATTCTTCAAAAGATGTACGTCAATTCCAGGAAGCGAAAACCTGATTTTCAGCAATTGGAATGCTTTTGTAACAAGATTTTCTTCGAGAGGTCCCGGCACATGTTCGCCATAAATATGTAAATCAAATTGGTCGGATGGATAAAATTCTATAACATCATAAAGGGGGACAGGATAAAGGACGGTCTCAAGATTATGATAACCGTCAGCCCATTTTCCGGTAATGTGAAGTCCCAAATTTATTTTTGCATTTGCTAACAGAATCATAATAGTAATAATCTGATTTAGAATTATATCTCTATATAATAAAAGATTCTCCCTTTCAACCGGGATGCCTTTCCAGGGTCAAAATTAAAGGTTTCCTTCCTCACTTTTAAAAACGGCTTTCTTTTTGTTCCAACTCGATTTTCAAAAGGTAAATATTATCAAAAACTTATTAAATTTGAATTTCGTTTTAAGTCCAAAAAAAAATCCATGGCGATCATAAATTCTGTTCTCAACTGGCTTGTTAGGAAGCGCATGCACCAGATCGAATATTTCAAAGCGTTCCCGAACGAAGTGCAGAATGATTTGTTTTTGCATTTGATCTCCTATGCAGAAGAAACGGAATGGGGCTTAAAATATGATTACAAAACGATAAAAAATTCTAAAATTTTTCGAGAAAGGGTTCCTGTTAGCACCTACGATGATCTGATGCCCATTATTGAAAGGCTGAAAAAAGGTGAACAAAATCTCCTTTGGCCTGGCGAAGTGAAATGGTTTGCAAAATCATCTGGAACATCCGGAAGTAAAAGCAAGTTTATCCCAATCAGCCGTGCTACTCTGGAGGAATGCCACTATCAGGCTGGTAAAGATGTATTGACACTCTATCTGAATAATTTTCCGGAGTCAGAGGTTTTTCAGGGCAAAGGGTTATTGATGGGCGGAAGTCAGAATATTCAGGAGGTAACCAACAGTTCTTATTACGAAGGCGACCTCTCTGCAATTCTGATCCATAACATGCCGTACTGGGCGCAGATCTTAAGGACGCCCTCCCAATCCATTGCTTTGATGGATGAATGGGAAAGTAAACTGACTTTGATGGCCGAAGCCACAATGAGTCATAATGTTACGAGTATTTCAGGTGTCCCGTCATGGACCTTGGTTTTACTGAACAGAATCTTAGAATTGTCCGGTAAAAAATATATTACGGAAGTCTGGCCAGACCTTGAAGTGTTTTTTCATGGTGGTGTGAGTTTTGCTCCTTACCGGGATCAATATATGTCAATGATTCCTAAAAAGGACATGCATTATTTTGAAACCTATAATGCTTCAGAAGGATTTTTTGCCATTCAGGATCAACCCAACGCATCGGATATGCTTCTTATGCTAGATTATGGAATTTACTATGAGTTTGTCAAGACGGAAGAGATCGGGTTGAGTTTTCCAAAATCGCTCACGCTGGATGAAGTAGAGCCTTTTACCAATTATGCTATGGTTATTTCAACCAATTCCGGACTTTGGCGTTACATGATTGGTGATACTGTCCAATTTACATCATTAAAGCCTTATCGCATTCAGGTGACTGGAAGGACAAAAAATTTCATTAACATTGTAGGGGAGGAATTGATGGTGGATAATGCTGAAAAGGCGCTGGCAATGGCAGCTTCAAAAACCAATGCAACCGTGAGTGATTATACGGCCGCACCGCTTTATCAGGATGATAAGATCAGACACGAATGGCTTATAGAGTTTGTGACACCACCAAATAGTTTTCAGGATTTTGCACAGATTTTTGATGAGTCACTTAAAAGCTTGAACTCCGATTATGAAGCTAAAAGATATCATAATCTGGTACTAAAGCCACCCTTGTTAAAAGCGCTTGAAGAAGGAAGTTTTTATAGCTGGCTAAAGCGAAATAATAAATTGGGGGGACAACATAAAGTCCCAAGGTTACTTAACCAGCGAATAATAGTAGATGATATTTTGACAAACAGTAACTTAGCAACAGATAATTTTAAATTAAATACCTAATAGAATGCATATAGCTATAGCCGGGAATATTGGCTCGGGCAAAACTACCCTGACACGGGTTCTATCCAAGCATTATGGTTGGAAAGCCCTTTATGAAGATGTTGAAAATAACCCTTATCTGCAAAGTTTTTATGATGACATGCAACGCTGGTCCTTTAATTTGCAGGTTTACTTTTTAAACAGCCGTTTCAGGCAGGTTGTCGAGATCAGGCGAAGCGGGAAAAATGTGATCCAGGATCGTAGTATCTATGAAGATGCCTACATCTTTGCACCTAACCTTCACAGCATGAACCTGATGTCAACCCGTGATTTTGAAAACTATATTTCACTATTTGAACTTATGAGCTCATTTATTCAGCCACCCGATTTGCTCATTTATTTGCGTGCTTCAGTTCCTACTTTGGTTGAGCAAATTCAAAAACGGGGCCGGGAATATGAAGAATCTATCCGCCTTGATTATCTTAAGTTGCTGAACGATAGATATGAAGCCTGGATCAATAATTACAAATTGGGCAAATTGCTATTTATCAATGTTGACAGTATGGATTTTACCAATCCGGAAGATATCAGTATTGTGATAGAAAAGATTGATGCCGAAATTAACGGTTTGTTTTAATATTCTCCTGTTATGAAGGTTCTTGGAGTCATTCCATCCCGGTATCAATCTACCCGTTTCCCCGGCAAGCCGTTGGCTGATATTATGGGAAAAAGCATGATTTTCAGGGTGTATGAACAGGTTTCCAAATCGCATCTTGTCAATGAGTTGGTTGTTGCTACTGATGATGACCGAATTGCAGATCATGTTAAAAATTTTGGAGGCCATGTGATGATGACTTCTGAGAACCATGTAAACGGGACGTCCCGGTGCCTTGAAGTGCTGGAAAATTTCAATGACCGGGGAGAAGAGTTTGATGTTGTGGTAAACATCCAGGGTGACGAACCGTTTATTCAACCCGAACAGATTGACCAAATTGTGTGCCTATTTTCTGATAATGTAACTGAAATTGCAAGCCTGGCTTCCAGAATCACTACAGAAAAAGACCTTTTTGATCCCAATGTGGTGAAAGTGGTGATGGATCCAAAAGGAAATGCACTCTATTTTAGTCGTCAGACGATCCCATTTGTAAGAGGAATAGAGCAAGAAGCATGGCTGGATAAAAATTCCTTTTATAAACATGTCGGGATTTATGCATACAGATATATTATTTTAAAGAAAATCAATACTTTAGAACCGACACCTCTTGAAGAATCCGAAAAACTTGAACAGCTTCGATGGCTTGAAAATGACTTTGTGATCAGGCTTGGAATAACTGATTATAAAGGTGTTGGTATCGATACTCCAGAGGATATTACAAAACTTATTAACAATTCTTGCGATTGAAAGGAACTGTCCGTAAATTAGCAGTGCCATTAATGTATCCTTAAACCTGCAGAAATGAAGATAGCTAAATACGTTGGTGATTTGTTGTATAACTATGAGTGTGTGGTCATTCCAGGTTTGGGAGGGTTTCTGACCAGCGACAAACCAGCGATCATCAATTCGGCTTCCAATCTTTTCAAACCACCCTTTAAGCAGGTGCTTTTTAATGCTTATTTGAAAACCAACGACGGATTGCTGATTAATTATGTTGCCAGAGAAGAAAGCATTGAGTACAAAGCTGCCAAAGAACAAGTCGATCGCTTTGTTTTGCTTTGCGATAAAGCGTTGAAAGAGGGTAAAAGAATTAATTTCCATAGGATTGGTTATCTCTACCTTAATAAAAATCAGCGGGTTTCTTTTGAACAGGATAATTCGGTTAATTATAATCCGGACGCTTTTGGCCTGACCAGCTTTATATCACCAGCCATTTACAAGGTTACGCTAGAGGAAAAATTAAGAGAAAAAGTTGCACCTACCCCTGTTAGCGATAGCAGGCCACAGAATGTGCGGGAAAATAAACGAAATAACGTTGCTTCTCCCGATGAAATTCACCGTAAAGTTGTAAAGAGGAAGATTGTAGCCAGTAAACGGAGAAATCCATATCGCTCACAAATGATATTTCTTTCGTTGCTAATCTTTGCTATGTTTATAGGTTGGGGATTCATACATAAAACAGAAGTGAAGAAATATTACAGCAATTATTCATCTGTAATTCCACTGTTTTATTCCACCCCCAATGCATGCCTGATTGAAAATATCAACCATGTCCCCATTACGAGAATGAGTAAAAGCAAAACGGGACTCTGGATAGTGTCGCTTTTTGAAAAAAATGAAAATACTCCCAATAAAAAATTGGTTTCAAGAATGACTGAAAATTTGCCGGCAGCTAATAAAACAACAGTAAAAGCGGATGTGAAAACTGTATCTCAACCGGCATCTAAAACTGAAATTGTTGAAAGCAAAACTCCTGGAAACACTTCTGAAACAGTATCAAACCCTGTAACTAAAAGTGTGGGAGCGGTGACTAACAATAACTTTCAGCCGGTGATAAATAAAGTAACGAGGAATCCGGTTTTATCACCGAAAAATTCAAAGCAAATTCAATATTCCTCATCCAGCGGACATGTCTTTATTATTGCAGGCGCCTTTAAAAACGAATCAAACGCAGAGAAACTAATACACGAACTCCGCTTAAAAGGTTATCCGGCCATGGACGCTGGAATCACGAAGTATGGCTTACACCGGGTTGCATTTGGTAATTTTAGAAATCGTGACCAGGCTGAAAAACAATTACTTACAATCCGTGAAAAAGAGAACCCTTCGGCGTGGATCTTTGAAAACTAACAAAATAACTTAAGGGTATTGGGAAATAAGAATAAACTCCAGCGTTTCGCTGAAAATCTCACTTTTGATAATCTATTTCAATATTCGTACAAGGAAGTAATTCAGGGCTTTCCCTTCAAAGGAAAATGGAATGAATTTTTTGGGAATGACAATAGAATAATTTTAGAGTTGGGATGTGGAAAAGGGGAATATACGATAGGACTGGCTCAGAAATTTCCAAATTTAAATTTTATTGGAATTGATATCAAAGGCGCCCGTATGTGGCGTGGCTTGAAAACATCGAAAGAAGAAGGTCTTAAAAATGTGGCGTTTATCAGGACGAGAATCAATCTTGTTGAATATTTTTTTGGTGAGAACGAAGTTGATGAGATATGGATCACTTTTCCTGATCCCCAGGTAAAAGCGAGCTGGGAAAGGAAGAGACTGACTTCTCCTCAGTTTCTGAATAGGTATAGCAGCTTTCTCAAGCCCGATGGGATTATACACCTGAAAACAGATGCATTATTACTTTACGATTATACGAGTGAAGTCATTAAACAGGATGGACATAAACTCTTGTATACCAACGAAGATATCTATGGTTCAGGTTTGAAAAATGAAGTGACTGAGATACAGACTTTTTATGAAGAGAGATGGCTTTCCTATCAAACAAAAATCAGATATCTTGAATTTAAATTGAACCCGGAATTGTTTCCGGCGAAGAAGCTGGGAGATGGAAAAGAATAGTAGTTTTTTTGAACAGGTCTATGCGGTTGTGCTTCAAATACCCTATGGAAGAGTTACTTCTTACGGAACCATTGCCTCTTATTTGGGCAGTAAAGGATCAGCCAGGATGGTAGGATGGGCGCTAAACAGCTCAAGACATGGTGTTGTGAATATTCCGGCACACCGGGTTGTGAACCAGGCTAGTTTGTTAACGGGTAAAAGACATTTTGGGGGACCTGATACGATGGAGGAACTTCTTATAGCCGAGGGCATTCAGGTGAAAAATAGCCAAATAGTAAACATGGAGCGCTATTTTTGGGATCCGGCTCAGGAGCTTACACTTTAACCTCAGCTTTTAATCAATAAATAACCAAATAAGAAAATTTATTGACTTTAGGTATCAGAAACAGTGATTATCAGATTTTTTAAGAAAGATTTCGTATTAAAACCAAGCAATTCTCTTATTTTCGCAAAAACAATTTTTTATGAACGATGGACTGGTTATCATACCAACTTATAACGAGAAAGAAAACATTGAAAGTATTTTGCGTACCGTTTTCTCTTTGGAAGAAAGTTTTGATGTTCTGGTAGTTGAAGATAACAGTCCTGATGGAACGGGACTCATTGTTAAAGATATGATGAAAGAGTTTCCTGAAAAATTGTACATTCTGGAACGGGAAGGCAAGAATGGGTTGGGAACAGCCTATATTGCCGGATTTAAATGGGCGCTTGAAAACAATTATCAGTATGTCTTTGAGATGGATGCTGATTTTTCTCATAATCCGGCAGACTTAATAAAATTGTATTCTGCGACCCGGGCAGATGGCGTGGATGCAGTAGTTGGTTCACGGTATATCACAGGAGTTAATGTTGTAAACTGGCCCATGGGCAGGGTTCTGATGTCCTATTTTGCTTCAGCTTATGTTCGTTTTGTTACAGGTCTCAGTATTAGGGACACTACAGCGGGTTTTATGTGCTGGAGCAGGAAAGTTCTGGAAACCATTGACCTTGACAAAGTAGAATTTGTGGGTTACGCGTTTCAGATAGAAATGAAATACACTGCAATAAAACTTGGATTTAATGTTGTTGAAGTCCCCATTATTTTTACTGACCGTACCCTGGGCGAATCAAAAATGAACAAGTCTATATTTCGTGAGGCCATTTTAGGAGTGATAAATTTGAGAAAGAAAGGCCTGATGGGAAAAATCAAAGCACGAACAACTAAAAACTAAACAATGCCTGAAAAATGGGTTATAAAGGGCGCTACAATTGTAAACGAAGGCAAATCCTTTGTTGGAACTGTTTACCTGAATAACCGGATTATCGAAAGAATTCAGGAAAAGTCCGCTTTAGAGATTATTCCTGATGGATATAAAGTTATTCATGCAGAAGGCTTGTATTTGTTTCCCGGCGTAATTGATGATCAGGTACATTTTCGCGAGCCCGGATTGGAATACAAAGCAGAGATTTTTACTGAAAGCAGGGCTGCGGTTGCCGGAGGAGTTACCAGTTTCATGGAAATGCCCAATACAAATCCTCCAGCTCTTACACAGGAACTTTTAGAAGAGAAATATGAGTTGGCAAAAGAAAAATCGCTTGCCAACTTTTCATTTTATATGGGCGCATCAAATCACAATCTTGATGAAGTCCTGAAAACCGATCCCACAAAGGTTTGTGGCCTGAAAGTTTTTATGGGCTCTTCCACCGGCGACATGCTTGTTGATGATGAAATGGTGCTGGAACAGATCTTCTCAAAGGTTCATATGCTTATCGCTACCCATTGCGAAGACGAACAAACAGTCAGGGCAAATAATGAGTCATTCTATAAGAAGTATGGTTTGGATGGTACAGTAGTTCTGCATCCTCAAATCCGAACGGCTGAAGTCTGTTATCTTTCTTCTTCCAAAGCAGTTCGTCTGGCGCAGAAATACGGTTCCCGGTTGCATATTTTGCATCTTTCTACAGCCAGGGAAATGGAGCTGTTTGATAAGGATATCCCGTTGGTTGATAAAAAGATCACTGCTGAAGTATGTGTTCATCATTTGTGGTTTTCCGATCGTGATTATGAAGAAAAAGGTAACCGGATCAAATGGAATCCCGCTATTAAGGCCAAATCTGATCAGGAAGCTTTGTTTGATGCACTGTTGAGTGGCAAGCTTGATGTGGTTGCTACGGATCACGCGCCTCACACTTTGGAAGAGAAGCAACGGCCTTATTTCAAAGCTCCTGCTGGCGGTCCTCTAGTACAACATTCCCTGGCTGTGATGCTGGAATTTGTCAAACAGGGTAAAATGACTGTTGAACAGGTAGTGGAAAAAATGTGCCATAACCCGGCTATTCTTTTTCGTGTAAAGAACAGAGGATTTATCAGGGAGGGTTATTTTGCAGATTTGGTTTTGGTAGATATGAATAGCCCGTGGGAGGTGAAAAAGGAGAATATTCTTTATAAATGCGGATGGTCACCTTTTGAAGGCACTGTTTTTAATTCCAAGGTTCTTAAGACCTTTGTAAATGGGAATATGGTGTTTGATCAGGGAAAGTTTATTGAAGGAATTAATGGTGAGCGGCTTGAATTT
>CAZPPK010000025.1:0-25200 GCA_964588415.1 uncultured Lentimicrobiaceae bacterium
ATTCTGGACAAAGTAAACATACCTATTACGTAAAAATTGAAAAGTTAGGGATTAATCTTTACAACAAATTCTTTGGTGACACCGAAAAAATCAAAAAATTTGAACTGCTAGATCATGAATGGACGATTGAATCAGGCGAGATAACTGCCAACCTGAAGCTGAAACGGGGATTTATTCATGAAAAATATTCCGGCCTGATACAAAAGATGTTTGGTTAATCAAATCTTCTCAACCTAAATTAAATTTGACTTTACACTTGGTTTGTAAGCATCAATTATTTCGTTTTCCAGTTAAATGTTATTCTTAAAGTCAAGAACCCATTTATTTAAAAATGTTTTTTTAGATAGTTTTTCAAAAACAAAAATAACAATCAAAGCCAGCGTAGCGCCTGCAATGACATCAATAATGTAGTGCTGACTTGTGTAAACGGCAGAAAACCAAATGCCCAGCATAAACACAACGAATAAAATATTGAACCATCCCAATTTCTTTTTTATTCCGTAAAACAAGACAATCACAGGGTAGGAGGAATGCAGGGAGGGCATGGCGGCCAGCACATTGGCGTTTTTACTATAAATACTTGCAAATATTGGAATGCCCGTCATGTTATCAAAACGGCTTAACCCTGCACTATTCCCCGGAATGCCTAAATGGAAGTTAAAACCGTATAAATTAACGTACCATGGCGGAGCGGCCGGGTATATATAGTAGATGATAAACCCCACCAGATTAACAAAGAAAAAGACCAGGGCAAACTTAGTGAACAGATATTTATCTTTTATAAAAAGATAAACGCCAAATGCAATGGGTACGGGAACCCAATTGATATAAAAAAGCCCCGAAAGCAAATCTAAAAACCTGCTGGTATGGCTGGCAAAATATTCGTTTGGTGTAAGTATAACGTTGTTTACGGAAATCCCGAATAATGCTTTTTCAAGGTCGTATGGCCCTTTAATGTGCACGGTTGAAACATCGTAATTAGGGAGTGCACGCATAGAATCGTATATAATCCAATAAATGATAAATATGGAGAATCCGATAATAAATTTGCGTGATTTTTCATTCGCATAAAAACAGGACAAATAAATCAGGATAAGTATTATCTGATTTGATCCTATGCTTCCGGCTCCAATGAAAAATTCCCAGGCCGTGTAAGTAATAACCATCAGTAGGTTGGTTAAGATGTTTTTCCTGGTAAATCGAGTAAATTCCATATTAATCGCAATTTATTTTTTACAAATCTTTTCGTAAACATCCTTCATGGTAGTTTTGTCTTTTCCAAACAATTCAATATACTTGACTTTGGGCCAGAACCCTGAGTTATCTGCCTGTATATACATGTGGTCTAATAGGGCATGCCTATTGTTTATGATTGTATATATGGCGGCTTTAAACGGAGCTTCTAGTTTTAAACGAAATTCTCGTGAATTATCTGCCACAAGGTTAACATCAAAATCGGTTGCATCTATTTTTTTGCATTTTACGCCATAAGCAAACATTTTTTCCACATACCGCAATTTCATTTTTTGCCCGTTTTCTGCATATCTAATCCAATATACCGATATCGGCTTAGCTGGGATAAGTTGCCCGTTTTTATCAAAGTTTGCATCATAAATGATGGTGTTACTGTTGTGGTTTCGCTGGATATAAAACAACAATTTATTTGTTTTTGGCGGGATGGGGTAGCCGTTACCCCCATTAATACTAAACGACATTAGTCCAAATGAAACTATCAATAGTATGATTACTCTTTTCATAATAATTTTTCATTTTTAAACCATTCAATTGCCTGTTGCACTCCTTTTTCCAAATCGTATTCTGGTTGAAAATCAAAATCTTTCACAATCTCTTTGCTTTCGCACATCCAGTTTTTACAAATTAGCTCGTTATATTTATCTTCACTTAAGGTGGGTGCTTTGCCAAAGAGACAAGATAATTTTTCGTTTATTAAAACAAAGAGCTTCACAAATGCTTTTGGAAAAACAATAGGTACAGCCTTTGTATTCATTGTTTTTTTTATGATAGCATTAAACTGCTGTACCGTATATTGTTCTAGGTCGGTTACAAAATAGGCCTTCCCGGTTATTTCCGATTCCAAAGTATCGAAAGCAAGTCTGGCAAAGTCGATAACATACAAAAAGGTAAGATGCTGTTCTTTTGTGCCAATGTAGGATTCAATACATTGTTTAATTGATTTTCTCACGCCTGCATACACTTCGTAATTTCGTTTTAACGCTTTTTCAACAAGAAAACTACCGATAAATCCGCTCGCCCCCGTGATCAAGACCTTCTTCATATTCCTTTTTTAATATAACACCTTCTTTTTAAATGCTGTCGGGTTTCATAATCCTTAAACATTAAGAAAGCGCTCTTGTTATCTTCCAGGGCATGGCTCGAAATGGCAATTTCAACGCCATTGTCAATATAAGATTGCATCATTTCGGTATAAAAAATAGCAGCAACGCCTTTGTTTTGATATTCGGGTTTAACTGCCTGTAAAAGCATATCCACTTTGTTATTCTTGCGAAGTGCTTTCAAGACATAGATAAAACCGAAGGGGAAAAGCCTTCCGTTTGCTTTTTGCAAAGCCTCTGATAATGAAAATATGGATATTCCAAATCCTGCCACTTCATCCTTTTTATCCATCACAAAACAAACATATTTTACATCAATGGCAGAAAAATAATCTTTGGTATATTTTTCTATTTGTTTGTCTGTTAAGGGTACGAAACCGTACAAAGATTTAAATGCTTCATTTAATGTAAAAAACATGCTTTTCGCATAGGGCAGTATATCTTTTGGTTTTTTTGCTTTTAGAATTTTAAGATCATATTTTTCCAACACCATCGAGGAGATTCGTTTTAGTTTATCGGGTACTTTATCCGGCACATCAATCTCAAATTGAACCCAGTCAGTATCTTTTAAATAGCCCAGCTTTTCGAGATGGACGGGATAATACGGATAATTATAAATTGTGGCTTGTGTTCCCATCTCATCAAACCCTTCCACGAGCATCCCTTCCAAGTCCATGTCAGAAAATCCCAAAGGGCCATGCACAGCCGTCATGTCTTTTTGTTTGGCCCACTCTTCAACGGTTTTGAGAAGGGCGGCAGAGACATTGTTGTCATCAATAAAATCAATCCATCCGAAACGCATATGTTTTTCGTTCCAATTTTCGTTGGACTTGTGATTGATGATGCCCGCTATCCTACCCGCAATTTCGTTTCCTTTGTAGGCCAGCCAATATTTTGCTTCGCAAAATTCAAAGGCAGGGTTTTTTTCGGGAATCAAAGCCGCCTTTTCGAACATGTGCAATTGGGGAACCCTGTATTTACTGCCTTTGTACAATTTGTCCGGAAAAGAAATAAACTTTTTAAGATCGGATTTAGACCCCACTTCTTTAATAACAATGTTTTTCATAATAAATCTCCTACATAGTATTAGTTTTGTTATAAATTACTTTATGCTAATTAATCATAAAAATTAAGCCCTTTTAGGTTTAGCAAGTATTGCTGCGCGCTGATGGGTTTCATTAGAATAGTGAAAAAAGGAAATCCTTTCTTTTTTCAATCGCCGTGGCAAAGTAAATTTTATTAATATTTGTTGGGAAAGGTTCATAATAAGACGTTTAAAAATCTATTTTAAACCGGGCCCGAATACCATATTTAGAAACATGGGGATTGTCTAAATAAGTTAGCCTTCTAACTAAATCGACCCTAAATACCTTGAAGATATTGCCAATGCCAACACTTGCTTCCATATAAGGTTTACCTTTCAGTGTAAATGTCGTGGGGTTGCCTTCTGCATCTGTGGGGAAATTCATCAGACCTTGTGTTTTTTCCGGATTATTTTTATCGCTAAGTTCGCCGAAGAGTGCCTTAAAAGAGACTATTCCGCGCAATTTGAGATGTTTTATCAAGGGTATTTTATTAAATAAAAAACCATTAAGGTGATAGTCCCCATAATATGAAGCATATTTATCGCTGACGAATTCAAGAAAATTCATCATGTTGTAGGAATAGAGCTGGTAGGAATAAGTTTGATTGGCCCGATGAAGATATAAGAGAGGATAGGGAATTTTACTACCGAATACTTCCCCAGCTTCTACATCCGAATCAATATAACCAAAAATACCAAGATAAAGACGCTTGAAGACTCCTACAGACAACTTGCTATAAGAAAAATTTGAATTAAAAATATTTTTAAATCCTTGAATATAATTTAATTGAAAAATAGGGTACCTTGTTATAATAGGCACTTTATAGTCCATGCTCTGATAATATTTTTCATTGGGGGCAAACCGAATCGTGGCCGATACATCGCTTGAAATAAGTTGATCCAGCGGATAATCCTGAGAATTGAATTGCCAGTTACCACCCGGCTTTTGTTCCAAATGTTTAATATCGAACGTGGTTGAAATTCCATTGCCCCAATTACGGTAATATTCAATTTTGAACAATTTATAATAAAGTATCTTGTCAGCAACTCCGCGCTTAAACGACAACAAGAAATTATCCTCATTAACCAATAGCATTTCCATTCCGGGAAAGTTGGTTTCATTCTGATATGTTACCGAGATTGTCTGGTCAGGCCTGTCGTTTAATGATTTTTTGTTAAGGGACCAAAGGGCGCTGGCTGCATACTTATACTTTTTGTCCTTAAAACCGTAAGTAATATTTCCATCCATTCTAAAGCGCTTACTAAATTTCAGGCTTGTTCTTGCTGCAACCCGCAATCGGAGACCTTCCACACTATTAAAGCTGTAAAACGTATTTACCGGCCCCACATCTACCTTTCCAAAATTCCAATATCCTTCCAGCATCAGCATTGCTATATTCATTGCGCTTTTAAATGCCGGGACTTGTTGAATGCTGTCCATCATTATGTAAGTATCTTTTTCTTCCCTGGAAAGATGTAAAAGCCGATTTTTTGCCCAAAACTGATTCGTGCGGTTAGCCGCTTCTGGATCTACTACTGTATTTTCATCTCCTGAATAAACAGAATCGTTTTGCTTTTGGTTAAAAACATAATTATTATAGAAATCCGTTTTTTTACCAAACATACCTATCCCATTTTTGGTAATATTAAAATCAACGATAATCTGGTTCCTTGAAAGCATCCAAACTTTATTGTTAACATATTTAAATTCCTGAACAATTTGAAGATCATTAACAAAATTCAGGTTAATCCCATTCGGCACCCTCATCTTTACTTTGATCACCGCATACTTTCCATCGTTTGTGATATATAAATTACCGCCAAAGGCGAAGTCGGCCTTATTCCTGGGTTGAAAAGCAAGATTAATACAATTATAACCATTGACATCAAGGGTGTCAATGATGCGAAACTTATATATGTTCGGCGCAATAATAGAAATTGGACTGACAAACTGATCAGTAAGCAACATAATAGTATTATCATAGATATCAATATTCTGAAATAATTGATCAACCAAGGAACTAACTCCGTGTTTGTCGATAAAACTAGGGAATCCTGTCATTTTAGTCCCTATAACATACTCCTTTTGGGCTTTGGGGGATTTTCTATAATAAACCTTTGACAAAGTTTCTTTTAAAAAAACAGGCAAATATGGTTTCCCGTTTAATTCGGAAGTATCTACATATTTAAAAATGAACTGATATTTTCGAAAAGCTTTCTTCTTCATGAACTTTTCGTCAATGTTGTTAAGAGCAAATGCAACCGTATTATCCTTATCATATTGGTAAAAATCCTGACTTTCATTTCTGTTGATATCTTTATTTTTAATTACTTTTTTAATCAATTCTACCGCGGGGTTGCCTTTGTTTCTGTATTTTAACCTTTTCGCAGCAACCTTAACTTCCTTGATGTTAAAGCTTTCGGGAGTCAGTTTAAAATTAATAACCTGATTTCTTTCAGAAGAAACAGGTTTTATCTGTTTTTGATAGCCCATAAATTGGGCCTGTAATTTATCTGAGGCCCATTTTGTTTCAATACTATACTCTCCTTTATAATCGGTAATTGATCCAATATTTTTACCCACAAAAACCACATTTACAAAGGGAAGCGGCCTTTTGGTATGTGCATCAATCACTTTTCCGCTGATGTTAATCACTTTTTGAGCCTGTAGCGCAGGAGTAAACAAAAGCAATATAGCAAGGATCCCGTGTAGTTTATATTTTGATTTTATTTTCATTTTCTCCACGATCTACTATTTGAACACAAAATGCTTATTCATTAAAAAATTAAAACCTATCCCGACAATTACGGAAACTATTATTTTTGCAACAATGGCACTCATTTTAGTAAATTCTACTATTAAATACAGTCCGGTTGTGTTTAAAAAAATACTTGTTGCCCATACGGTTATATACCGTATAGCTTGAGATGACAACTTTTCGTCTTTTTTCTTAAATGTCCAGTTTCGTTGAAGAATAAAAGCGGTTACTCCCCCCATAACCAGCCCGATAAGTGATGCAAGCAAATACCAAAAGTCTAAAACCACAGAAAGAAGCAGGAATAAGGTATAGTCAACTGCTGTTGCAACCATGGCAGCAGAATTGTATTTTAATAAAGTATGGGGATTGGGCCTTGTGTTTGACATTAGAAAATTTTAAAATACAGAATAAGCTGTATAACAATATTGGCATACACACCTGCCAGTACATCGTCAAGTATAACACTCCAATCACTTTTCAGGTTATCTAATTTCCTTATAAACAGAGGTTTTATAATGTCGAAAAATCTGAATAACACAAAGCCAAGTAGATAATACTGCCAATGAAGAGGGATGGCAATCACGGCTATCCATACCCCAACAATCTCATCAATAACAATCTTAGAAGCATCGTGTTCCCACTCTTTGTGGACATTTTTTATCGCATAAACGCCAAGGAAAAGAAAGCCAACAATAACGACAAGATTGAGAACAAGAATGAGTAGCTCATGAAAATCAAGTTTATATGATACAAAATTTAATAAATAAAACACAACAATTCCTAACAATGAGCCGGCTGTTCCCGGTGCTACAGGAGCATATCCTGTTCCCAATCCTGATGCTATCACTTTACTAAATTTCATGTGTTTATAATCTAATATTGTGCTGATTCACAATTTTTGATTTTAGAAGTATCTTTACTTTGCAAATTATCATTCGTTAATCTGTGTACAGTATTTTCTCCCGAAGAATTGTTTTTGTGGAAGTCCAAATTTACTTGTCATGGATGCTTTACCTATTCTTCGTAGTAATCTAATCCTAAATGAGTTATTAAATTCTCTCCCATTAGGTGACGAAGTGTATTTTCTAACTTGATTTTTTGAAGGAAAATATCATGGATGGGCTGCAATCCTTCTTTGGTTTGGGGCGATTTAAAATAAAACGAAAGCCATTCCTGAATACCTTTCATGCTGGCTCTTTGTGCAAGGTCCATAAACAGGGCCAAATCCAAAACAACCGGTGCTGCAAGGATGGAGTCTTTGCATAAAAAATTTACTTTTATCTGCATTTTATAACCTAACCAGCCAAATATATCAATGTTGTCCCAGCTTTCCTTATCATCTCCTTTTGGTGGATAATAGTTTATCCTCACTTTGTGATACATATCTTTATACAATTCAGGATATTTTTCAGGTTCTAATACGCTGTCTAAAACACTCAACTTGGAAACCTCTTTTGTTTTAAACGAACCGACATCATCCAATACTTCACCGTCGCGGTTTCCAAGGATATTGGTGGAAAACCAACCGTCGATACCCAACAAACGGGCTTTTAAACCGGGACCTAATATGGTTTTCATTAGTGTTTGGCCTGTTTTAAAGTCCTTGCCGGCAATGGGAAGGTTGAGTTGGTTTGCCAACTCTATAATTGCGGGAACATCATTGGTAAGGTTAGGTGCGCCATTGACAAAAGGGATTCTGCTTTTTAATGCAGCATAGGCATAGATCATACTTGGATAAATGCCCGGATCGTTATTTAACAATCCCTTTTCAAAATTTTCGATAGTTTGATGAACTGTTGATATTTTAACATAAACCTCTGTGGAAGCTGTCCAGATCATGAGCATTCTGCTACACGAATTTTCTTTTTTGAAATGTTCAATGTCCTCCATTAAGGCTTTGGCCAATCCCATTTTCGTGGCTTCTTTTTTAACGTAATCGCCATGCAGGTTTTTTACATAATTGGGGTCAAAAACTGCCGGCATCGGTTTTATGGCCGACAATTCATCTTTCAGGTCGTTTAGCAAATCTTTTTCTAAAACACCTGCGTTTAATGCCGACTCATAGGCATTGTCAGTGAATATATCCCATCCGCCGAAAACCAAATCATTAAGAGAAGCCAGGGGAACGAAATCTTTAACTTTTGGTTCCCTGTTCTCTGTTCTTTTTCCAAGCCTGATTTTCCCCATTTGTGAAATAGAACCAATGGGTTGGCCGAGACCTTTCCTAACAGCTAATACGCCTGCCATAAATGTTGTTGACACGGCACCAATTCCCGGGACAAGTATTCCTAACTTACCTTCCGGTTTTTTAATGTTTTGTTGTAAATCCATTTAATTTGATATTTAATTTATTATGAGTTACATGCTCTTACGAGAATGGTTTAATCGTTGAATTGCGGTAATATTGGTCAAAATAGCCATGATGAAAATGGGAAAAGTAAAAATGGAAATGTTTTCAATTACCGGAAATGGCATCCAATCGACTGTGTATTTAAACTCTCCAAAAAGAGATGTTATGATGCCATATAATATGGCCGTTATTCCAATGGTTAAAATACGTTCCGGGCGTTGCATCAATCCCACTTTACATTCTACCCCTAATGCTTCAGACCGTGCTCTTACATAACTTACCATGATAGAGCCAATCATGGCAATAAAGGCAAACAAAGAGCTTAAGAAATAGTGGTTCGATGCAAGGTAAAAACAAATACCGAGAAACATTATCATTTCACTGTACCTGTCCAAGACAGAGTCATATAAGGCGCCAAACCTGGATATTTGATTAGTCGATCGTGCCAAATGCCCGTCGAGCATATCAAAAATGCCGGCAAACAGGGTAATAGCGCCAAACCATGCTATATAACGGAAGTCATCACGATCGCCTATTTCAGCGCCCAAGATCAGGACAACCGCCGATATAATAGTGATCAAAAATCCAATTGTTGTGACGCCATTTGGGGTGACCCCTGTTTTTTTTAACAGGTATATAATTGGATTTAATGCTTTATAGGCCGTAGATTTTATTTTGCTCCATATTATTTTTTGTGCCATGAACATTATTTTTAGGACTTGTTATCTGCAATTTCCTACATGCGCGCGCCATCCATTCCTTTTTCAAGAAAAACACTTTTGGCTGCTTCCAGAATTTGTTGTTCAGTGGTATTAATATTTTCTTCTTTATTTTCCATTTGGTTTAATCATTTGGTTTAATCATTTGGTTTAATCAACTGGACAAAAGTACGCATCCTTTTTAAATGACCAAATAAATTTTGATTTTTTTTATTCTTTTGATGATGATACGACATGTAATATACAGTAAATAAGCACCATAGAGTTACTATAAATTTTTGTTGATAGTGATTTTTAAGGAATGACTATTTGTCTATGCGATTATCTTCCGGTCACTCTCATGTAATTTAATTTTGAAATCTGATATTGCATCAGAGCATCGATATGCTGATTTTTAGATTGTTGTAACTGAGCCTGGGCATCAATCATATCGGATACATTGATTATTCCTGCAAGATAATTATCTTGATTAATTTTGAGATTTTCTTTAGCCTGTTGAATAGAAACTTTAGTCAACTGGATTTGCTGATAGGCTTCATCAAGTTTATTCTTTGCTTGTTGCATTTGAAGTAATAAATTTTCAGTGTCGTCTGAAACCGTGTTGCGGTTTTGTTCCTCTTTTATTTTTCGCTCCTGCATCTTGTGAGAGGCTTCCCACCATCCTGATATCGGGATTTTCAAAGAACCGAACACCACTCCGTAATACGATTTGTTTTCACCCATTACTTTGTCAAGATACTGACCGCCAACTCCAATGCCTAACTGGGGCATATATTCGCCCCGCTGCATTCGTGTCTGGTATTTTTCAGCAGTAATACTTTTCTGGAGCATTTTGTATGCCGGCCTGGATTTTAACGCTTTTTCGTGGTTGATATAAATCAGCTGCGGAGGCTCGGGAGCCGGAATGCTGTCCGAAAAGTGAATATTTGAATCGTATTTTAATCCAATATATTGACAAAAAGCCATTTTAGCAAGTTCAATACCGTTTTTTAACCTGAGCTTATTCATTTGTAACTCGTTTTGTTTTAACTGGACTTTTAACAGATCATTTCGGGTAATTAGTCCGGCATTTAACGCATCCCCAACTTCTTTGTGTAACGAGTCCAGCATTTGAACATATTTATCCAGTGTTTTCATTTTATCTTTCAGATCAATAATCTGCCAATACTGCTTTTCTGTTTCCAGCATTACTTCTTTTTCCGTAGAAGATAGCTGTAATTTATTGACTTCTATATTTAAATTGGCCAATTTATTTCCCGTAGAAATTTGTCTTCCGGCAAATATTGGCTCGGTAGCTGTTACCATGCCGATGGTCCCTTTTTTCAACATAGAAAGAGACATGCCGGGGAAATAAGCAAACTGTGTTGCTGATGCCAAATTAGCCGGATTTCCGTCATATACCGGCAGATTACCTCCCGGTATGTCAAATTTTACCAGGGGTTTATTAAATGAAAACGATAAGGCTGTTGCATCAATTTGAGGGAAATATTTTGTAAAAGCAGCCTTTTTTTCCTGCATGGCCGACTTCACATCCAGATTTTTATTTAGCAGGGAAGTATTATTTTCTAAAGCCAGATTTTTGCACTGATCTAAAGAATAATTGGTGATTTGTGCCCGAGATACGGATACAATACCAAATAGAAGCAACGCCAAAATAACAATAGGTTTCATATTTCCATTATTTAGGATATCTCCTATCCTGAGATGTTTCTTTTTTTGATCAACTTTTCGGAACAGTAACCAGTAAGCAACAGGCAGGATTAAAACCAGGAGTACCATCGAAGTCATCGTTCCGAAGAAAATAATGGTCCCCATTGGGGCCCATAGGGGACTTTTGCTAATAATCATGGGGACAACCCCCATGGAAGCAGCTGCTGATGTGAGAAAAATAGGCCGCATCCTTCGCTTTGCAGCTTCAAAGATTGATTCCAATACTGTCAGTCGATGCTTTTTACGGATGTTTTCGGCGTAGTCGATCATAATAATTCCGTTACGGACAATAATTCCGATCAAACTGACAAAGCCCAAAATAGAGGTTACCCCGAGATCCATATGCAGAATTATCATTCCCAAAACAGCTCCCATAAGACTTAGGAATGATGCACTTAACGTCAGTAGCGCTACATTGATTCTTTTAAAATGAATAATTAGAATTAAAAAAATAATAAAGATACTAATAAGCAATCCATTTATCATCTGAGGCAATATTTCGCCATTTGATTCATGTGAGCCACCGTACTGAATAGTAACTCCGGGTGGAAGTTCTTGTTTGCTGACAATTTTTTTAACAATGTCAAATACCTTGTCGGTATTGGATTGTCTGCTGACATCACTTAAAATACTGATAGTCGGAACTCCGTTACGCCGAACAATCGTTCCCTGAGTCCAATCAGGAGTGACATTGGCTATTTGTCGCAGAGGAACAGAGATGCCGGGAATAACCGAATGTATATATTCATTATCGATATCTTCTAATTTTTCGTGGTGAGTATGGCCTACTTTTAGTTTTACCGGCATCCCGTAGTTACCTTCCCAAAGGGTAGTTAGGGTAAAGCCATTAAAATCGATGGCCAGATTAGCAGCAATCATAGACCGGCTTATTCCCAACCGGCTTGCTTCCTGCTGATGAATGTTGATCCTGGCTCCCGGAAGCATGGTCCCGAAATTCGTGTGGACCCAGGTTAGCTCCTGAACTTTTCTCAGTTTCACTTCAAGAGAATCAGCTACAGTCTTGATTTTTGATATGTTATCCCCTACAACACGCACTCCAATAGGAAAAGCATTCTCCTCATAAGCGAGTTGCTTAAACCGAACATGTGCGTTGGGAAAATAATCGGCATATTTCGGGGTATATTCGTTGAGCAATTCCACGGTCTCTTTGTTGGAATGCGTGTTGACAATAAACTGGGCATAATTTATTGCCGGCAGATTCGGAGCGTAAGAGGTTTGAAACCGCGGGGAACTGGTTCCTATAAAAGCAGTAATAGATTTAACCCGTTTATCCTTCCTGAGCATGTCTTCAAGACTATCTGAAACAGCGGCAGTCTGGTTAAGGGAATTTCCATCCGGCAAATAAATTTCAACAGCAAACTGGTCCCGTTCAGCTACCGGCATTAATCTCTGAGGCGCTATAAAAAACAAGGCGATTCCAATCAGGGCAGACAGAATCCCAATTCCAATAGTGACTTTGGGATGCTTAAAGGCCTTTATCAGCCAATTTTCATAAGTTTGTTGAATAACGTCTAAGGGCGTACGCTTGTTAGGTTTATTGCGATTTTTTTCTAATTTCTTTTCTTTGAGTTTGAGAAATCCATTTTTTATGAAGAAATATTCTATGAAAGGAATGAAAAACAGGGCTATAAACAGCGAAATACCCAATGTGATGGCAATGGTCCATGGGAAAAGTTTCACGAAATCGTGAATCATTCCCGTTGCAGTAAACAAAAACGGGAAAAAAGTAACGCTTATTGCCAGTGTAGCGGAGATGAGTGATTTGGAAAATTCTTTGGCACTTTGGATGGCAGCATGCCACCGGGAGAAGCCGCTATCAAGTTTGCCCATATAATTGTCGACAATTACGACTGAATTATCTACAATCATTCCCAAAACAACAATCAGTGCGGCCAGTGTTACTGTATTTAATTCCATGCCACCAATTAGCATTATAGCCAGAGACATAAATATTGTAATGGGAATTGTAGATGCCGCCACTGCGGCGACCCTGAGAGGCAGCAAAACTAGTGTTATCAGGATAACGCCAATAATAGCAAAAAGCATTTCTTTCAGAAATTCATTCACTGAGTCATGCACAACCTGTGGCTGGTTTGCAATACGTTCAATGTGGACATCTTTTGGTAATGTGGATTGAAATTCATGAAGCACTTTTTCCACTTCTTTACCATATTTCACAATGTTATTGCCGGATTTCATTTCCATTGAAAGGAGTAAGCATTTATGTCCGTTGTTTGTAATATAACTGTCGGGCTTGGGATATTCAAGAACAATGCGGGCAACATCTTTTAACCGAATGATATTCCCTTTCGGATCGGAATAAATGATTTGGTTTCCAATCTCTTTTACACTGTTATAAGATGCGATGTGAATGGGGGCGTTGTAATTTGGGTTGTCCACCGTTCCTCCTGTTGTGGTAAACCCCTGGCTAAATAAATTGGCGAGCAATGTGGTCGGTGTAATTCCGTAATTTGTTAGTTTAGCCTGGTTTAGGTAAATGCTAACCTGTTCTTTTTGTAAACCGTACTCGGTAAGCCTGGATACGGATTTTATCCGGCGCAGGTGATCTTTTAATTCATCGAGATAGTTTTTTAACTGACGATAACTTTTTGTGTCCGACTCAAGTGTTACCAATAATGCTGAGGTTTTACCAAAATCGCTATTGGTAAATAACCCGACTACACCTGAAGGTAATTGTGATTTAAATGTATTTAATCCGTCATTCAGTTTCGACCAGAATTGCTCTGAATTATTAACATTATTGTTTAAGGTGACAAAAACGATCATCATCCCATTTTTGGAATAAGAATAGGTTTTGTTTTTCCTGATTTCTTTATAACTGAACAGATAATTTTCGACTTTTGATGTCAACTGTTCACTGACCTGATTTGAGGTGGCACCCGGATAAACGCCGATAACCAGTCCCTGACGAATAGTAAATTCAGGAAATTCCTGCCTGGGCATCACAAACAGCGCATAGACACCAACTACAAATAATACTGAGACGATCAGAAAGATAATCTGTCTGTAGCGCATGGCAGATTCAATGATTCCTAACTTTTTCTTCATGACTACTTAATGATTTTGATGGTAGATCCGTCATTTATCTTCTGATAACCTTCTGTAATTAGCAATTCGCCCTTGATGATACCACTTTTTATAATTACATCATCATTTACCATTTCACCAACCGTGACATCTTTTTGAATGGCAAGATCCCTTACGGAATCAGCTATGTAGACGTATTTTTTGCCATTCCCGGCGATTTGAACAGCTGACATGGGAATTAGAATACGATTGGACAAAGAGGGGATGTGAATATTTACCTGGCAGATCATTCCCGGTTTCAGGGCCAAGTCAGGATTGGGTAATTCAATTTTTATCATATAAGTATGGGATAAGGGATTTGAGAGCACTCCTATTTCGGAAACTTTGCCTGAAAACTTTCTGTTTTCAAGTGCAGCAACCAGAATACTTACCACATCTTCCTTTTTTATAGATGATATTTGATTTTCAGGAATTGGTACTTTTATCTTTACTTTGTTTATTTTCACTAATTTAAAAACAGGATTGTCCGGTAAAACACTCATGCCTGGTTCTATCATTTTCTTACCAATATAACCGTCGGTTGGAGCATATAAACTACAATTGTCCAGTTGCCTTTTTGCTATTTCAGCCATTGAACGTGCTTGCTCCAGTCCGGTTTTAACCTCCACGTATTTTATTGCGGGCAGGCTTCCTTTTTTGTACATAGGCTCCATACGGTTAAAAGCATCCTGTGCCTGTTCTTCTTTTGCCAAGGCAGCCTGATACAGATTGTGATAACTTTCACTATCTAAAACTCCTAGCAATTGTCCTTTTTTGACAAACTGTCCTTCTTCCACGAGGACTTTTTCAGCAGTACCACCTGTCAGAAAACTTAATGGTATGGAAACAGATTCTTCGACTGTCCCGACATAACATTGAGTTTCCCCCACAGAGCTGTTTTCAACTCTCAGGACTTTTACTCTTGTCACGCGATTATTTGCATCTGCCTTTGTATTCTCGTTTTTCGAATTGCTGCATCCAGTAAATAAAACTGAAGCAGTTGCAAATACGAATAATGATGCTAAGGTTTTTTTCCTCATAATTTTAATTATATAGATTATAAAACGTTTTTCGTATTTTTGTCGGTTTTTTTATAAAAAAATATTTTATTATAATTTAAGCGGTTATAAATAATTTTAGATGGGCTAAAATATATTGGGCAAAATAGTGTTGGTTATTTTTTGCAAGTTCGTCTCATTAAAAACACTATCCCTTTCTACCGAATATTGTACAATGCCAAAAAGGGCGGCTAAAAACATTTCTGCTTCCCAACGAATATCGTCTTTACCAAAAAGTTTATATTCACCTGAATCATAACCTTCTTGTAAAATTTTGATCATATATTCTTTTTCATAATCAATTAAAAGCGAAAAATATTTTTGAGCAATAGGCTCCGACATCAATTCTTTTTTAATTATCCGATAAAGGTTAACTTTATTCGTTACTTCTTTATAAAATTCCATGATATATGTATTCACCTTATCAATCATGCTTGTATGCTGTTCAACTTCATCCTTTACATACATCCTCATATTTCTCATTTCACTATGAACTACTGCATCAAAAACTTCTTCTTTACTTTTATAATAGTAATATAATGTGCTTTTAGCACGTCCCATTTCATTTGCTATATCCTCCATAGTGGTTTTATGAAAACCAAATTGTTGGAATAATTTCTGGCCAGCGAGAATAGCATCTTCCTTAAATATTTCCTCTTTAGACAGCATAAAATTAGATATTCGACATTTTTCGTTTGATCGTACAAACCTAAATAAATAATTCAATTGAAAATATATCTTTAGTGAAAATTTCTTAGAATTTTTCAAAAAGGTGACCTGGGGTAGAATAAGAAGGTTGTCAAAAAAATTATCGGCGCTTTGTAAATAATAAAACAGAACCCGCTCAGGCGGGTAAATTATCTAACTTTCAATAGGTTTGATAGAAAGCAGCAATGGATAAACACCAGCTGTTGACAATTTCATTGGATACAATTTACTTTTTCTTAATCTGATCTATAAACGCTGAGAATGCAATATGAAATCATCCAGGAAACGGACCCGTATGGTTTTAATATTGTATCTATTTTAGGCAGAGATTTTTGTTTCAGAAAGAAAAGGCGTATACTTCAGGTAATTAACTAAAAATTTTCAGAATAAAATCCTTTAAAGGCCCGTAAGATGTGGAATCCCGGAGCCCGACACCTTTGCATTTCAGATCGAGATCATGTAGTTGACCAATAATTTTTTTGATTTTCTCAGGCTGGAAATTTCGTGCTGCAGTTCGATATTCATCATAAAAAAAAGGATTGATCCCCAATTTGGATGTAACGATGATCTTGCTTTCCTTACTTATCTGATGAAATAGGAAAACTTTCATAAAAAAAGAATATAGCATCGGAATGACAAGAAATAATGAATTCTGTTTGGGATTGGCTTCAAAATATTGAACAATCCGAAAAGCACGGAACGCATCCCTTGTGCTAAATGCTTTGGTAAGCTCAAAAATATTGAACTCTTTACTGATCCCAATATTCTGCTCAATGTGATCACTTGTGATTGTCTCACCCGGATTTAAATTGATTATCAGTTTTTTGAGTTCGTTACTAATCCTGCTGAGGTCGTTACCGAGATATTCCGCCAAGAGTAATGCTGAGCCTGGAGAAATAATGAATCCCATTTCTCTCACTTTCTCACTAATCCAATCAGGGATTTTATTGTCATAAAGTTTTGCGGATTCAAAAAGCACAGTATCTTTCGATTTGCTGAGCAGTTTGTAAATCGATTTTCTCTTATCCAGCTTCTTGTATTTATAATTGATAACTAAGATCGTGGAAGCGGATGGATTTTGAAGATAGGATTCTAAAAGTTCGATATTGTTAATATCCTGAGCTTCCTTAACAATAACCAGCAAATAATTGCTCATCATGGGAAAACGGCGGGCCAGGTCAATGATATTGCGTGGTGTAACATCGCGGCCATATACCACCGTTTGGTTAAAATCACGATCGGCTTCTTCCAGAGTATTTTGCTCAAGAAAAGCATTCAGTTCGTCAATGTAATAGGTTTCTTCCCCGTAAAAAAAGTAAACAGGGCTATAAATTTTATTCTTCAGAGATTCTAAAACCTGCTTGTCGGATGAAAAGATCAAAATCGTAAATGTTTGACGGTAAGTCCCTTGTTTTTTAGTTGTTCCAGCGATTTAATACCAATCTTAACATGATCTTCCACATATTTTGCATTGACTTTCTGATCGCTTTCCTGGGTTTTGACACCTTCCGGGATCATGGGTTGGTCGGTTATAAGTAGCAGGGCTCCGGTAGGAATTTTATTATAAAACCCTACGCTAAAGATCGTTGCTGTTTCCATGTCGATGCCCATGCTTCGAGTTTTACGCAGATGTTTTTTAAATTTATTGTCATGTTCCCAAACGCGCCTGTTGGTGGTGAAAACTGTTCCAGTCCAGTAATCTCTCGAAAATTCCCTAATGGTGGTTGAGATGGCTTTTTGCAAGTTAAATGCAGGTAATGCAGGTACTTTAGATGGGAAATAGTCGTTTGAAGTTCCTTCACCGCGAATAGCTGCAATGGGAAGAATTAAATCGCCTACCTGGTTCTTTTTCTTTAAACCGCCACATTTTCCTAAAAACAAGACCGCTTTGGGCGAGATAGCGGCAAGCAAATCCATAATGGTGGCGGCATTGGCACTTCCCATTCCAAAATTAATAATAGTAATGTCATCGGCAGTGGCTGCATTCATAGGTTTATCCTTATCGGCAATTTCTACGCCATACCATTCACAAAAAAGCTCTATGTATTGATCAAAGTTGGTGAGGAGCACGTACTCTCCGAAGGCTTCAAGTGGCATGCCGGTATATCGGGGAAGCCAGTCTTTGACGATGTCAAGTTTCGTTTTCATCCTTTTTACATGCAAATTTAATAATATTCTTGGTTTCCGGGCTTGGTTGTTTTTTCCAAATTTGGATAAAAAGAAAGCAAACAAGATGAATTATTTTATTTTTACCATAGAAATTTGCTAAGGTATGGACTTGAATTTGCCGGGTTACGAAGTTAAGATCAGAGAAGCGAAAAACGGGGGAAGAGAAATTTTCGATTCTTTCCGGAAAAAGTTTGTGAAATTGACTCCTGAGGAGTGGGTAAGACAACACTTCCTGCATTTTCTTTGCGATGAAAAAGGATATCCTTCTTCGTTGATAAGCGTTGAAAAACAGTTGATGATCCTGGGGCGGAGCAAAAGATTTGATACCGTAGTTTTTAAAAATGATGGCACTCCTGCAGTTCTTATCGAATTTAAAGCATCCTCTGTGAAGCTGAATCAAAATGTGATTGAGCAGGTTGCGGGTTATAATTTCGTTTTACAGGCAAACTTTTTAATGGTTAGTAACGGTTTAACGCATTATTGTTGTAAAATGGATTATGAAAATAGAACCTACCGTTTGCTAAACGAAATCCCTACATTTAAAGAGCTGTAATTGTTTGCTTTGAACCTGTTAATTTTAAAATGCCAGGTTAATGAAACAATTATCAAAGCGAATAAAAAAAATTATAAATTTGTCCGGTAAATTAATTAAGCATGAAAAACAAAATTATTCAAACTATTTTAATAACCATTGCAGTAGTTTTAGGTTATTTGATTTATGACAGCATCATGTCACCGGTGCGGTTTAATAAAGAGAAAAATACACGCGAAAAAGTTGTGATTGAGTATCTTAAGGGGGTTCGGTCTGCAGAGTTTATTTACAGAAAACTCAATAACCGGTACACTGGCTCATTTGATACGCTGATCAATTTTATGGGAACAGCACAAATTCCCGTGGTTAAAATGATTCCGGATCCGACTGATACCACTTACACAAGAACCATAAATGATACTGTTGGTTATGTTCGGGTTGCCGATTCCCTGTTTGGAAAACATCCCAAGTTTGATTATCATAAGATTAATATTATTCCGTTCTCACAAGGCAGTATCTTTAAGTTGCAGGCGGGTGTCATCAAAAAAGGCGGTGTGCAGGTAAACGTGTTTCAAGCAGAAGCTCCTTTCACCACTTTCCTTGACGGGATGGATGGGCAACTCATTATTAACTTGATTGCCAGTAAGAAAGAAATTAAAAAATACCCCGGGCTTAAAGTGGGCTCCATGACAGAGCCTTCAACTGATGGTAACTGGGAATAAATATTTCCCATTATGCCTTTAAGCATAAAGCCACATACCAACTATTTGGATAAATCGTTTAAGGAATCACATACACGATCTTACATCATGGCCATGCAATTTAATTTGTATGGCCTTGCTTTTATTATTTTCAATCCTGAAAAAAATAAGATTTTAGGATTGCAGGCTTATGCTTTTGATGAAAAAAAAGACATCTCTGAAATTCCTGTTTTTTTTGATTTAATTTTAAGCGAACAAGGTTGGTTCGCGTACCCTTTTAAGGATTTTTATTTTCTGATGCAGAACAATTTCAGTACGCTTGTTCCTGCTCCCATATTTGATAAGAGTAATAAAAATCTTTATCTGGGATTTAACCAGCCTTTTCAGGAAGACCACCGCATTGTTTTTGATCAGTTAAGCAATACGGAATCTTACAATGTTTATTATCTGCCAAATTCGGTTGCCGAAAAAGTAAAGGGATTTTGGCCCAATGCAAAGATTGTTCACTATTCGACGGCTCTGATAGAAAGCCTTTTGGTAGGATTTAAAAACAAACTTGATCCTAATCATTTTTTTGTGGATGTCCACGAAAACAACTTCGATCTTGTGTATTTTAAAGAAAACAAGCTTTTTTATCACAACAACTTTTCTTTTCATACGAAAGAAGATTTTATCTATTTTTTGTTGTCTGCCATTGAACAGTTGCAATTGAACCCGGAAACGGTTCATCTCGTCATGATGGGGAAAATTGATAAAAGCAATCCGAAATACGAAATGATTTACCGCTATATAAGGCGTCACGAATTTATTCCCAGAAACGACAGTTTCCAGTATTCGTATTTGCTTGATGATGTTATGCATCATCAATATTACACACTGTACAACGCGCTGCAATGCGAATTATAGCCGGTTCCCACAAAGGCAGGGTATTACACATCCCCAATAATTTACCGGTCAGGCCAACCACCGACATGGCCAAGGAGTCTTTGTTTAATATTTTTAGGAATTTGGTTGAATTTGAAAGCAAAACTGTTCTTGATTTGTTTTCCGGAACCGGCTCCATTGCTTTCGAATTTGTATCGCGGGGCTGCGAAAAGATATTTGCAGTAGATCAGAACAGAAATTGTACCGACTGGATAAGAAAAGGAGCCGGCCAATTTGGGATGGACAACTTGTTTGTGCAACAATCTGACAGCTTTAAATTTATTGCCAGAAGCATTCAAAGCTTTGATATCATTTTTGCTGATCCACCTTACGACATGGAAGGAGTTGAAGGAATTCCTGATGCCGTTTTGGAAGGCACAATCTTAAAACCGGAAGGTTGGTTGGTGATCGAACATTCCCGCCGTATTGATTTTTCAGGGCATCCCCATTTCTCCGATCACCGGAAATATGGTAAGGTAAATTTTTCTTTTTTCCACAGGAAAACTGAGGAATAATCTCCATCGGAAACAACAATTTTCATAAAACTAAAATTTCAAAAACGTATCACATTGAAATTTAAAAGTTGAATGAATCCCAATACGCTACGCTATCGGGATAAATGAGTTTAACCAGTCAGTCCAACCGGCTTATATTCCGATGTTTACATCGAAAAAGAGATTTCTGTTTTGATGCCCCTCTACTCTGAGCCGGGGTAGCTCATTCTCCCAGCGAATTTTCAGATTTTCTTATCAGAAAGAATGGTTTGCCCTTAAACCCGTTATCAGGATTTTTATACATTTACTGATTCAAACCCTGACCCCATGAATAGAAGTGCTAACATCGACAAATTAAATCAAATCCCCGAATGGGATGTAATCATTATTGGCGGAGGTGCCACGGGTTTGGGGTGTGGAGTAGAAGCTTCAACAAGAAGTTTTAAAACCCTGCTTTTAGAGCAAAGCGATTTTGCAAAAGGAACTTCCAGCCGGAGTACCAAACTGGTGCACGGTGGAGTACGTTACCTGGCGCAAGGCGATGTTTCTTTGGTTCTGGAGGCGCTAAAAGAGCGCGGTTTGTTGCGACAAAATGCTCCACATCTGGTCAGAAACCAGTCATTTATAATTCCCAACTATGATTGGTGGGGCGGGCCTTTTTATACCATTGGACTTAAAGTATATGACATGATGTCGGGCAAGCTGGGATTAGGGCCTTCCGAGCATATCAGCACTGAATCGGTCATGAAAGCGATTCCAAATCTTAAAAAGGAAGGTTTGAACGGAGGGGTCATATATTACGACGGACAGTTTGATGATTCACGACTGGCCATAAATCTGGCTCAGACCATGGAAGACAATGGTGGAGTTCCCGTTAATTATATGAAAGTTACTTCACTTTTAAAGGACAGCGCTGGCTTTGTCAATGGAGTGCATGTCGTGGATATGGAAACGCAAGTGGAATATGATCTGAAAGGGAAAGTAGTCATCAATGCCACCGGAGTGTTTACAGACAGCATTATCCGGATGGATCAGCCGGAAAGTAAACGTACCATCGTTCCTTCGCAGGGTGTTCATATTGTTTTGGATAAGAAATTTCTCCAGGGTGATTCTGCCATTATGATCCCGAAAACACAGGACGGACGCGTACTTTTTGCCGTTCCATGGCATGATAAAGTGGTGGTAGGGACAACAGATACTTTAATGGAAGATATTTCATTGGAGCCGCGTGCCCTGCCTGAAGAAATTGATTTTATACTGAAGACGGCGGGACAATACCTTACGTATCAACCTAAAAAGTCCGATGTGCTGAGCGTCTTTGCGGGGCTACGACCTTTGGCTGCACCTACCGATGAAGGTGAAAAAACAAAAGAGATTTCCAGGAGTCATAAAGTAAGTGTGTCTCCTTCCGGATTGGTGAGCATTACAGGCGGGAAATGGACGACTTACCGGAAAATGGGAGAAGATACTCTTGACAAAGCCATCATGATTGCCGGCCTTAGTGAAAAACCTTCGGTGACGGCCCAAATGCCCATTCATGGGTATGTGAAAAACATCAATGATAAGGATCATCTGCATTTTTACGGGTCGGATGAAGCGCGGATAAAAAATCTTATCAGAGAAAACCCTTCACTCGGTGAACCTTTGGTCTATCCTTATCCTTACCTGAAAGCAGAAGTAATTTGGGCTGTCAGGGAAGAAATGGCACGGACCGTAGAAGATTTTCTGGCTCGAAGGATACGGTTGTTGCTTCTTGATGCCCGTCAAAGTATCCAGGCTGCACCTGTGGTTGCGCAACTCATAGGTGAAGAATTAGACTATCGGCGGCGCTGGCAAAAAGAACAGGTGGAGACTTTTACAGCACTTGCCAAAGAATACATTCTGGAATAACAGTTAGCTCTTGCTTTTACCAAAATAAGGTATGAAAGAAAAATATATTCTTGCTTTGGATCAGGGAACGACCAGCAGCCGCGCGATTATTTACGACAAGCTGGGAAAGATCAGATCATTTGCCCAAAAGGAGTTTAAACAATATTTTCCAAAACCGGGATATGTTGAGCATGATCCGCAGGAAATCTACAGTTCCCAGATCAGTGTTGCTGCTGAAGCCATCACTAAAATGCAAATTCACGATTTGTCCATCGAAGCGATAGGCATCACCAATCAAAGAGAAACGACGATTATCTGGGATATAAAAACGGGAAAACCGGTGTACAATGCCATAGTCTGGCAGGACCGCCGTACTTCTGGGTACTGCGACCAATTGAAAGCTGAAGGCTATCAGGATTTGATCAGACAGAAAACCGGACTGGAAATTGATGCTTATTTTTCGGGAACCAAGATAAAATGGATTCTGGATAATGTTCCCGGTGCCAGGAAAAAAGCGGAAAAGGGAGCGCTTGCCTTCGGAACCGTGGATTCATGGCTTATCTGGAACCTTACCAACGGTAGGAAACATTTGACGGACGTGAGCAATGCTTCACGTACGCTTTTATTCAATATTCATACGCTTGAATGGGATGAAGAGTTGCTCAGGTTGTTGGATATTCCGGCTTCGTTACTTCCTGAAGTGAAACCCAACAGCTTCCGGTTTGGCGTAACGGATTCCCTGATATTTTCTTCAAAAATTCCCATCACTGGGGTTGCCGGTGACCAGCAGGCGGCTCTGTTCGGACAGATGTGCATTCACAAGGGAATGGTGAAAAATACCTATGGCACAGGCTGTTTCATTATGCTCAACACCGGAAAAGAAGCCATCGAATCCAAAAACCGTCTCCTTACGACTGTGGGATGGCAATTAAAAGGAGAAACCACGTATGCACTGGAAGGAAGTGTTTTTGTGGGCGGAGCCGTAATCCAGTGGCTCCGCGATGAGATGGGATTTTTACGCCAGGCGTCAAGCAGCGAAAAACTGGCTGCTTCTGTGGAAGATAATGGCGGCGTTTATTTTGTTCCGGCGTTTACCGGCCTGGGTGCTCCTTATTGGAATCAGGATGTTCGGGGTACTATTTACGGTGTGACCAGAGGAACTTCAAAGGCTCATATTGTGCGTGCTGCGCTGGAATCTATTGCTTTTCAAAGCTATGATGTGATCAAAGCTATGGAACAGGATGCCAGTTTTAAAATAGAGACACTTCGCGTTGATGGCGGAGCTTCCGCAAATAACCTGCTGATGCAAATTCAGGCTAATATTTTACAAACTACAGTGCAACGCCCTGAAATAGTGGAAAGTACTTCGTTGGGTGCTGCTTATTTTGCGGGTTTGCAAACCGGATTCTGGTCGGATGTTCATGAAATAGAAAGCCAATGGCAGATGGAAAAAACCTTCACTCCGGTAAAAGACAGATCAGAGATTCAGCCGTTGCTGGAAGCATGGAAAAAAGTAGTGACCATGCTGAATGCTGCCCATTAGTCATATTTTTTCTTTACATCTTTCCCAAACAACCTGTAGCTCAAAATAATCTGGGCGGAAGTGAAATAACGAGGATCAAGAATAGTTGTTTTGTGATTCATAAGTTGCTGTTATTGAGTACTATCCAAGGTCTCTCTCAAGTAAGATATCCACCTGAAACCGTTCTCCAAGCCTGTGAGTATAGTCCAACTGTGCGCTGGCGAAAACAGGATATTGATAGTTGGTTTGAGTGTTATTAGCTATATCATATTGCCGTATCAGGTTGAAATGGGTTGCCAACCCAATATTAAAAACAGAATGATGCGACTTACCCGGTGACCACAATAAATTGAAAGGAATTTTAAGGGGGATTCCGAGTGCCAGTTTGTGGACTCGGGAGCAGGCATTGAAACCATCACAGGAGTTTTACTGTACTGATATCTAACCCTACACCAAACCCAAACTTCCGGTTTATAAGATACTGTACGTTAATTCCACCTTGAAAAGTATAACCAAACGCGCCATAGTAGAGCTGGCGCTGTTCAATCCGGGAATAGGTAATTTGATTCATAAGCCGTTTCAAGGGCAGGACCGCCACCGGCAAATGCTCGTACGGACCATTGTGCCGTTACCCAGAAAGGAAGCCACAAAAGCGAAAATAAGAGAATAGACTTTTTCATAATTCTTGATTTTATATTGTAAATTAAATCCTTGGGACTAAAAAAGGGTCACTTTGATATTCGCAAATATTGGTAATTCGAAAATTTTTATAGGAAATGATAGACATGAAATATAGAAGATGAGCCAGACTTAATCCGGCTCATCAACAGGGGAAATAGGCAATACTGAAAACCTCAATGTCAGAGGTTTATTTTTTCAACGTCTGTTCTGCCATTTATAAAATCGACAGCAAGAAAAAGAATATTTAGCTATTTTTGCATGCTTACCTCCTTTTTTTTTGTTATGTGTTGTCTATATTGCAATGTCAATTCATTTCAATTTAAGGAGGTTTTTACCTCCAATGTATTTATTAAAAATATAATCCTTGGGATCGAATGTGGGGCGAAAGGATTTTTCATATTGGTATTACAAAGTAAAGAAAAAAAACAAGAAAACCAAATTTTTGAATAATTAAATAT
>CAZPPK010000026.1:0-25183 GCA_964588415.1 uncultured Lentimicrobiaceae bacterium
TTCACCTTAAAACAAGAAGTGTTCTTATCAGATTCCAAGCTTTATTGTCAAAGTTTGCTCTGCTCATTCGGATTTCAAATCCGAATGTTTTGGAAAATAGGATTTAAATCCTGAGCCTGATAGGTCGGGATTGCAAATCCAGACCAGCAAGAATGCCTTAAAAGTTATGCTTTGGACATCTTTTTCCGCAACCATTCATACCATTGATCCATACCTTTTCCGGTGGTAGCCGAAACTTCCATAAACTCAAGGTGATGATTGACACGAAGTGCATAATCTTTTGCCTTTTGCACATCGAAATTTACATAAGGCAACAGGTCAATTTTATTAATAAGACATATGTCAGAACTGAGAAACATGTCGGGATATTTAATAGGCTTGTCATCGCCTTCAGTCACACTGATAATCACCACGCGTTTGTTTTCCCCCAGATCAAACATCGCAGGGCAGACAAGATTCCCCACGTTTTCTATCATGAGAAGCGAATTTTCAGGCGGATTTAATTCTTTCACGGCACGATGTACCATGTCGCTGTCCAGATGGCATCCTTTTCCTGTATTTACCTGTACTACAGGAATATTCAATGCCTGAATACGATTGGCATCGTTAAAAGTCTGCTGGTCGCCTTCGATGATGGAAAGTTTCATTTCATCTTTCAGATCGCTCAACGTCCTTTCTAAAATGCTTGTTTTTCCTGAGCCGGGAGAACTCACAAGATTTAAAACAAAAATATTTTTTGCTTCAAAATAGCCCCGGTTCCGTTCCGCCAGTTTATTGTTGGCAACCAAAATATCCTGTTCAACTTCCACTACAGTTTTTCCATGCTCATGCTCATGGCCATGATGATGGTGATGATCGTGAGAATGTTCATGATGATGATCATGCATTTCGAGATGCTCAAGATTAACTTTTCCGGGTTTTGAAATCAATACTTCATCGGTATTTCCACATCCACAGGTAGAACACATAGTTTTAGTTTTTAATAAATTAACTTACAGTTAAGGTTTTGACCCGCATTTCCCGGCCACTCAGAATTTCATTAAAAGGCTGGCCGCATTTGGGACATTCGTCATACAAAGTCTTGGAATAAAAAACATAGCCACAATCCGCACACCTGGCTTTTGCTTTGGTACGATGAATTTTGCGTTCTGCATTTTCCATAACAGTATCTTTCAGAGAGATTTGCCATGCAAAATCGAAAGCTTCCATCTCCACACCGGAAAGGGTTCCAATCTCCAGTTCAATGGAATCCACTTTTTCCGCATTTGCCTTTTTCACTTCTTTTTCAGCCATCTCAACAATACTCATTACAATGGAAAGCTCGTGCATTTTCTGAAATTTAATGCAGGTACTCATCAACCTGCTCACATCAAAAGTAAAAATTATTTTGTTTTTCAGAATTATTACATGCCGTTTTCTTCAAAATCCATCTTCATATATTGGATTCTTTCAAAATTTGAATCAGCAGTTTGATTGCTTAATGATATTCCGCGAAAATCATCTAATTCCTCAAAGTGGTGCGCCGTCATCCATTTTTCCATACCATCTAAAATATTGGCAATCTGTCCAATCCCGTTTTGATATAAAGTGCTGCACAGTTGTACAGCATTTGCCCCGGCAAGAATTTGTTTGATGACGCCGGTGTGATAATGGACCCCGGTGGAAGCTGCGACATCACAAGCCAGATTATTGCCTTTCAAAAGTGCAATCCAGCGCAAAGGAAGGCTCATTTCTTCAGGCGAAGAGTAGGGGTCATGTGCAATAACTTTCAGATTGTCGATATCAATATCAGGATGAAAATAGCGGTTAAACAAAACAAAGCCATCAGCACCGGCTTCCACTATTCGGTTAACGATACCGCAGATGTTTGTGAAAAAAGGTCCCAGCTTTACCGATACCGGGATATTAACTTCTTTTTTGACTGCTTTTACTATCTCCACATAAGTATCTTCAATTTCCAAAGAAGTCAGAGAGTTGTTAAATGGAAATATGGAAATATTCAGCTCCAGGGCATCGGCTCCGGCAGCTTCAATTTGCCTGGCGAATCTGGGCCATCCTTCGGCACTGACGCAATGAATGCTGGAAATAACCGGCACATCACTGGAAGTTTTAATGTCTTCAATAAACCTGAGATAATAATCGAGTCCCGCTTCTTTCGAAAGGTTTAAAATGCTTTCCCTGGCTTCCGGAAACCAATAATAAGCTTCATTCTCCCTGCTCCGTTTCAGCTTTGTTTCAGCCTGGAGGGTAATTTGTTCTTCGAAAATAGATTTCAGTACAATAGCAGACGCTCCGAAACTGATGCATTGTTGTATGGCTTTAAGATCTCCCGTAATTCTGGAACTTCCCACGATAAGGGGATTTTTCAGTTTTAAATCCATATAATTTGTCGATAAGTCCATGGTTTATTGATTTTGTGTTTTTAATAAAACAGTCTCTAACTTTCTTTTCAGGAACAGCAACGAATTCTGCAGGTTTTTACTGGAATTTTTGCCTAACCCTTCTTTCATCTCCCATTCATAACCTTTGATATGAAGCAAAAAACAATCAGGTTGTTTATGGAATAAATCATCGCACAAATGCACAATATAAGAAGGCGACATGGCGTGCATGGTAAACTCAATTGTTGATTTAGAAGGAGTTATTGGCGTAAACGTAAAGCTCTCGATACTTTCCTGCGAAGCATCAGCAAATATCACAGTTTGATAATGAGAAATCTTTTCGGCGTCTTCGATGTTCAGCTGATAGTTGGTTTCTACATCTACTTTTTCCGGGAAACGGTCTTTTGCCCAAACACATATTTTTTCAGCAAGGGCAATACCCAGCCCGTCATCCTGACGACCCGGGTTTCCATATCCGTATAGTAGCAGTTTACACACTTTTAGTCTTTTATTTTGTAGTCCAAAATCTGTTTATCAGATCCAACCAGTGTCATTTCCATCGGCATCTGACCCAAGGCATGAGTGGCGCAGCTCAGACATGGATCATAGGCTCTAATTGCCACTTCCACAGCATTCATCATGGGTTCCGTTATTGTCTGCTGACCACCCATGATTGCTCTTGCAGTGCGATTTACAGCTTGATTCATAGGCTCGTTGTTGTGGGTGGTGGAAACAATCAGGTTTGCCATGGTAATCAGATCATTTTCATCTATCCGATAATGATGAAACAGCGTTCCCCGTGGTGCTTCTATTACTCCGACGCCTTCATACTGTTTTTTACCTTTAACAACAAGATCATTGCTTTGCAAATCGGGATCTTTCAACAAATCGCGAATAACTTCTGCCGAGTGCAAAATTTCAATCAACCGTGCCCAATGATAGTGAAGTGTCATATTGTTGGGTTTCCCGTTCGTATAAGCTTTGTACTCTTCAAATTCTTTCTGCGCCAGAGGAGTGGGAATAAAATCGCAGGTATTTAGCCTTGCCAATGGTCCAACGCGGTACCAACCTTTTTCTTTTCCCAAGTGTTTCAAGTATGGGAACTTCATATAACTCCACGTACGAACTTCCTCTTCGATGTATTTATCATAATCATGATAATCTACATCATCAAGAATCCGGTTGCCTTCCTCATCTACGGCACGTAGTACGCCATGATAAATATCCAATGCGCCGTCCTTCCTTACCAGGCTCAAATGGTTTGACGGGAAAGCAGCAAAGCCATCTACCTGCTGACGGTTGGTTTTATGATAATTTTTGAAAAATTCCAGTGCAGCTTGTGACCATTCCACCATCTTATCCGCATTCAGAGGGTCGGGACCTTTGAGTAATTCATCACGCTCAGCAATACTCAGATTTTTGTTGATTCCTCCCGGGATAGCTCCGGTTCCGTGAATTTTCTTTCCGGCTGTAAGCCTGATGATCTCCTGTCCGAATTTTCGCATCATAATACCCTGTACGGCAAGATCTTTATTGGCACGTGCAACTCCAATGATGTTTCTTTCAAGCGGATCGCCGTCAATTCCAAATAAAAAGTCTGGTGAACTCAAATGAAAAAAATGCAACACATGCGATTGAAAGAACTGTCCGTAATGCATCAGTCGTCTCATTTTTTCCCCGGCAGGTGTTAATCCGTCTCCGTTTCCGGCACCCACAATCACATCCAGCGCTTTGGCAGCTGCTATGTGGTGGCTCACCGGACAAATGCCGCAAAGCCGTTGCACAAGTACAGGAGCTTCCCAGTAGGGCCGCCCTTGAATGAAACGTTCAAAACCCCGAAATTCTACGATATGCAGATGGGATTCAGTAACATTATTTTGTTCATCCATAAAAATGGTGACTTTTCCATGCCCTTCAACGCGGGTAACAGGTTCTATGGTAATTTTCTTAGACATCGTTTTTTATTTAATCAAATTTTATGACTTCGTAGGGCAACTCCATTTCATTTCCTGTGATGAGTGCGTACAGGGCATCCCAGATCAAGTCAGCGTGCGGAGGACATCCCGGAAGGAAATAATCTATTTTTACGATATCATGGCAGGGGTAAACCTTGTCAAGAATCATGGGAAGATCTTCATGGCCGGGAAGAATGTGTTCAGTATTTTCCTGAACCGTTGGCCCATCCAAGTAAGCTTCACGCAGGCATTCTTCAATGGGAATCCCGTTACGCAAAGCAGGCAATCCGCCCATGATAGCACATTCTCCCAAAGAGACCAAAATATTGCAGTTTTCACGAAAATATTTCAGGATTTCTATGTTTTCGCTGTTGCAGCACCCACCTTCAATAATACCTATATCAACAGGCTGAGTAAATTTTTTAATATCGTTGATGGGAGATTTGTCGAATTCCACCAGCTCAATGAGATCTAAAATGCGTTCGTCAATGTCGAGAATCGACATGTGGCATCCAAAGCATCCTGCCAGTGAAGTTGTAGCAATTATCTTTTTATTCATGACTATCATTTTAAAAATTATCCTTCTGTTTGGCTACCAATAGGTTCTTTATCATATTTCCGTCGTTCGATGGGAACTTTAAAACCTGTTTCTTTATAAAGAATCGATCCCACAGGGCAGTTTTCCATAGCTTTTTTGGCTAGTTCTTCTGAAATGTCTTTTCCCAAAATTGGATCCAGCACAACTTCCAGTTTCTGTCCACGGTTCTTAAAAGCGAAATAGCGTTTACCTTTCTCGTCAAAAATCGTTTTTATACATCTTTTACAAGCAATACAACGGTTTTGTTCTTTGATGATCTTTTCATTTCTGGCGTCCACTTCTTTTTTGGGAAAACAGTATGGAAATCTTGGAACCATCATCTGAAAACGGTATGCCAGGGCTTGAAGTTCACAATTTCCGCTCTTTTCACATGCCGGACAGAAGTGATTCCCGCTCACAAACAACAATTCGATAATGCTTTTCCTGATGTCGTTGAGTTCCGGTGTGTCGTTTTCAATTTCCATCCCGTCAACAACAGGTGTAGTGCAGGATGTCATCATGCGGTTGTTGATTTTTATGGTGCAAATTCTGCAATTGGCTTTCCGTTCAGCACCTTCAAAATAGCAAAGGGTGGGAATAAAAATGCCGTTTTCCCTGGCAACTTCCACGATGGTCTTTCCCTTTTCGGTGATTACTTCCCGGCCATCGATGAATATTTTAATTTGGTTACTCATTATTTTGATGCGTTACAAGATTAAAAATGATGAAACATGGGTTTTCTGTGAACGAAATTCAGATAAGGTTCTACTGATTTTTCTAAATTGAACCCATTATCAAACTCTTTCAGGCTTTGAACGTGTCTTTCATACAAATGTCTGAAGTTGAATATACTTGAAAGGATCGGGTTTCCCGCAGTCTGTCCGAGGCCGCAACGGCTTGCCTTCAGTGTTTTTCCCCAACTGAGAAGATCTTCAATGTCTTTTCTGACACCATGACCAGAAAGGATCTTTTCCAGCTTTACTTTCATAAGCAAAGGCAGGTTGCGGCAGGTAGAGCAACTTCCGCAGGACTCTTCGATAAAGAAATCCATGAAATTGAGAACCACATCGCCCAACAAGTCGCGTTGGTTGTTAAAGATAATAATGGAACCGCCTGTCGGAAGGTCAGAATAGCTGAGCCTCCGGTCAAAAAACCGTTCAGCTACCATCATCCCCGAAGGTTTGTACCACTTCATCAATGTGGTTTTGTCAAGGTTGTCAAAATCTTTCATGCCGATGAGCATGCCTGAAGGGCCACCAACCTGAATAGCCTGGACGTCTTCTGCACCGCACATCTCCAGTACTTCTTTGATGCTGATTCCCCATTCCACTTCATAAATTCCCGGGAGTTTACAATCGCCGGAGATACTCAAAAGCTTGGTGCCTAATGAGTCTTTTGTACCGAAGTTTGCATACCAGCGAGCGCCGTGATGGAGAATTTTAACTGCCGTGGCCAGTGTTTCTACATTATTAATAATGGTCGGATATCCGAGATAACCTTTTTCTACGGGAAAAGGTGGTTTATCTCGTGGTTCACCGCGTTTTCCTTCAAGGGATTCAATCAGAGCAGACTCTTCACCACAGATGTAAGCGCCGGCACCCAACTGGATGCGAATGGAGAAATTAAAATCTTTTATTCCTGCGATATTTTTACCTAACAGATTTTCCTCCTGCATTTCCTTCAGTTTTCTGTTCAGGAATTTCAGGAGGTATTTGTATTCATATCTCAGATAAAGCAAGCCGATATCTGCACCCGTGGCAAAAGCAGCAACCACCATGCCTTCGAACACCATTTCAGGATATTGTGTAAGGAGTACGCGGTCCTTAAATGTACCGGGTTCACCTTCGTCGGCATTACAAATGATAACTCGATGAGTGCCTTCAGTACGTGAACCAAATCGCCATTTGAGCCCAGTCGGGAAACCGGCACCACCTCTTCCACGCAGGTTAGAATCTTCTACTATTTTAATAACCTGTTCCGGCGAATAGTCGCGAATTTTGTTTTTCAAGAAAGTATAAGGATCATAATCATTTTTTAAAATGATTGATTTTCTTCTGATATTGTTGAATACCATCGATTTCACATCTGGATCAGCATTATTGCCGTCCCCGTAACTCTCGTATATCAAATCGTCAATCGACTTACCTTCCCGCATGCCTTTAACAAGTTGCCTGACGCGGTAGGGGGTAAGCTGTGTGAAAATCCTGTTGTTGATAATGGCAGCCGGTTCCTGATCGTTCATGCCAATGCACGAAGTATTGAACAACCCAAATTGTTTATCGTCTGATACAGTACCTGCGGAAGTAACGCAGGCGTCTTCAAAAGCCCTTTTAACATCGTCCCTTCCTTTCATATTGGCTGTGATACTGTTGTTCAGGTAAATATTGTATTTACCTAATTCTGAATCTGAAAAGAAATGATAAAAGGAAAGTGTTTCTTCAATTTCTGCTCCAGAAATATCTAGATTCTCTGAAAGTTGCCTGATATCTTCTTCATTAACAAAGTTTTTGTATTCATGAAGTTCAAGAAGAATATCCATTAACCGGCTTCTATCATTGTCAAACTTTTTCAGAATTTCTAATATTTGATTATTTTCGAGCATTGGTTTATTATTTTGTTAAATGTACTACATTTGCATTGTTAAATAATTCACAACAAAAATAGAGCTTTTTGTGTGAATTATTTAACAATTAAGAAATTTAGAAATTGTTTAAATAGAGGAGTAACCTTCATGGCAAAAACAGCTTATGAAATCAGGATTTGTGGATTGGTTCAGGGTGTTGGATTCAGACCGTTTATTTATAAGCTGGCTTATGCAAATAATATTGTTGGCACTGTAGAAAATAATAACGAAGGAGTTTTGATTGTGGCTGAAGGAGAGAAGGTTCAAATTGAGAAATTTATTTCGGCTATACGTACTGATGCACCGGTCGCAGCAACGATTTCAGATATTATACCCCAAGAAAGAAAACTTAATGGTTTTGCGAATTTTCAGATCACCACAAGCCGTTCCTATTCAGATGAAGTAACGGAGGTAAGTCCTGATATTGCTGTTTGCGATGACTGTCTGCGTGATATGAAGAAACAACCTCATAGAATTGATTATCCTTTTATCAACTGTACAAACTGCGGACCTCGTTTTACGATCATACGGAATTTGCCGTATGACCGTCCTAAAACCACCATGGCTCCCTTCAAAATGTGCCCGCAATGCGAAAAGGAATACAAAAATGTTCTCGACAGGCGCTTTCATGCGCAACCAGTCGCCTGCAATACGTGCGGGCCTCATTATACATTACATCTTGGTGAAGAAAAAATTACAGACTTACAGCAAATTCTGAAAATTACCGCTCAACTGCTCGCTGACGGAAAAATTGTAGCAATCAAAGGCCTTGGAGGATTTCACCTGGCTTGTGATGCACAAAATGAAGAATCTGTAAAGTTGTTAAGACAGCAGAAAAACAGGGAAGGGAAACCTTTCGCAGTTATGTTTGGAAACAAAGAAACATTGAAAGAATACCATTTCCTAAATTCGGTTGAAGAAAAGCTTCTTACCGGCTGGCGACGGCCGATCGTGCTTTTGAAAACAAGAAAGGCACTGGCAGCATCCATCAGCATGGGATTAAATACTGTAGGGGCCATGCTCCCTTATATGCCTTTTCATTATCTTCTTTTTGAACATATTACAGTTCCAGCATTGGTCATGACTAGTGGAAACCTTTCGGATGAACCTATTCTCATTGACAATGAAGCAGCGTTAAAAGATTTTGCACCAATAACAGATGCAATTATTACTTATAACAGGGAAATTTACAACCGGACTGACGACTCGGTTTGCATGGCTGTGAACAACAGGGAAAGAATTATTCGACGTTCGCGTTCTTATGTTCCGGCTCCTATTCTGCTTAATCTCATCACGGAAGGAATTTTTGCCGCAGGCGCTGAACTGATGAATTGTTTTGCTATTGGCAAGGGAAAGCAAGCCACTCTAAGTCAGCATATCGGAGATTTAAAAAACCTAGAAACGCTGGAATTTTATACAGAATCCATAGGACGTTTTAGCCATTTGTTCCGTTTTAATCCGGCAATGGCTGTTGCTGATCTCCATCCTGATTACTTGTCTTCGCGTTACGCAGAAGAAACAGGGCTCCCGTTGATCCATGTCCAGCATCATCATGCACACATTGCATCCTGTATGGCTGAAAACTATCTCGATGAAAAAGTAATCGGGATCAGTTTTGACGGCACAGGACTTGGCACAGACGGAAAAATCTGGGGTGGCGAGTTTCTGGTTTGCGATCTGGCTGATTTTGAACGTACTGCTCATTTTGAGTACATCCCAATGCCCGGAGGTGATTTGGTTACCAAAGAACCCTGGAGGATGGCAGTTGCTTATTTGTTCCGTTATTTTGGAGAATCATTTTTAAGAGAAAATTATATATCTCTTTTTTCAGGGATCAATCATCAATCCTTTGAAGCAGTTATTTTCATGCTCAAGCAAAATTTAAATTGCCCTGAAACCAGCAGTGCCGGGCGTTTGTTTGATGCTGTTTCTGCACTTACCGGTGTTTGTCCATTGTCTTCTTATCATGCAGAACCACCTATGCGTCTTGAATCGGTTGCAATTTCAGACGGTAATGAATTTTATCCATTTAGTTTTGAAAAGGATGTCATCTCGTTTAAACCTGCCTTTATAGAAATTTTGAATGACTTCTTAAACCAAGTAGAAGTAGGAGTGATTTCAGCAAAATTTCATAATACAATCGTTCAGGTTATTTTGAAAGTAGTTACTGATATCAGTGCAAAATCAGGATTGAAGAAGGTAGCTCTTTCAGGCGGTAGTTTTCAAAACAAAATACTGCTGACAAAAGCGGAAAACAAATTGCAAGAAGCCGGCTTTGAAGTTTTTTCCCACACTTTGGTTCCATCCAATGACGGAGGGATTGCTTTGGGCCAACTCGCAATTGTAGCAAAACGCCGCAGTCTTAATAATAAATTTAACAAGTTGATATAAATCAATTTACAGTATTTTATATAAATTTTAATACAAATTAAAATGTGTCTGAGTATTCCAGCAAAAATTGAAAAGACAGAAGGTGATCTTGCTATTTGCTCTGTAGGTGATTCGTCATACAAGGCAAGCTTGCAACTGTTGTCCGGTGAAGTTTTAAAACCTGGAGATTACGTGTTAATTCATACCGGATTTGCCATTCAAAAGCTCGATCTTGAAGATGCCAAGGCTTCTTTGATGGCTTTTGATGAGTTCAAAAAATTGAATAAAGAAATGGATATGGAAGAAAAGGAAAATAATACACACCTGATTTAGTTTTTTTATACCTGCGATCATTCAGAGAATATTTATAGATTTGAAGCTGCTATCCGCTGATATCTGTAAATAAAGCAGGGCAATTTTCATAAAAGGAAAACATTGCTTATTCCATAGTTAAACACATAAGTTTTCGTAATGAAATACATAGACGAATACAGAGATAAAGACATTGTTCAAGGCCTGGCAAAGGAAATTGCAGTGATTTCCACCAAACCTGTCAAACTCATGGAAGTTTGCGGAGGCCATACCATGTCCATCCAAAAATTCGGGATTCCCGGATTGCTGCCGAAAAACGTTGAGTTGATCTCAGGTCCCGGCTGCCCTGTGTGTGTTACTAGCAGAAGTTATATTGACAAAGCTATTGCATATAGCCGCCTGGATGACGTTATTATCACAACCTACGGCGATTTGATCAGGGTTCCGGGTTCTACATCAACCTTAGAAAAAGAACGTGCTAACGGGGCGAATATCCAAGTGGTTTACTCAATTATGGATGCGTTAATGATAGCGAAGAAAAACCGGAGAAAAAAAGTGGTTTTTCTTGGTATTGGTTTCGAAACTACTGCACCCAGTTCGGCTGCCGGGATTTTACAGGCAAAGGTGGCTGGATTGTTCAATTTTTCTGTTTTCAGCGCCCACAAGGTTATGCCGCCTGTCATGTCTGCCCTGATTGACGAAGGTGTTAAGATCAACGGCTACATAGGGCCAGGGCACGTAAGCACTATCACAGGAAAAGGCATTTATGAAGATATCCCCAAGAAATATGGTTTGGGAGTCGTGATCAGTGGATTTGAACCGGTTGATTTGATGCAGACTATTCTGATGCTCGTTAAGCAAATCGAAAACAACGACCCGAAAGTGGAAATCCAGTACACCAGGGCGGTCAAGCCGGAAGGAAATGTGAAAGCCCAGCAAATGCTGGATGAAGTCTTTGAATATGGAGATGACTGGTGGCGTGGTTTGGGAATTCTAAAAGACAGTGGGCTAAAAATCAGAAAAGAGTACGAAATCCACGATGCTGAAAAAGCAGTAGGAGCAGTAGAAGTGGAACCTTTGATTGAACCAAAAGGATGTATCTGCGGACTAGTTTTAAAGGGTTTAAAAAAACCTAAGAATTGTCCTTTATTTGCCAAAGCCTGCACCCCGTTAAGTCCTGTTGGTTCATGCATGGTTTCAAGTGAAGGTGCTTGCCAGGCCTATTATCTTTATAACAGAAGTTGATTTTTTTGAGTTGATCCTGAGACTTATCAAAGTTATATCTAAGTCTTTCATTGAGATCATATCCAAATAGGGATAATTGTACTTTTCGATTTATGAAGTTATAGAATTTATGAATATCTTTGAGTGAATTCTAAAGTGGCTCGCTGTGATTTTGGAAATATCATCTGGAAATTACCCCTGGTTAGAACCGCGTTTCGGATAAACCCAAATTATGATGCAGCGTTTAGCTTAACAGCAATGGAATGTTTCTTGAAATCTATAGTTTAAGTTCAGATACATGAAAAAACTTTTAAAAATACTCCTGATTGAAGATAATGTAACTGATGTCATTTTATTGAAAGAAGTTTTGAATACTGATTTCCCAGGATTCCTTCTAAAAAATATTGAAACCGAAAAAGAACTTAATGAAGAGATCCATAATGATTATGACATCATTATTTCTGATTATTTTTTGCCTTCATTTAACGGAATGAAGGCCCTGGAAATCAGAAACCGCGAAAACCCATCTTTGCCTTTGATCATTTGGACAAGTTCTATGGATGAAAATACTGCTGTAGAATGTATGAAGGCCAGCGCTGATGAATATGTTCTCAAAGAAGATGTTAAAAAAATTGGTCGTGTTATAACTCGCACTCTGGAAAACAAGCAGATAGAAAATGATAAAAAGAAGATGGAGTTGGTTCAGTCGGTAATTTTTGAAATCGCCGAAGCAACTCTTTTTACCAATGATCTTCAAAAATCTTTAGGACAAGTTCATACTTCCATTGGGAAACTTATGGATGTAAGTAATTTTTATGTTGCTCTTTACAGACCTGAGACCGATACTTTTGATTTTCCTTATTTCAAAGATGCCCATAATGAACCCCAGCATTTTACAAATCTTGACAGAAGCCGGGGTGTTACAGGGTACGTCTGGCGTTCAGGTAAACCATTATATGCCAGTGTTGAAGTTCAGGAAGAATTAGCAAGAAATGGAGAAATCGATATTATAGGCCATCCCGCGTCGATTTGGATTGGTGTTCCTCTTAAAACAGAAAATGGCGTTATCGGGGTGATGGCAGTTCAAAATTACGAAAGTCCAAATGCTCTGCAAAAGACAGATTTACAGCTTCTTAATCATATTTCGACTCAACTCGCAAATGCCATAGAAAGGAGGAAACTGGCGGACAAGCTTAAAGAAAACGAAGAAAAATTCCGGAAAGCTTTCGAAACCACTCCTGATTCACTATCAATTGTAGATAAAATTACAGGTGAAGTTATTGAAGTAAATAATGGCTTTCTGGAACTGACAGGATACAAAAGGGAAGAAATTCTGGGATACCAGAATCGGGAAAAACAGACGGTTGTAAATCCTTCTGATCGGGACTCCCTGATAAAAAAAATTGAGAAACAAGGATCAGTTAAAAATGAAGAATTACAAATTCACACTAAATCGGGGGAAATAATAACCGTCTTAGTCTCTGCATCCATGATGGAACTCAATGGAAAGCAGTATTTTCTGTTTATTACTAAAAGCATTGAAAACATAAAAAAAACTGAAGACTTACTTCGAAAAAGTGAGGATGATCTAAAAACTCTGATCAACGCAACGCCGGATGTTATTCAATTTAAAGATGGTCAGGGAAGATGGGTCACTGCCAACAATGCGGCATTAGAATTTTTTAAACTGGAAGAGGAGCACAGCATTGGATTCACAGATGTTGAGATGGCAGGCCAAAAACCAGAGTTAAAAGATATAATGCTGGATTGTGCAAGATCAGATAATGAAACATGGGAAAGAGGAGAGATGACTCGACAAGGTGAGATCATTCCGCAATCTGACGGAAGCGTGAAATTTTTTGATGTTATCAAAGTTCCGCTTTTTAACGAAGATGGCTCACGAAAGAGTCTTTTGGTTTATGCCCGCGACACAACACGCCAAAAGGAGATGGAAGGTTCGCTGATAGACAGGGAAAAGAATTACAGAATTTTATTTGAAAATTCACCTTTGGGAATCTTAACTGCAAAACCGGATGGGACGATTCTTGAAGCAAATGATAAACTTCTTAAAATTTTAGGATCTCCTTCGCTGGAAGCTACCATGGAAATTAATATTCTAAAGTTCCCGCCATTGGTTAAAAACGGCTACAGTAGTAATTTTCTGAAATCCTGCGAAACAGGTGAAGTAGTGAGAGTTGAGCTTGAATATACATCAAAGTGGGAAAAGACAAATTGGTTATCGAGCCAGATAGTTCCCTTAAAAAATGAGGATGGGAAGGTTGAGAAAATTTATACAGTAATTGATGACATCAGTGAGCGAAAGAAAACAGAAAAGGATCTGATTCTGGCAAAAGAGAAAGCTGAAGAAAGCGATCGTCTGAAATCGGAATTTCTTGCAAATTTGTCGCATGAGATTAGAACCCCCATGAACGGGATTATCGGTTTCTCACATCTTCTGGAAGAAGAAGGACTTAGTGCGGCTTCGAAAAAAAATTACACCAAGATTATCATTAACAGCGCCAGTCAATTACTGAGAATTATTGATGATATTCTGGAAATCTCAAAACTCGAAACGCACCAGGTTAAATTGTGTTCGCGGGAAGTGAATATCAATGATTTGCTACAGGAGTGTTTTGCTGTCTTTGACCTGAAAGCCAAAGAGAAAAGCTTGGCTTTATATCTTGATAAAAACCTTGATAATGAAGGTGCTGAGATCATTTTGGATGATAATAAGCTTCGCAAAATCTTTGATAATCTGTTGGAAAATGCCCTGAAGTTTACTTACGAAGGATTTATCAAGATGGGATACAAATTGGAAGGAAAGATGCTTGAATTTTACATTCAAGATACGGGAGTAGGGATTAGTCAGTTAAATCAGAGATTGATTTTTGAAAGATTTTCTCAGGAAGAAAAAGAGTTATCCCGAAAAGTCGGCGGATTGGGACTTGGACTTTCAATTGCGAAAGCTAATGCCGAACTGTTGGGTGGGAATATTCGTGTTGAATCAGAAAAGGGCAGAGGTGCTATTTTTTATGTTACCATTCCATATAATCCTGTGCATCCTGAAAAAGTTTCTTCTGTTGAATCACCGGAAAATAAAAAAGATGCAGATTCCGGTATTAAAACCGTTCTGGTAGTAGAAGATGAAGAAATCAATTATCAGTATATTGAATTCTTACTCAAACACATGGGACCTAAAATTAAGATTATTCATGCTATTGATGGGATGCAGGCTGTTGATTTCTCTAAAACCAACCCTGAAATAAATATGGTTCTAATGGATGTGAAAATCCCGGTTTTAAACGGACTGGATGCTACCCGGGAGATCAAAAAAGTGACCCCGAAAACCCCTGTGATTGCTCAAACTGCTTATGCCACCCAGGAAGATAGGGAAAATGCTCTGAAAGCTGGTTGCGACGATTTCATCAGCAAGCCTTTTCAGAAAGATGAATTTTACGTACTTGTAAAAAAGTATTTATAGGATGTCCGGGTTTGAAAACCCGGACATCACAGATTTCCAAATCATGTTTCAGAGACATTTCTTATGTTTGGCATGATTTGGAAAGTAACAGGATTGTATTAATAAATACAGAAAATTAAAGTCTGATGAGTAATGACAAAATCCTTTTAGGACACGGAAGCGGTGGCCGGATGAGCCACGATCTGATTGATGGCCTGTTCGCACGCTATTTTGATAATGAAATTTTGAGGCAACAATCCGATTCGGCAGTTTTAAAATTTGATCAGAAACATTTGGCATTTACCACCGATTCTTTTGTGGTAGATCCAATTTTTTTTCCTGGCGGGAACATTGGGAAGCTCGCTATCGCAGGTACAGTAAATGATTTAGCGGTTTCTGGTGCAGTTCCCAAATACTTAAGCGCCGGATTTGTTATTGAAGAAGGATTCCCAAAGGATGATCTGGAGATCATTGTCAAAACCATGTCTGAAGAAGCTTCGAAGGCTGGTGTAATGATTGTTACTGGTGATACCAAAGTGGTTGATAAAGGGAAATGTGATAAAATCTTCATTAATACCAGCGGAATTGGCACATTAAATGAAAGTTATGTTTCCATCGGCTCGGGAAACACCATAAATCCTGGCGATAAGATCATTGTAAACGGAGAGATCGGAGCTCATGGAATGGCTATTATGGCAGCACGGAATGACTTGAACATTTCTGCTTCGATACAGTCAGATTGTGCCTGCTTAAGTGGTTTGATCCGTAAAGTACTTGATACCGGAATCAGGGTGAAATTTATGCGAGATGCGACGCGCGGAGGACTCGGAACTGTAGTTGCAGAATTGGTTAAAGGAAAAGAAATAGGGCTACAAATTGATGAAGAAAAATTAGTTATTGGAGAAGGGGTCCGCGGTATGTGTGAACTGCTGGGCTTTGATCCGCTGTATGTTGCCAACGAAGGGAAAATTCTAATGGTTGTCGATGCCGCGGATGCTGAAAAAGCCGTTTCGCTGATGCATGAACATCCTTTAGGACAGTACGCCGCTATAGTAGGGACAATAGACGATTCACACCAGGGAAAAGCCTGGTTGAATACAGTGGTAGGAGGGAAAAGAATTATTGAAATGCTTTCCGGGCAGCAGTTGCCGCGGATATGTTAGTCGCCGTATTGTTCATAAAATTTGTGCAATTCAATCGATAAGTCCTCGAATGCAATATAATGATTTGGGCAGCCGTTCCTTGAACACAAACTGACCCTGCCACCAGTATCCAGCATCAAGGAAACCATGGGCGCATCACAGAGTTTACATTCTTCTTTTATGAGTAATTCCTTGTTGCAGTGCGGGCAGGTAAACTCTACTATTTCGCCTTTTTTCAAATCAACATCTGTAGCGTTTTCATAACATTCGTACACAGCACACAGATGAATGGTACCCCGTTCATATTCCGTCTGAATGTTTAATTTAATGCTTGGATGTCCCTGGATCTTAACATCTTCATCAAGAAGTGATTTCATGCAAAATGGGCATTTTACTGTTAATGAAATCTGCTTTTTCATGTGTTTGAATTTTTTGGGTTTGAGGCTCTCAAGGTACAAAATTTCAGCACATAAATAAAGTATTTCTTTTAATTAGGGTTATTATAATTTAACTGGGTTTAATCGGGTTTAGGCTCCATGTAAAGTGCCTAAATCCATTGAACTTATCATAAAATGGAAAGGAAGGGGCTTACAGATCAGACAGAAATCAATTATGAAATCTCCAGGAAACTCCGAAAAACAAGCTGGGCGCCCCATCAGGATAATGGGGAGAACTGTAATAGTTGTAGATGCCTGACAGCCCTCTCAAATTGGTTTCTTTGAAGAACAAGCGAAATGTTTTTACCTTCAGGGTGGCATAAGCCGATATCATCAGGTAATCGCCTATGATCGTATTATTTTGCACATAAAAATTCCTGAGTTCAGGCATGTAAGCATCAGCATAGTATTTTGTGAAATATGAAAATTGCAGTCCGGTTTGCAATTTTCCATGATGTGTGAAAATCCACCCTTTGAAATACAGATCAAGCATTCCCATAAAAGTAGGCAGATGAACACTGTTGCCCATGGTGGTAGTCTGGTAAACGCCTCTGAAATTGATGCCAAGACTTCTTATTGGAATTGTTCCGTTGCCATATATCTGCAAAATGGTTCCAGTCTGTTTGTTTTGTGCTGGTACCACAGAATCGTCAAAATAAGTGTAATTATTAAGGGTCTGAATTCTAGTACCCACACAAATGTTTTTGTAAAGGTATTCTCCGCTAAGGATCAGAAAACGCTCTTTTTTAAGGTTATGGTCCCAATTAAAGCGATTAGATTGATAATGTGAGAAATACCATGCCGGCATTCTGTTAATGATCTGCAAATTAAAGCGAAGCTTACCAATATTCTTTTCTTCTGATCCAAGATATTGCAACAATCCACCGGTCAGTTCAAAATCACCATTGTTGTAACCACCGAAGGTTATTTGCCCGTGTGCATCAAGGTAACTACGCTTAAAAAGCCATAAGGATATTGCTCCGAAAGGACTGACAGCATTGAAACGGTTCAACACAGAATCATAAGCCATTTTTTGCTCGATTCGGTCCAGGTGGATCCCAAAAGAAAGATGAAATACCTGACTCAGTTTGTCTTCATTATAGCCAAGATTAGACCACTTTATAGTATGCCTGAAATGTACCTGATAAATGGAATCATAGCTTTGCAAGGTATCAAAAACAGCAGGGAAAGCCTGATAAAACAATGAATCCGAACTTAAATCGGAGTATGTCATATAATTCTTCTGATACAAAAACGAATAGGAGATGCTTCCTGCATCAAGTGTTCTTCTGGATTTCGCATTTGTGGAGTCTGGGGGAAGCAAATTAAAATATTGCTCCACAAAGAAACCTTTGGTTTTAACCCTGTTTTCGGCAGATGATAACTGAACCGGGATCACGGAAGGATCTGTCTCCTGATGTAATTGGAATATACTGTCATGAAGCAATCCGCCACTTTCCTGAAACTTATCCTGGTTATAGAGATAATTGGCAATAATGCCGTATCTATGATTTTCAGTATAGTATTGCCCTGTTATATAGAGGTTATTATTTTTGGAAAAGCTTCTGGCATAAGTGCCGGGTGAATTAACAATAGCCAAACGCATTCCCAACGTGATATTTTTGCTGATCATCCGGTCAAAACCTACCCCAAGGTTTTGTTCTTTCTTAGGTCCCATCACATAATACAGATCGGTAAAAGGCTGTACAAGTTTATAATACTGGATTTCGTTGTTTGAGAACAAAATGTGATTCAGTGTATTGGGCATGAAAATGTATCCGGAGGTCAAATTAGGCAAAAAGACACGGTTGTAACTGGGAAGCCCTTCGTTATTCAACGTTCCGTACATCTGGTTTCCATGCTGGTCATCTTTAAACTGGTGAAAATAGGTGACGGTTGTGTCGATAGAATGGAGGCGGTTTGCTTTTAGGCTGTCAATAGTTCCTGAAAAATAATAAACGGCAATACTGTCCTGTTTCATTTTAGTCGAATCAACGATATTTTTATCATTCGTCTGACCCGAAACAGGATATGAAATCCATAACAACAGCAAAATAATGCCGGCTTTGTGAAATTTATGGAAAAAGTGCGCCAAAGTTTATTATTAGTTTATGGATGCCAAATTTAGAGAATTAAAATGAATGGCGCCAATCATCCCTGTAAAGAATACAAAGAAAAAACAACTGCCTTTAACTATGCAGATCCAGGCCGTTCATCATGTAAAGTGAATGCTCCAGAGTGGGCAAAATTTCATCAAGATATTCATTGACGGCTTTCAGACTTCCGGGAAGCGTGTAAACCAATGTTTTATTTATGGTTCCGGCAACAGCTCTGCTGATGAGCGCATTGGGCTTTTTCATGCCGTATTTTACACGGATCAATTCCATAATTCCGGTTATTTCCTTATCAAGCATCGGTTTGACCACATCAGGTGTGATGTCCCGGTCTCCGATCCCGGTTCCTCCGGTAGTGAAAATAATATCTGCATTTTGCGCAATAGCATCCAGCATAGATTGTTCGAGAAGTGAAGTATCATCAGGAATAATTTGGTTTTTAAATTCAAAATGACGATTTCGCGAAAGCAAAAATTCTTCTGTTTTCTTTTGAATGGCTGGGCCACTCAAATCTTCATAAATACCTTGGCTGGCGCGGTCGCTTAAAGTTACAATATGAATCTTTAAAACTCTTGGGTGATATTCAAATTTTACGCCAGGGACTAAAACTCCGCCTTTCAAAACCTTTACAAAGATCCCTTCTTTAGGCATAACACAATTTCCAACTTCCCTGAAAATAGCGCAATTATCTCCATGGCATTTCTTGCCAATCTGTGTTACCATTAGCTCAATATCATCAGAAACAAACCGATCCAGGGGTGCTGTTTTATAAAGCTCCAGGCCGCGCGTTGAAATGTTCTCTGCAAATTCACCGAATTTGATCTCCCGATTGGCTTCTTTGGAGAATTTCCTGATACTTTCTTCACCCAACAAGCTTACCTGTCTGTGCCAGCTTCCAGAATGCGCATCGCCAGGGATGCCTATTTGCGAAAGGGTTACTTTCTCAACAGGTTTCTTGATCGTACCTTTCTTTTCAGAGATATTTACGGATGTAACTTCAAAAGTTTTCATAAATGGAATTATTTTTTTGTCTTTTCAATCAGATGGATATGTTCCATCACCATAGTCTTGTCAACGGCCTTGCACATATCATAAACCGTTAGCAACGCAATCTGCACGCCGGTCAGAGCTTCCATTTCCACACCTGTTTGCCCATTGCATTTTGTGGTACAGCTGACATGAACACCATTTTCTTTTAATAGGGCTTTTACTGCCACTTTCGTGAGAAAAAGTGGATGGCATAACGGTACCAGCTCACTGGTTTTTTTTGCGGCCTGAATACCGGCGATTTCTGAGACAGTGAGAACATCGCCTTTTTTAATCTGATTTTCATGTATCAGTTGAACGGTTTCCGGTTGCAACCTGATAAAACCTTCAGCCAAAGCGGTACGTAATTGAACAGGCTTGTTCCCCACGTCAACCATGTTGGCTTTGCCATCTTTATCAATGTGTGACAATTCCATAATTTCCTTTCAATTAATGATATATAGACTCAATAGTTGTTATTTTCTTTAACCTCCAATTCCATAAAATTTTCCGGATTTGTTTCGTGTTCCAGCTTTGGGTTTCTCGGCGAGCGCTTTTGAAAAGGCTTCTTCAATACCATATTTCTTTACAGGAAAAGCCAGCTCGTTGAACAAACAGGGTTTAATATCGCCATTGGCTGAAAGCCGCAGGCGGTTACAATTTTTACAATCGCCACCTTCGCCGCCTACCACTTTTGAAAATTCGCCAGTTTCCAAATTCATTTGATGGATAAACCGAATCTGAAGCCCTTGTTTGACACAGAATTCCGCTACTTCCCGGGCATCTTTTTCATCGCTGCTTTTGAAGACAACACAATTGATCTTGATAGGAGTGAGACCTGCTTTTTTAGCAGCTTCAATCCCTTCGAAAACTTTCTCAATGTTTCCGCCACGGGTAATTTTAGCATATCGCTCTGCCGACATCGTATCAAGACTGATGTTGACACGATACAGGCCAGCTTTTTTCAGCTCTTCAGCAAATTTTGATAATAATATTCCGTTGGTGGTCATCGAAAGATCCGTGATTTCACCAATTGAAGCAATTTTTTTGACAAGGGCTACAATGTCTTTCCTGACCAACGGTTCACCGCCGGTTAGCCTGATTTTTGTGATCCCTTTTCTTACACCGCCCTGAACTACTTCAATAATCTCATCGAAAGAAAGGATTTGCTCAATGGGGATGAACTCAACACCTTCTTGAGGCATGCAATAAACACATCTCAGGTTACACCGGTCAGTGACTGAAATGCGCAAATAATCAATCTTTCTGTCAAATCGGTCGTACATAGACTAAGGTTCCTTTATGAATTTCTTTTGTTCCCAACTCAATTTCCATCAGTCCGTCAGCATACGATAAAGAATTGATGTGTGCGGAGCCGTGATATTCCATCATCATGGCAGTTCCATGTGCCGTTATCATTATCGGTTCATAAGCCTTGCGCTCAGCTTTTCTTCTTTTATAATCATTTTCCAAAGGCAGTTGTAGGATGGGTGAAAAGGTATTGCTGCCCATAATCTTATATAAAAGCGGCTTGATCAGTGTTTCAAACTGAACAAAGGCAGAAACAGGATTCCCGGGAACACCTATAAACCATTTGTTTTCCTGCGTTCCAAAAATGGTTCTCTTCCCTGGTTTCACAGATACACCATGAAAATGAATGTCAAAACCGGATTGTTTAAGCACATCAGGTACAAAATCGTAATCTCCCACGGAAACAGCCCCAGACATGATGACTACATCTGAATCGACGATTGCTTTTTGAAACAACGCTTTTGTATCTTCAAAAGTATCTCTGGCAATACCGTAATAGGTTGCAGGCAGGCCGAGTTCTTTTACCTGAGCTACCAATTGATAGCCATTTGAATTTCTAATTTGCGATGGCTGCGGCGTGATATTTGGTTCAACCAATTCATTTCCTGTAGAAACCACTGCTACATGAGGTTGTTTGAAGACTTTTACTTTTGTTGCACCAACCGATGCAAGAACCGGAATATGCTTCGCTTTGATAAGCGTTCCCTTTTTCAGAACAATATCACCGGTTTTAACGTCATCACCTAAAAGACAAATATTGGATTTTGTGTTTTCTTTGGTGAAAATGATCTTGTTTTCGGCGACTTCCTTAACATATTCTATCATGATAACCGTATCGGCACCCTGAGGTAAAGGGGCTCCAGTCATGATTTTGGAACATTGGTTTTCTCCTACTTCTTTTTTCGGCCAGTAACCGGCAGGGATCACTTCAACGACTTCCAACTCATTCTGCAAATCTTTGCTCCGGCAGGCATAGCCATCCATAGCCGATTTATTGAACGGCGGCATGTCTACGTCAGATACAATATCTTCAGCCAAAACCCGGTTAAGGGAATTTACAAATTCTTTCGTTTCTGTTCCGGTGGTGTGCGCATTTTCCAGAATCAGTTTTAATGCTTCTTCAAAAGAGATCATGATCAATATTTAGGTTCAAATATGCTATAATCTTTATTTAACTCATTAACAGATAATAAAAAAGCCTCTTACCCAATCAGGAAAGAGGCCAACTCCGGTAACTCACAACAGAGTGATACTTTTGCTGACTCCTTTCCAATTCATTCTGCTTATGCAGAATTCGGGAGGCGCAAACATTTCTGTCTGAACCCATCGGAATAAATTTCATGGTTTTCGCTTTAGAAACCTATTCTCGGAGCATTTTATTAATACGGCTCAAAAGTATAAAACATTTTCATGCTAATTTCGTTTTCATGGCAGTTATTATTTGGATTAAATTCTAAAGAGTATACCGGGTAAAATTTCAAAATAATGGTTTCCCAGCATGATTGCTTCATGATATATAATAAATTTGCTTTGAATAAGTTTTTTTTTTAAAACAACTAAACGCATGCGAAGGCCCCGGTCATACCAGTTTTTTGGATTAGTCCTTCTGTTATGTTTGGTTTCTAGCGAAATTTTCGCTCAAACAGCACAATTGGAGGGCGTTATCAAAACAGAAAAAGGAAAGCCGTTACAATGGGTAAACATCAGGGTAGCTTCTACAAAGCAAGGAACCGTTACTGATTCATCAGGATTTTACAGCCTAAACGTTCCGGTAAATACTAAATTCATACTTTCAGTAAGTTTTATTGGATATAAAAGTATTGATACGCTTTTGGAAGTGCGTTCTGATGAAAAAGAGATTTTGAATTTCAAGCTCCTGCGCAAAAGCACTGAGCTTCCCGACCTGGAAGTCCGGGAACAAAATATGCGGCTTGAAAAAATTGAAAGCCTAAATCCGAAAGACGTTTTGGTTTCGCCGGCGGCATCGTCAGGTGTTGAAGGTCTAATAAAAACTTTGCCAGGAGTAACTTCAAACAATGAGTTAAGCTCACAATATTCTGTCAGGGGTGGCAATTATGATGAAAATTTGGTGTATGTCAATGGAATAGAAATTTACCGGCCATTTTTAGTGAATTCGGGTCAACAGGAAGGGCTTAGTTTTGTGAACCCTGACCTTGTTTCAAAAATAAACTTTTCTGCAGGTGGATTTGGCGTCCAGTATGGCGATAAGATGTCATCCGTTTTGGATATTACATATAAACATCCAAAAAGCTTTGGTGGAAGTGTCTATTTAAGCCTTCTGGGGGCTGGAGTTTCAGTTCAGGGAACAAATAAGAATCACCGATTTACCTATTTGATTGGAAGCCGCTATAGAACAAACCGTTATCTGTTGGGGACATTGGACACAAAAGGGAACTACAAACCGGATTTCGCCGACTTTCAATCTTTGTTCACTTTCGAGCTATCGAGAAAATGGGATGTTTCACTTTTGAGTTATTTTTCCAGAAATAAATATAAATTGGTTCCAAGCAGCCGGAAAACAGATTTTGGAACAGCACAACAAGCACTGCGTTTTTCTGTTTATTTCGACGGTTCAGAAATTGACCGGCACGACCTTGCCCAGGAAGGGCTCACTTTTCATTACCATCCCAACAAAAACACAAGATTAAACTTTATTATTTCTGGTTTCAACACACAGGAATCAGAAACGTATGACATTTTGGGGCAATATTGGATAGGAGAGGTAAGCAAAAATCAGGTTAGTCCTAACGAAGGACAGGCAATACAAACCCTGGGTGTTGGAGCTTACCTTCGCCATGCGCGCGATTATTTTACTGCCCGTGTATTTTCCGTTGAGCACAACGGCTCCTATTTCTACAATGGGCATCATTTGCTTTGGGGTGTGCGTTACCAGCATCAGTTTGTTGACGATCAGGTCCGAGAATGGGAGGTCAACGACTCTGCCGGATATTTTTTACCAAATCCGGTTGACACACCCGGAAACCCATTTCCGTCCAAGCCCGATTTGAAATTGTTTTATTTTGTTTCTGCACACAACATTTTATCGATCAACCGGTTTTCAGCTTATGCCTCCAACCGATGGGACCTTCTTTTGAACAATAATAGCCAATTGGGCCTGACTGCCGGAGCGAGATTTTATTACTGGGATTTTGCCCGTGAATTTTTGTTCAGCCCGAGATTCAATCTGGCTTATATTCCATCAGGAAATCCCGACTGGACGTTTCATTTCGCATCGGGAGTATTTTACCAACCTCCTTTTTACAGAGAAATGAGGGAAATGAACGGGCAAATTAATCACAACATAAAATCGCCCAGATCCATCCATTTTATTTTGTCGGGAGATTATAAATTGCAAATCTGGAACCGTCCATTTTTATTCAGCGCGGAAGCCTATTATAAAAAGATGGATCATTTTATTCCCTATGAAATTGACAATTTGCAGGTCCGTTACTTTGCCAACCAAACTGCCAAAGCCTATGCCACCGGCATAGACTTCAGGTTATCAGGCGCTTTTGTAAATGGTATTGAAAGCTGGATATCGTTATCCTTTTTAAAAGCGGCTGAAGATGTTCAGGGTGACTATTATTACAATTTCTATAATAATAATGGAACGCAACTTCCGGCCACAAAACATCTTCTTGCTTCAGATAGCACTAAAGTTTCTCCTGGCTATATTCCGCTTCCAACGGACAGCCGGGTGAATTTTAAGATTTTTTTTCAGGATTATATTCCAGGCCATAAAGCGTTTAAAGTGCATCTCCGGGTGCTCTTCGCAACAGGACTACCGTTCGGTCCACCACAATCACAATCCTATCAGCAAACTTTAAGAATGCCCGATTACAGAAGGGTAGATGTGGGATTTTCCTGGAATTTATTACACCACGACGGCGAGAATGCTGCTTTAAAGAAATTCAAATCCTTATGGGTAACGCTTGACGTCTTCAACCTTTTTCAGGTTTATAATACCATTTCTTACAACTGGATCACAGACGTGAAAAATCAAAATTTTGCTGTGCCTAATTATCTGACCACAAGAAGGGTAAATTTGAAAATAATGGTTAATTTTTAATGCACTATATCTGTCGGGAAAAACTAAAGCGAGTTATAATAATTGATAAGTTCCAGCAGATCTTTCTTCCTTGCTACATGGATTCTCTCTTTTTTATAAACTTTATAATCTCCGGCTTCTTATCTGGAAGCGCTTTCAGGAAGCCTGAGTTCTTGTAAATT
>CAZPPK010000027.1:0-25176 GCA_964588415.1 uncultured Lentimicrobiaceae bacterium
AAAATTTCAAAAGAGAAACGCATTGAAATTTATAAGTCGAATGAATCCCGATAGTCCAGAAAGCTTTCTGGATATCAGGATATACATTTTCATACAGGAAGGCAAAGTTTGTTTCTTTAACAGATTTTATAATAGTGATAGTGTAGAAATCAAAGATCGGCTATATTTTTTAACTTTGAAAAAAATGAATTATGAAAAAGTACTTGTTCCTACCATTGACGGTGATGATACTTTTCAGCTTCATTACCTCATGTAACAATCAACCTAAAGTTATGAGCGAAAGAACACATTTAGTGGATACTGTGGGGTTTGCCCAATATCCATGGCAATTGGATTCCCTGATGAACCGGATCAAAGAATATCAGGGGAATTTGCTGGATGAAAGTGTGATCAAGTTGAATCCGGAACCTGCTAAGGCGGTGGTTTGCCCGCATGACGATTACACTTACGTAGGATATTTGTATCCCGCTACTCTGAGCCAGGTCAAGGCTAAAAGAGTGATCCTTTTTGGCGTGGCACACAAAGCTGCCAAGTTGCACCTTGAGAATCAGATCATTTTTGATTCGTATTCCAGTTGGAAAGGCCCTTTCGGGAAAGTGAAAGTTTCGGATTTGCGAGATAAAATCATGGCGCACTTGCCGAAAGATGATTACATGGTAAACGACTCTATGCAGTCCATTGAACACTCTGTGGAAGCCGAAATCCCGTGGTTGCAGTATTATGATCATGATGTGGAAATTGTTTCCATTCTTGTTCCTGCCATACCATTTGAAAGGATGGAAAAGATTGCAAAGGACCTTTCAGAAGCTATAAAAGAAACCGCTGCTTCAAAAAATTTACAGTGGGGCAAAGATTATACATTTGTAATTTCCACTGATGCAGTCCATTATGGTGATGAAGGCTGGGGCGGAAGTAATTATGCATTTATGGGAACTTCCGACAGCAGCTATGACAAAGTCAAAGCCAGAGAACATGAACTGATGCGACTCGTTTCCGGAGATGTTTCACCTGATAGCATTCACAAATTCTGCCAAATGACGGTTCAGGCCGACAATTTCAGAAATTACAAATGGACTTGGTGCGGCAGGTATTCTGTCCCAATGGGTGTGTTAACGGTCAATGACCTCAATGAAAGTTTGTTTGGAAAACCCATCCAGGGGCAGCCCATCGGTTATTCCACCAGTATTGAAAGAAAGCCGATCCCTGTCAACGATTTGCGCATGGGAATTACCGCGCCGGCAAATAGGCATCATTGGGTGGGATATGCAGCTGTGAAATACAATTAAATGAATATTTTTTAAAATAATGGTTTCCTGTGGATAAAGAAAGACAAAGTATTATAGAGCAAACCGAGATTTTTGTAAGAACTCAATTGGCGGAAGCGGAGGGAGGCCATGACTGGTGGCACATTTACCGGGTCTGGAAACTGGCTTTAAGTATTGCTGATGAAGAGAAAGCAGATCTTTATGTGGTGAATCTCGGCGCATTGCTACATGATATTGCGGACGCCAAATTTCACAAAGGCAATGAAGAAATTGGTCCGCGTGTGGCGAACGAATTCCTAATTTCGCTTTCAGTAGAGCCCGAAGTTATTGATCAGGTGATCCATATTATCAAATATGTTTCTTTCAAAAACCGTCATGAACCGGCCCCTTTTGTTTCCAAAGAGTTGCATGTCATTCAGGATGCTGACCGCTTGGATGCCATCGGTGCCATCGGTATTGCCCGCGCGTTTAACTTCGGAGGTTTTAAAGGAAGGGCGCTTTATGATCCGGCTGTTCCGCCTAATCCCGACCAGAGCAAAGCGGAGTACAAAGCCGCTAAAGCGCCGACGATTAATCATTTTTATGAAAAATTGTTGCTCTTAAAAGATATGATGAATACGCCTACCGGGAAAAAAATAGCATTGGAGCGGCACCGCTTCATGGAAGAATATTTAGAACAGTTTTATCAGGAATGGGATGGGAAACGGTAAGTTGAAAGGACATGAAATTGAAGATGTTATGATGTGTGGATGTAGCGATAAATGAAAAATAGAAAGACGATGGTCAAACAGTCGTCAGACAATTGTATGACTATGTATCACAACTGTATCGCAATCGTATGACCAACCTTAGGCTTTAGTCAAAACTAAGAAACATTGTTTGCCATAAATATTTCAATTTCATCAATTTCGGCAGGGGTGAACCATTGAATTTCCTTATCTTTTTTAAACCACGTCATCTGGCGTTTGGCGTAACGGCGCGTATTGGTTTTGATTTTTTCGATGGCGTGTTCCAGCGTCCATTCTTCATCAAAATAAGCAAAGAGTTCTTTGTATCCTACGGTGTTTAAAGCATTGAGACTGCGATGAGGAAGCATGGCTTTTGCTTCTTCCAACAGACCATGTTTCAGCATTTCATCGGTACGGTGATGGATTTGTTTGATGAGCTGTTCCCTGGGCAATTCCAAGCCAATTTTTACGATCTGGAAATCTCTTTCTGCCGATTGGTTTAATCGTAAATCGCTGTATTTTTTTCCTGTTTGTTTGCAAACTTCCAGTGCACGCAACAGCCGTTTGGGATTGTTTAAGTCCACTTGCTTATAATATTCCGGATCTAATTTTTTCAGATACTCTTGTAGGGATGAAATCCCCTGTGAATCAAGAAGATGAGTTAACCATTTCCGTATGGCAGGATCAGGATCGGGAAGGTCATCAATTCCTTTGCAAACGGCATCAATATAAAGCCCTGAACCACCCACCATGATCATGACATTTTTTTCCAGAAACTTCTTTGACAGAAACTCCAGCACATCCTTTTCAAATTGGGAAACATTATAATCTTCAACAATAGATCGTTGGCCCACAAAGTGATGCGGTACTTCCGCAAGTTGTTCAGTTGTGGGTGCCGCGGTTCCAATCGGAATTTCACGATAAAACTGCCGTGAATCGGCTGAGATAATCTCTGTTTGAAAATGTTTGGCTACCGTAATGGCAACACTTGTTTTCCCTGAAGCTGTGGGTCCAAGAATGACAAACAATATTGGCTTTTTGCCGAAAAGTGCCATAGGGAGAGTTTAGTTATTGCTTTTTGGTTTTGATTTTCTGCTCTTGTTCTTCAGATGCAGTCTCCTGGTTCTGAACCTGAAGTCCAAGATCAAGTCCGATTTGTATCATAAACGGATAGGCATCTTCATAGGTATTGTGAATTTTCCCGTCCAGAATGGCTTCCCGTATGGATGTCTTAATATCACCGACCGTTTTGGAAGGCCTTAGTCCGAAAGTTTTCATGATCAACTCGCCGTCAATGGGTGGATTCCATTGCCGGATACGGTCTTTTTCTTCAACTTCTTTGAGCTTTTTTCGAACGAGTCTGAAGTTCTTCAAGTAACGTTTAATTTTAGCTTCATTCTTTGAAGTGATGTCTGCGTCGCAAAGCATCATCAGTTCATCAATATCATTTCCTGCATCAAAAAGCAATCGCCTAACTGCAGAATCCGTTACGACTTCCTGAGCAAGCACAATGGGACGCAAGTGGAGTAGTACCATCTTCTGAACAAAGTGCATCTTTTCGTTCAAAGGTAATTTGAGTTTTTTGAAAATTCCGGGAACCATTTTGGCACCAATAAACTCGTGGCTGTAAAAAGTCCATCCCAGTTTGGGATCAAAACGTTTGGTAATGGGTTTTGCGATATCGTGAAGCAGGGCAGCCCAGCGCAGCCAAAGGCTATCGGAAGTTTTGGCAAGATTGTCGAGCACTTCCAACGTATGGTAAAAATTATCCTTGTGGGCTTTCCCATTGATAACTTCAACGCCTTTCAATTCCGTGAAAACAGGAAAAATATTTTTCAGCAACCCGGTTTCATCCAGCAATTTAAAGCCTGAGGATGGTTTGGATGCAAGGACTATTTTGTTGAGCTCATCAATAACACGCTCTTTGGAAACAATACTGATCCTGTTCTTATTTCGTGCTATGGCTTCAAAGGTATGTTGCTCTATGTCAAATTCCAGTTGTGTGGCAAAACGAATGGCACGCATCATCCTGAGCGGATCGTCGGAGAAAGTAATGTCAGCATCCAAAGGAGTTTTTATCAGCCGCTTTTCCAAGTCTTCCAACCCGTTAAAAGGGTCGTGCAGTGTTCCAAAATCTTTATGGTTCAGACTGATAGATAATGCGTTGATTGTGAAATCACGCCGCCGCTGGTCATCTTCAAGGCTACCGTTCTCGACAATGGGTTTGCGGGTTTCTTTCCGGTAGGATTCTTTTCTTGCACCGACGAATTCCAGTTCCCACTCTTTATAACGAATCATAGCAGTGCCAAAATTCTGAAAATATTTGGCTGTGATACCTTTCCCTAATAAGGGAGCCAACTCTTTTGCAAAGTCGATTCCGCTTCCAACAACCATAAAATCAACATCTTTTGATGGGCGTTCCAATATCAGATCCCTGACATATCCTCCAATAAGATAAGCAGGAACATTATTTTTCGCAGCCAACTCAGAAATGGTACTGAAAGGCTCTTTTTGAATGTATTTTGAATAATCCGCCATCGCGGCAAAAGTACAAAAATGGACGGAAACAGCTTCCGAAAAAAGCAATCGACCCGGTGAATCAGTCGCCTTTAACAGCAAAATAAGCTTCTAGTTCCTTCAGTGTATTCTCATTGGTTTCCAAATCATGTACCACTTCTCCTTCATGCAACACTACAATGCGTTTGCACACTTCCGTTACATGGTTCAGGTCGTGGGAAGAAATGAGCATAGATATTTTGTGTTCATCCCTCCAATCTTTCAGCAGGCTTTTCAATTGAAACTGCGATGTGGGATCCAGGTTTGAAAACGGTTCGTCCAGAACCAGTACTTCCGGATGGGTCATCAAAGCTGCTGCAATGCCCACTTTCTTTTGGTTTCCTTTAGAAAGTTCACGAATGTAGCTTTTGCCCTGTGTGATGTCGTTACCCAGGAAAGCTTTCATGTTTTCAATATATTGTTTAACATCATTGGAATTCAGACCGTTTAGTTTGCCTACGTAATTGAGATATTCTCCCGGAGTCAGATAATCGATCAGGAAACCTTCATCCAGATAGGAACCTGTGTAAGTTTTCCAGTTCTCATTTTTTGATACGTCGGTATTAAATGATAAAACCCGGCCAGAAGTGGCTTTGATAAGGTCCAGAATCAAACGGAAGAAAGTGGTCTTTCCCGCACCATTATTACCTACCAGGCCAAAACTTTCCCCTTTTTCAATTTGAATGTCAGGAATATTTAAAACGGTTCTTCCGCCATATTTCTTGGTTAAATTTTCAACTTTTATCATGATCATTTATTTTCTGAATGTTATTTAATCCGATAGCCTTCGGCAATTTTATATCTGTTTTTCTGGAAAAATGAGGTAGCCCATTTGATCAATTGCTGGTGAATGAGCATTCCGAGCAGCCCGATTCCCAGAATAATCAACAGGGCAATATTCTGACCTGCAAGGGATTTAAGAAGCATATAAAGCAGGACGGGGCCCCCCATCAAAGGAAGAATGATGATGAAATTGTTGATGCCCACCCCTTGATAGTTCATCATTTGGCCGCGGTCGAGTTCCATGCGTTTTCGGTTGAAACTGGCTGAAAACAAAAGCATAGGCGCATTTACGCCTAAATTATAAATCAGAAATACAAAATTCAGTTCCAGAATTATTGTGCCAAAGTAAACATAGGGAATGGTCAGGATAAAAAGTAAGGTAGTAGGAATCGTCATTAAATAATATTTGGCCCTGAAGTATTCCTCAGTTTTAATATTGGATGCTAAAATAAAGTCGAACTGACTGCTTTCCCATGCCAGAATGTACTGCCCGTAAATGATCAGGAAACCTCCTGAGATGAATGTTGCCACAAAGATTAAAAGATAGAAATGTGACATATATTCTTTTTGCGGAAAGAAGATAAGTCCATATAGTAAAGAAATGGGAAGGCTCATCATCAGCATTTGTTTCGACCGTTTGTTCCTCAGTAACAACCTGATTTCGTTAAGGATCATGGAACCTGTTTTTCCCAGATTTTCCAGTCCTGCAAAATGACGGCTGAGTTTCTCGGTACGTTTTTTCTTTTTGACCAGATTTTCCAGATAAAGATTATTTAAAGTATACCGATGGTTTTCCCAAAAGAAAAAAAGCATGGTTGCTAAAGGAATGACAATCCAGATTGGATGCTTCAACAATTCACCAAAATACCAACCTGAAATTTTCTGCAGCGGTAACAAATGGTAGTGATCCAGTATAACGACTATAACTGATAAAGACAACAACACCAGTACAACGGAAGGCGTGACTGTTGATTTCCTTTTAATGCGGATAATCAGAAAATTAGAGCTGAGATCAATAAAATAAATTGCCACAAACCAAATAATTGTAGTGAGTGCCGAGAAATGTTGCGGCATGTAAATCAAGGTGAAAGGTAGGAACAGGAATAGCGGCAAAAAATTGAAGAAAGACAGCAAGGAACGTAAATTCAGATAATAACTGATTCTACTCTTTTCGATGGGAAGGTGCAACATGGGCGTTACTTCCATAGTCGGCAATTCCTGAAGGAAAAAGCGCATAAGAAATGTGGCCAGAAAATAGTAAATGATGGATTTGTTTAACAATACTTCCGGTGATATTCCTTTTCCTGCTTTTTCAAGAATGACTCCCAAATATATTCCAACAAACAGTAATTCCAGCAAAAGCATCAGTATTAAAATGCCAATGATAATATTGAGGGCCAGGCTTTTCTGCCAGAAATGAGACCGGAATATTCTTTTGATTTGGAGTGATGTAAACTGATATTTCATAAAATGTTGTTAATTAAAAAAAGCCAAAGGTATGAAGAAAAATGAAAAATTCTTTATTCAGGTTGATGTTGCGGTCTTAATAAATCGTTAATTGTTTTCACGGGATTAAAAGTAATAAGTGGGACCTCTACAAAAACGGTGATCCAATCGGCCATGGCCCCATTCCACAAACCAGGAAGCTCCAGTGCTTTCAAGTCAACTCCGTGATTTGATTTTAAAGAAATAAATCCGGTTTCCGGATTGACAAAATCGTGCAGATCAAATTTTTCTCCTTTAAAATTGTGTACCCCGCAAACCAGATCAACAGGGTTAAAATGGGTTGTCTTGTTGACAATCTCTTTTTGCTCCTGATTTTGGAAGTCAATTTGAGAAGACTCAACGATTTGCAACGAAAATTCACTGTTTTTGTCGTGCACCCAAAATGGTCCACCACCAGGTTCGCCTTCGTTTTTTACCATTCCAGCGACACGCACCGGCCGGTTCAACTTATTGTAGAGAAAGTCCATTTTAGTCATCCTATCATAACCATCGTAAGCTTTTGGAATGAAAAGGCTTAACTTTTCCCAGGCAAAAGTTTTGATCTCTTCCAATTCATCATCACTAGCATTACCATCATCGAGAATGTCAAGATATTTGAATGATTTCTCCTGTAATTGTAGAAGCAGTCCGCCAATGACTTTTTTATAAAGATAAGTAGTGCCTCTCAGGCGATCCGGGACAATGTTGTCAATATTTTTAACAAAAATGATTTCCGAATCCAAGTCGTTAAGATTCTCAAGAAGCGCACCATGCCCGCCCGGACGAAATGTCAGCGATCCGTCATTTTTTCTCAGCGGATTATTGTCCATATCAACGGCAATCGTATCTGTAGCCGGTTTCTGTTGAGAAAATCCAAGCTGATAGGTTACACCAAATTGCTTTTCATATTTGCTTTTTATGCTTTCAAAAACCTTTTCAAATTCCGGCTGGTGTTCCGGGGAAACAGTAAAATGAACCCTGGCAATACTTTCTTTATCAGCGGCATAATGAGCCGCTTCAACGAGATGTTCTTCAAAAGCACGTCTGGCACCGCCCGGATAATCATGAAAATACAGCAATGCTTTGGGAAGCTGTGCATAATTTAACCCTTTTTCCGTAAGGAGAAAATCCAGAATTGTTTTGTAGTCTTTTAGTACCAGCAAATCATCCATCTCTAGATTATTTTCCCGAATAACCTTTTTCAAGGCTTCATAGAATGCAAATTTTTTCAGGTTCTTAAAAAAATAGCCCACGGAATTAGAATTATCTTCGGCTTCCAGTGCAGCGATTTCTTCAGCACTTCCCTTGAATTCATTTTTGAAAGCCAACAAGTGTTTAAACATGCGGCTTGCAGCACCGGAAGCCGGAACGAATTTCAGGATATCATAATCGTTTTTATTTTCATCAAAATAGGCATCCAGTTTGTTGGCTTCTTTTTCTGTGAATGAGATCAGCCCGTTTCCTGTTGTTGCCGGAGCAGAAAGCCGGATGAATGGAAAACCGTTCCTGAAATTCTCGATTTGATTCTCAACTTTCAGGGGATCAATTCCCATGGAGTTTATTTGCTCTAGATCCTTTTGTGTGAACATATCTTGAATAGTTAGGTGCCATGCAAAAATAGAAAATTTGCTCATGGTTTTAAGTCAAAATTTGTAGGCCTTATTAACCATTTCTACTGGTTCAGGCTTAGGCAAAAGTCTTTGACTTATTTTGAATAAGTCATGGAAATAACGAATGACAGTTCTTTTGAACATCAATAAATAATTCTAAAGAAATTTGAGCTGCTTTTAAGAAATAATACTAATTTTGCACCCACTTAAAAGCCCAGGTGGCGGAACTGGTAGACGCGCATGGTTGAGGGCCATGTTCCCGATTTGGGAGTGCAAGTTCGATTCTTGTTCTGGGCACCATATAGAATGATGAATGATGAATTTTGAACTTTGTTTTATGTGAAGTAATTTCGTCAATCATTTCTTAAGTTTTGTTCTTTGTTTCAAAAGCCCAAGTGGCGGAATTGGTAGACGCGCTACATTCAGGGTGTAGTGACCGTATGGTCGTGTAGGTTCAAGTCCTATCTTGGGTACTCTTAAATCCCCACGCTTTTCAGCACGGGGATTTTTTTATTTTATCATTTTACCAGAAAATCATCTGTTTAATGATGATCTATACCAATCAATGGTTTTTTGAAGGGCGGTTTCAAGGTCAATTTTTGGCATATACCCGAAATGATCCTTTAGCTTTTGAATGCTAAAGTGATAATCTTTTCCGCCGTTGTTAATCCGGTAAGGTGTTAAAAAAGGTTCTTTTTTGATTTTCAGGAAACGATGTACAGCATAGTATTTTTGTGCTGCAAACATGGCAAGCCAGTAGGGAAGAGATGTTCCCGGTAATTTAACTCCCAACTTTCCGGCGAGAGCCGAATTGAATTCATGCCAGGTGATATCCAGCCCGTCGGTTGCGATATAAGAATTTCCGTTTGCTTTGGGTTGGTTTGCCGTCAGCAGAATGATATCTATCAGGTTATCAACAAAAACGGGACAAGTTTTACTTTCCCCGTGATTGATCTCTGCAAATTTACCTGCGATCAGCGCATCAATATATTTTGAAATAAATGTATGATCGTTTACGCCATAAACATTTCCCGGCTGAACGGTAGTTATTCCCATGGAAGTATCTTTTTGAAACTCCCAAAGCCATTGCTCAGCCATGAGTTTGGTTTCAGCATAAGGGATCAGGTGTTTTGCCGGTTGATATTTCTCTGTCACATTTTGTTTCCCAAAACCGTAAAATGCTACTGTGCTGATGTAGATTAGCTTTTTTACGCCTGCTTTTGAAGCAGCTTTAGCTACATTTTTTGTTCCCTGAAAATTAACTTTCTCAAAAAGCTCATAAGATCCCCAGTCTGCTGCCAGACCGGCAATATGAAAAACCTTTTCTACGCCTTCCATCGCCTTTGGAAGTGTTTCCGGCTGTGTCACGTCGCCGTAAACAAGTTTTACCGGGAGCCCATCAAGAAAGTCAAGATTTGAAGACTTACGGACCAAAGCATTCACTTCATAGCCTTCATCGATGAGCCGTTTACACAGATTGCTCCCGATAAAGCCGTTGCTTCCCGTAACGAGAACCTTTGCCATCAGTGGTAAAAGATTATAAAGTAGTCGAGTATAACTCCGATTGATGCGTGAATTAAAAAGACATACCAGATGGATTTGCTCCTGAGTGCGATCATTCCGAAGAGTATCCCGACGACGATGGCTCCGATAATTTCACCTTCGGGTTTGTCAATATGGACCAGGGTGGATGAGATTGTTTCTATGAGAATGGCATTCACAGCGCCAAAACGGTCTTTCAATCCAAAAAGCAAAAATCCCCGGAAAAAAAATTCCCAGGCCATATAATAAAATAATATGTAGATGATTTCGTAAAAAACAAAATGGCTTTGGTTTGTCAGAAGGCTTTTTGCCAACGGATATTCCACGCGCATGCCGGGCATTTTTGAAGCCAGGTAAATTACGGGAACAACAATCACAGGGATGCTAATGAGCCATTTCAGCCCGTATTTAATGTCTCCCAATCCCCAACCAAAATCGCGCAAAGGCTGCTTCATACCAAACTTCATATAAAGCAGGGGAAGAATAAACATCAAAACAAAGAAGACCCCAAATTGCCAGTAACGGGCCATCAGGTCACCGCCTACCATGTTTTTATTGGAAGGGAAATAGCTGTAAAAAAATTGTGGGTAACCGTGATAACGGTAAAGTGTCAACAAAACAGGAGCACTCAGCAACAATACATAAACATGTATGTCTTTTTTCTCGAATGTAATTCCTTTAAACATTTTTTCCCTTTTGAAAGTAAGGGGGCAGATTATATTTTGAAACCTTTTCATAAATCCATCCCGCCAGAATAAATGCAATTATTGTCCAGATAATTCCTGCCAGCATGTCTGTTACATAATGGTAGCGACAGTAAACCAGCGAAATCCATATCCCGATCACAACCGGAGTAAAGATAATAAACATTTTTTTATGGTACCGTGCCATAAGGATGATCGTGGTCAGGGAAATGGCTGTATGGAGGCTTGGGAATGCATCAAATTTGTTGGGTTCTAATGTCCCAATGAGATTTCGGATCGGTTCCGCGAGAAAAAGACCTACCAGGTCTTTTGTCTGCAAACTCGCAATGGGCGCGTAGAGATGTGGCCCTCGTGCAGGAACCATGAAATAAATAATGTAAGCTCCGTAATAGACACACAAATAGATGAATACGCTTTTATTAAATTGGTCAGCGGTTCCTTTCCGGTACAGATATATCAAAATAAAAAGAGGAAACGGGAAATAGAAAAAATAGAGCAGGTACATCAAATCGGTCAGCCAGGGACTGAAAAAAGTTTCTATCCATACGGTAGGATCGACACCCAATAATGAGAAATCAATATGTGCCAGTTGTTTGTCGTAATCGTGTGGGTTCAGGAAAGGCAGGATCATGTAAAAACTTTCGAAAACCACAAAAAAGAAAAGCAGTGGGTAAAAATTCAGGAAAGCCCGGATGATCTTGTTCGTCAACCTTGTCTCATTCTTTTGATTTTTCCGGTTTCGAATGGCTACCGCCATCACGATCAACAAAAGAGCTACAGCCAGTGCTAAAAAGGGTTTAAAAGAGTAGGGGTTGTGCGGCAAAGAAAATAGGGCCAAGATAAAAATAACGAAAAGAAACCCCAGATTAAGAATATCTATAATACTGAGATTTTTTTTCTTAATGAATTTCATCATCGAAGACTATTGAGAATTAGAAGTCTAAATGATAGATTCGGTATCTTTTGTAAGGATCTGCATCGATATTTTGTAAAATACGATTCATCATGGTGTTGTTTTCCAAAATCCAGCTGGCTTCTGCTTCTTTGTAACCTGCTTTTGTGCTGGCTTCGAAGCATTTGGCATACATCACCGTATCAATTCCTTTCAGTCTGTAATTTTCTATGAGACCAAGTGTCAAAACCCGTCCACGGGTGACCTTTTTCTTGAAATTGATTAATTTCAGGAAATTAAACGGGAGCAACTTTCCGTTTCGGATTTTCCTTGTTATTTGATTTAAATCGGGAAGAATGGCAATGAAAGCAACCGGCTCTCCCTTATCTTCAGCGATATATACAAATTGTGGCGATGTAACCATCTTAAGCTCTAAAGCCAGTGCCTGGAATTCGGCGTCGTCCATAGGAATAAACCCCCAGTTCTTTTCCCATGCTTTGTTATAGATAAGTTGAAGTTTCGGGGCTTCTTCTTTAATTTTCTTGAAGTTTACCTGACGGATGATAATTCCTTCCTTCTTTAATCTTTCTTCAATGTTCTTGGCCAGTTGTATGTACCGTTTCGGAAAATTCTTAATTTGTATCTGGTACGAAAAAAGATCCATTTTTTTGGTGAATCCTGATGCCTGGATTAAATCATCGTAATAAGGTTTGTTGTGAGTCATCATAACATAAGGAGGTGTATCAAAGCCTTCTACCAATGTTCCGCATGTGTCGTTAGTAGTAGGGTTCATTGGCCCATAAACACCATCTACGCCTTTTTCTTTTAGCCAATTAATAGCGGCATCAAATAAAGCACCAGAGACTTTGTTGTCGTCCACACAGTCAAAAAATCCAAAAAATCCATAGTTTTCGTTCCAATGCTTTACATAATTCTCATTGGTAATCGCTCCAATCCTTCCCAACACTTTGCCATTTTCATCAATCGCTATAAAATAGTCGGCATCGGCATGTTTGAAGACCAGGTTTTTCTTCTTGTCCAATGTCTCCTTCTGCATGAGCCTGAGATCCGGCACATACATGTCGTCCCCTGCATAAAGTTCATAGGGAAAATTAATGAATGACTTCAAGTCACTCTTTGTAGTAACTTTTTTTATCTGAACCATTATTTTAATTTTAGAACGGTCAAATATATAAGGTTTTTCCGAAATTAGTTAAATTTGCAAGCTTTATTTGAAATACTTCTAAGGCTTTATATATTTAATAATCTTCTAATGAGTTATTTACAAAACAGGTCAAAGGCGTATACCATACCTCAAAAAGCTAAAAAGGCAGGGATGTACCCCTATTTCAGGGTATTGGAATCCGGACAAGATCCGGAAGTGCACATGGGGGGTAAAACGCTTTTTATGTTTGGGTCTAATAGTTATTTGGGACTTACCAGCCATCCCAAAGTGAAAGATGCTGCCATTGCTGCCATCAAAAAATACGGAACTGGTACGGCAGGTTCCCGCTTTTTAAACGGAACCCTTGATATTCACATTGAACTGGAACAGAGATTGGCCCGTTTTGTACACAAAGAGGGTGCCATCGCATTTGCAACAGGCTTCCAGTCTAATCTGGGCGCAATTCCCACGGTGGTGGGACGTAACGATATAGCCATTATCGACGGGCAAAGCCACGCTTCCATCATTGATGCCACAAGGCTTTCTTATGGTAAGATCCTGAAATATCGCCATAATGACATGGAGTCCTTAGACAAGGTGATGAGAAATCTTGGTTGCGATGAAAATTCAGACGGACTTCGAATGATTATTACCGATGGACTTTTCAGTATGGAAGGAGATATAGCCCATCTCGATAAAATTGTTGAAATTGCCAAGAGGTACAATGCATCCGTCATGGTTGACGATGCACATGGACTGGGCGTTTTAGGTGAGAAGGGCTCCGGGACTATCAACCATTTTGGGCTGAATAGTGATGTGGAAATGATTGTTGGAACTTTTAGCAAGTCATTAGCCTCTGTTGGGGGATTTATTGCCGGGAGTAATGAATTGATCAATTTTCTGCAGCATAATGCACGGACGCTGATCTTTAGTGCAAGCCTGCCTCCGGCATCCGCCGCAAGTGTAATTGCTGCACTGGATATTATCGAGAATGAGCCACAGTACATTGAGAACCTTTGGAAAAACACGCATCATGCCATTGACCATTTTAATGATCTGAAGATGGATATCGGGAAATCAGAAACCCCCATTATTCCGGTATATATCAGAGATAATGAGAAGTCTTTCATGATCTCGCAAATGCTGCTGGAGGAAGGTGTTTTCGTGAATCCCGTTATTTCTCCAGCGGTTCCACCGGAAGACTCACTCCTTCGTTTTTCGATTATGGCGACACATACTTTTGATCAAATAGACAAAGCTATTGAGCGCATCTATCGTCTTGGGAAAAAGCTGGATATCTATCATTAAAGGCGATATCAGCAAAAGGAAGTTACAAGAAGTTTTACAGTTTAAACCATGATTCTATTTGCGAAGTTTTATCTTCCTCACGAGGATGATAGAATTCATTGGTCAGCGCATTATAATGGTATTCTTTTACCCATTCCTTATGGTTTTTGACCACTTCATTCACAGCATAAATGACGGTCTCCAACTCTTGATCTGTCATTGTGGGATGCAGTGAAAGCCGCACAAATCCGGGTTTTTTTGAATGATCTCCTTTGCTGATCATGTTTGTTATCCGATGCGATTCTTCCGGACCTATTCCCAAAAGAATGTGGCCATAAGTACCTGCGCAGGCACAACCACCGCGCACCTGAATGCCAAAATGATCATTTAAGAGCTTCACTATGAGATTGTAGTGAAGGTCGTCAATGTAGAATGAAAAAATGCCAAGGCGGTCTTTTACGTCATCTGCAAGAATGTGAAGTCCAGGAATTTCCGAAAATCCTGCGAAAGCTTTTTCAACCAACTCTTGCTCTCTTAAACGTATCATTTTCGTGTCCATTTGTTCCTTGACTTCAACGGTCATTGCAGCCCGAATGGCCTGCAAAAAGCCGGGAGTGCCTCCGTCTTCCCTTAATTCGATATTGTCGTAATACATGTGCTCGCCCCACGGGTTGGTCCACTCAACGGTTCCTCCGCCCGGCTGATCGGGGACTTTCCGGCTATACATAACTTTATTAAAGATCAACACCCCAGAACTGCCCGGGCCTCCTAAAAATTTATGAGGAGAAAAGAAAATAGCATCTAATCTTTCCATTTCATTTTCAGGATGCATATTCATATCAATATAGGGAGCAGAAGCGGCAAAATCGACAAACGCCAGTCCACCGTGTTCATGCATGATCGCTGCAAGTTTTTGATAAGGAGGAATGATCCCTGTAACATTCGAACCTCCAGAGAAAGTGCCAATCTTCATTTTCCGGTCTTTGTATTTTTCTAGCTGCTTTACCAGTTCACCGAGATTTACCCGGTTATGTTTATCTGGCTGTAGCACAACAACTTCAGCATTAGTTTCAAGCCAGGATGTCTGGTTGGAGTGATGTTCAAGGTGGGTGATGAAAACAACAGGTTTTTCTTCTTTGGGAATGCATTTCCCATCAACAAAAGTGGCACAGTTTTTCAAGCCGAGAATTCTCTGAAACTTATTTACGACGCTGGTCATTCCCTGTCCGTAAGTAATGATCACATCATCCGGGCCCGCGTTTACATGGTCCTTGATTTTTTGGTGCGCATAATGATATGCTTTGGTCATCATGGTACCGGTTTCCGTAGTTTCCGTGTGAGTGTTCCCAACGTAAGGGCCTATGACTTCAGCTATTTTTTTCTCAATAGGAGCATATAAACGCCCGCTGGCAACCCAATCGGCATAAATCATTTTCTTTACTCCGTAAGGACTTTTAAAGTACTGATTGTATCCCACAATGTTCTTTCTGAATTCCTCAAAATGCTTTTCCAACGATTTCATATATCCAACAGTTAAAATTTCCCAGGTTTGTTGATAAAAAAAAACAGCCTTCCGATGGGCGGAAAAGGCTGAACTATAAATTTATGAAAATAATGCTTTGTGACAACAGGAATGATATTTACAACAACAATAGCTCATTTTCAGGTTAATTTAAACCACAAATATAAAGTTTTTAAACAGTTGAATGGCGGCTACTCTTAATTTGGAATGTGTTAAAAATATATGAGTCTGGTCTAAAGAGATAACTGGTGTAAATAATGAAAATCAGTGTTTACACCACCCCTAAAGGGCGCACTGATTTTCAACCACTTTCCTTTTAGGGGAAAGGGGTAAAGGTGGCTGAAAATCAAATCAAGACCTTTTTAGACCGGACTCATAGGTACCTGAAATTAAGATGTTATTCCAGCCATGGATCCATATCCGTATTGGGATTGGCATAAATATCTGTGTTCTGGTATCTCAGAATTGTTTTTATGAACTCGATTTTTGCTTTGGCTTCCTGATTTAGTGGTGCGAATTTTAAAACCTGGTTGTAATCATTGATGGCTTTTCCCAGGTCATTTCTTTGAAAAAACAATTCTGCCCGTGCAAAATACAATGCAGGGTCATTAGGACGATTATTGATAAGTTGCTGTAATGTTTCGAACGTCAGCGTTGAAACTTCTTTATTATCAGATTTTTCAGATATTTTTGAATTTGATTTCTTCTCTGCTTCCATATCCGTTTATTCAATGCTGCAAATATAGAAACAAATACTGTTCTTGTTAAATTCAGCATCTGTTTGCTATCTATTATCCGGGAATGCCTTTTGTCTGAGTGCCATTACTTTCCATCGCTAAGTAATTCCCCTAATTTTATGCCAAAGGCTGATTTAGAAAGAAATTTTGCCGGGAAATCATTATCTTCGCAACCAGATTACACTTAAAAACCATTACTATGAATCAAAAGAATATAGACTGGGCAAATTTACCTTTCTCTTACTCTAAAACAGATTATAATGTACGAACTTACTTCCGTGACGGGAAATGGGGCGCTATGGAGATCAGCTCTTCCGAATATGTTCCCATGCACATTGCTGCAACGTCCTTGCATTATGGACAGGAGGCTTTTGAAGGATTGAAGGCTTACCGCGGAAAAGATGGAAAAGTCAGGATATTCAGATGGCAGGAAAACGCAAAAAGAATGAGACGTTCAGCTTACGGGATTATGTTGGCTGAGGTTACGGATGAGATATTTTATCATTCTATTGTCAAAGCTATTGAACTGAATGCAGGTTATATTCCACCTTATGGTACTGGTGCCACACTATATGTTCGGCCTTTACTTGTGGGGAGCGGAGCCCGCGTTGGTGTTAAACCTGCTGACGAATATATGTTCATGGTTTTTGTAACTCCGGTAGGAGCCTATTTCAAAGAAGGTTTTAAACCGGTTGCTGTTCAGGTTGTTCGCGATATTGACAGAGCTGCACCATTGGGCACGGGAAAATTTAAAGTAGGTGGAAATTATGCCGCAGGAATGCGCGCCAGTGAACGGGCTCATGATGAAGGTTTTGCTTCTGTACTTTTTCTGGATGCTCTGGAAAAGAGATATATTGATGAAGCAGGTCCCGCTAACTTCTTTGGAATCAAAGGCAATACTTATATTACGCCTCAAAGCGACAGTATTTTACCTTCCATCACGAACATGAGTCTGGAACAGATTGCAAAAGATCTGGGACTAAAAGTAGAACGCAGAAGAGTGCTTTTTGAAGAACTGCCTACATTCGAAGAAGTTGGAGCTTGCGGGACAGCGGCTATTATTTCTCCCATCAAGAAAATTGTAGATAAAAGTACTGGTGAGACTATTACATACGGCGAAGAAGCCGGTCCGGTTTCCACAAAATTATACCATCAGTTAAGGGGTATCCAGGAAGGAACCGTTGAAGACATTCACGGCTGGAATACAATTATTGAAGGCATTTAATGTAATCTCTTTTTCTTTTCTTAATAAGGGATCTCTCTCAAGAGGACAGCCTTTTTTATGCAGGGAAGGTTGGAGGGTTGAAAGGTTAGAAGGTAGGACGGTCTAATCACTACTCACAATTCACAATTAGCGGTTTTGGCGGCTTAACGGGCTACCGTTCCTATTCCTGCAGCAGGCAAGCTTGTTCGATATCCATGCGATTTAGGAACAAGGAATGCCGATTTTTGAATGAATGATATTAATAGCTTGAGTAACTTTGAACCTTTCTACCATTTCACCCTTTATCCTTTTTCCAGAACGGCCAGAAGTTGTTGTCGTTCCAGACATCTTCTTTCAGGTCTTCACTGAGCCGATGCAATAAATGATGATGCCCTCTTTCCCATTCTGTCAGCATCGCATAAACTTTCTTTTCCTCCGGCCCGATGGCTTCTTTAGCCCGGCTTGAATACACTTCAATGGCCCGGTTTTCAAAGTCGATGGCTGCTGAAATAGCGACAGCTTCAAAACTGGCAGCATTGATCTCCTTTTTGATCTGCTGTGTCAGAATTTCAGAACTGACATCTTCATTAGGGATTACAAACTGATGGTTTTTCAGATAATTCTGTGTCTGTTTTGTCAAAAACTCGATGTGTTCATTTTCTTCTTCGGCCATATCTTCAAAAATCTTTTTTGTAGATTTGCTTTCGCTATTGCGGGCGGCCTGAGTGTAAAATGTTTTTCCCTGCCTTTCAAGCAGTAATGCGGTTTTCAGAATTTCTAAAGCTGTATCTTGTTGTTCCATAAAAATTTATTTTGCGTTCCCAAAAAGTACTAAAATATTACTTTAAAGTGGCAATTTGAAATGCATTGATAGGTCCGGTCTAAAAAGGTAAATAGGTGTAAATAATGAAAATCAAATCAAGACCTTTTTAGACCAGACTCAATTGATTCCATGTCCGAGAAAGCAATTAGGCTGAAAGCTGCAGAAAGTTACCGTTTCATTTCCCCAACTGAAAAAGATTGCGTAGGTTTGTTAAGGAACACATAAATTGAATCATTGGAAAATAAATCAGAACTGTTTGAAAAGTTACTTTCACAGAATAATCTTGGAAAACTACTGAAAATGAAAGCATTGCCTGTTTCAGGATCAAGCAGGGAATATTACAGGTTAGAAATTGAAACTCAAGGTGAAGTAAAAACCTATATGGGGATGTTTCATCCTGAAATAGGGGAGAGCAAAGCTTATTACTTTTTTACAAAGCATTTTCTCAACAAAGATATGAAAGTCCCGCCCATTTATGCGTATTCTGAAGACTTACGGTTTTTTATCTTAAAAGATCTTGGAAATGAAACCTTATTGGATCTTCTTGAAAATAACCGTGCTTCAATCACCGATGCTGATATCGTGACGCTTTATAAACCGGTAATTGATGACTTGCTGGATTTTCAATTGGATGGCATTCAGGGCTTAAATCTGGAACACGCGTTTCCTGTGGCGATGTTCTCTGAGCAATCCGTTAAATGGGACCTGAACTACTTTAAATACTATTTCGTCAAGAGCCATGACCTGGATTTTGACGAGCAGAAACTGGAAGATGATTTTGATACTTTTACGAGACAGATTATGTCTGCCGAAATGAACTTTTTTAACTATCGTGATTTCCAGGCACGAAACATCATGCGGTTTGATGACAAATGGTGGTACATTGATTTTCAGGGAGGCAGAAAAGGCCCATTGGCTTATGATCTGGTTTCGTTGTTGTATCAGGCCAAAGCCAAACTTTCTGAAACGGTCAGGAAACAGCTTTTCGATTATTATTTGAAACAGTTGGATGAAAGGCAACCCGGGAAAGCAGATGAAGTGAAAGGTCATTTTCAAGATTATGTATATTTTAGATTAATGCAGGTAATGGGTGCTTATGGTTTCAGGGGATTGTTTCAAAGGAAGCCGCATTTCATCCAAAGTATTCCGTTGGCCATTGAGAGTCTTTCCAATCAAATGAATTTGCACCCTGTTCCTGAAGAACTTACTGAGCTAAAAGGGGTTTTTAACCAGATCATTGCATTAGGACCAAAGTACGAAGTTGTGGAAAATAATGAAGCCGTTTTGACAATTACCATTAACAGCTTTTCTTATAAAACATCAGGAATTCCTTTGGATCAAACAGAAAATGGCGGTGGGTTTGTGTTTGATTGCCGTGCACTTCCCAATCCCGGAAGGATTGAAGAACTTATGAACTTTAACGGTACAGAACTTCCTGTGATAGAATTCCTTGAAAAAGAATCCGCTGTTCAGAATTTTATGAAAAATGCCTTTCAGTTGGTTGACCAAAGTGTTAAAAATTATCTGGAAAGGAAATTTACACATCTACAAGTGAATTTCGGTTGCACGGGCGGAAAGCACCGGTCTGTTTTTATGGCAGAGCATTTGAGAACTCATTTGGCAAAAAGAGCAGGCGTGAAGGTTATAGTTTATCATAAAGAACAGGAATAAGCGATTGTATATGAAAGCAATGATTTTGGCAGCAGGCCTGGGAACCCGTTTGGGAGATTTGACGAATGATAAACCGAAAGCGTTGGTTTCTTTTGCCGGAAAGCCCATGCTTGAAAGCCTGATCCTGAGGTTGAAAGAACAGGGTTTTGACCACATTCTCATCAATGTGCATCATTATGCGGAGCAGATTATACAATTTGTGGAAGATCACCAATCTTTTAGTATAGATATCCGTTTTTCGCATGAAAAGGAAGCATTGCTCGACACCGGCGGGGCAATTGCTTTTGCCAAAGACTTCTTCCAGGGGAGTGAGCCGGTATTAATTCACAATGTGGATGTTTACTTAGATATAGATTTTAAGAAACTGATAGAATTTCATCGTCAAAAACAATCCATTGTAACTTTGGTGGTTCGTGAAAGGGAAACCAGCCGGAAACTTCTCTTTGATCAGGATTTGAAACTGAAAGGTTGGGAAAACCGGCAAACCGGTGAAAAAAGATGGACTGAAAAACCGGTAGAAGGAACATTGAGCCTGGCATACAGCGGGATTTATGTCGTATGTCCTGGTTTTGCTGAAAATATTCGTTTTAAAGGAGCTTTTTCTATCATTAACGTCTGGTTGGAGATGGCTTCCCGTTTTCCTGTTTGCGGCTGGGTTGATAGCAATTCCCGTTGGTATGATTTGGGAAGCCCGGAACGTATTAAAAATGCGGAAGATGAACTGAAGTTCCTGTAAGAGTATGCGTCATTGCGATCCGCTTCAAAGCGGAGAAGCCTGTCTACCGATAGGCAGCAATCTCATACTTAATTTCAATATACTTTCAAAAGCGATAAGGACAGGATTGATAATAGTATTTCGGTTGACTAACAACAATAAATCATAAAAAAAATCCAGAAGCAAAAACTCCCGGATTTCTTTTTTAGTATGTGATTCTCTACAAATGGATGACTTCGCCGTAAGCATCTGCGACAGCTTCCATAATGGCTTCTGACATAGTAGGATGCGGATGTACGGCATTGATGATCTCATGACCTGTGGTCTCCAGTTTCCGGGCAACGACCACTTCTGCGATCATCTCGGTAACATTTTCACCAATCATGTGGCAACCCAACCATTCACCATATTTGGCATCGAAGATCACTTTCACAAATCCGTCTTTTTTTCCAGCTGCACTGGCTTTCCCCGAAGCCGTAAACGGGAATTTCCCGACTTTGATTTCAAAACCGGCTTCTTTGGCGGCTATTTCCGTCATGCCCACGCTGGCCACTTCCGGGCTGGTGTAAGTACAAGCAGGGATATTTCCATAATCCAGCGGCTCAACATCAAGTCCGGCAATTTTTTCCACGCAGGTAATTCCCTCGTGGGAAGCCACATGAGCCAAAGCAGGTCCGTGAACGATATCGCCAATAGCGTAATATCCGGGAACATTGGTTTGGTAGAATTCATCAACAACAACCTTTCCTTTTTCGGCTTTAATGCCAACATCTTCAAGGCCAATGCCTTCCAGATTTGTGGCAATCCCAACAGCTGACAAAACGATATCTGCTTCAACTTCCACCATCCCCTTTTTCGTCTTGATGCTCACTTTACAGGTTCTGCCTTTGGTGTCAACCTTTTCCACGGACGAATCAAGCATGATTTTCATTTTGCCTTTTTTAAAGGAGCGAGCCAATTGTTTGCTCACTTCTTCATCTTCCAGCGGAACTACGTTGGGCAGGAACTCAACCAGTGTAACTTCCACTCCCAATGAGTTATAGAAATAGGCAAATTCAGAACCTATGGCTCCTGAACCTACAACAACTATACTTTTGGGAAGTTTTTCAAGGGTCATGGCCTGGCGATAGCCGATGATTTTCTTGCCATCCTGAGGCAGGTTGGGTAATTCACGAGAGCGTGCTCCCGTGGCGATGATAATTTGATCGGCTTCATAATCGTTTTTTTTACCGTCAGCGCCGGTCACTTCAACTTTCTTTCCGGGTTTCAGTTTTCCAAAACCCTGGATTATTTCAATTTTATTTTTTTTGAAAAGAAACTGCACTCCTTTACTCATGCCGTCAGCCACATCACGACTTCTTTTCACCATCTGGCTCAACTCGGGAGTTACAGAACCATCAATTTTAACGCCGTAATCAGTAGCGTGCTGAGCATAATTAAATACTTGGGCGCTTTTCAGCAGTGCTTTGGTTGGAATACAACCCCAGTTCAGGCAGATACCGCCTATTTCAGCTTTTTCAATAACACCCACTTTTTTACCGAGTTGCGATGCCCTGATGGCGGCTACGTAACCTCCGGGGCCACTTCCTAATACTAATATTTCATATTTCATCTGTTTAAATTTTATATTTTGTTGAAAATAAAGAAAATAAAAAATTCTTCACATTCAGGAATTTGCATAAAAAATTTAATCATTGCGGTTATTATGTAAATGATTAAATTTATTTATGCTCATTTCATTTTCTGACATTTAATATTATTTGCAAAAATAATATTTCGCTGGCTTTTAAGCCTTATTTTTCCTAAATAATTTTGTTTGATTCTAAATAACAGATACTATTTACTGAAATTATGTGTAATTTAGTACATTAAATTGACAAAATGCAATTCGGTAAAGCTAAAGTCAGGGAGCCGGCTTTTGCCGGTAGTTTTTATCCGGCTGATAAAGTTGCGGTATTGGGGCTATTGCGTGAATTTAATCACAATTTTAAAGATTCGCCTGCCGGTTTTTATGAATCTTTTGACTTCACCGAGATTCACGGATTGATAGTTCCACATGCCGGATGGGCTTATTCGGGTAAAACGGCTTTTTTAGCTTATCAGTTGCTGAAAGAATGCAAATCGGAAAATATAGCACTCATAGGACCTTCACACCGGCAGTTTTTTGAGGGTGCTTTGGCCGATGATCATGAACTTTGGAAGACTCCGCTTGGAGATTGCCCTATTATAAAAGATGATTATTTTGAAGCGAACCAAAGTATTCACGCCAAGGAACATTCTTTGGAAGTACAAATGCCTTTTATTCTTTATTTTTCTCCATCGTCGCGTGTATTGCCTCTGATGGTGGGAGAAATGACAAAAAGTTTGGCGATGGATTATGCCCGTCATCTGATGGAAGAGAATTATTTCCTGATCATCAGTACTGATTTAAGTCATTATAATTCGTTGGAGCAGTCAAGAGTCATAGATGCAAAGTCCATTGCCGCAATTGAGTCTGCGGATGAAACTCAAATTGATGCTTGTGGAATAAATCCTTTAAGAATTGTATTCTCACTGATGCATGAAATGAATCTGTCTGCTCACCTGATCGATTACAGCAGTTCGGCAGATGCTTTTGGTGACACAACCTCCGTTGTAGGTTACGGAAGTTTCTGGTTTTAAGCTGTCTATTCCACACTCACCAATTACTACTCACTATCAATGTCTTCAAAAGACAGTACATCATAAATTTCATAAGAAGCGTTAAGATAATCTCTGGAAAAGATACCTGCTTTTCTCGCCAGGAGCATGAGAAAATCTTCAGGCTCACTGATTTGTTCCCAGACCTGTGGTAGAAAAGTAGCCCTGTAAACTCCTGATTGTAAAACTACTCCTTTGCCTTTGATCATTTCAAAAAGATCTTTTGTAGTTTCAAATGAGATGGGTTCCGGTTGTGAAAGAATGCTGATTTCTATGAGTGTTGTAGCAAGCTCCTTTTCCTGAAGGGGCTTGAAGCGACTGTCTCTGAAAGCCGCTAACATGCTGTTGCTAATCAGGTTTCCCAACAAGGTCTCACCGCTTCTAGCCTCTATGGTCCCGATACAGCCTCGAAGGTGCCGGTTGCCGTCTTCCAAATTATATAACGTTACAAAGCATGTCAGTGTTTCCCGGAGAGCTGGAATATCCTGATCTGAGTATTTGTTAAAAAGGATTTTCTCACAATCCGGCAAATTGACTTTAGCAGGAAATATTGGATTTTGGTTGCTATGGGATTCAAAACAACATTTAATGGCATTTCTTGCAATAGCAAGAAGTTGTTTTTTTTCTACGTCCGTTAATGAAAGATGAGAAGCCATGATTTAGAAATTTTATTCAAAAACGCCCGGGAGTTTATGCCCGCAATTTAAGCAATGCCCTGCTTCCAGGTTGATTTGCATGAGCTCGTATATGTTTCTGCCAATAAGTTTTTTCCCACATTTTGAGCAATTTGTAATATTAGTTTCTATGGGCGTATTGCCTGTATAAACATAGCGAAGCCCTTCTTCTAATCCGATTTCACGGGCTCTTTTAAGTTTTTCTATGGAGGTGGGCAACGTATGGGTCATTTCGTAGGTTGGGAAAAAGCGTGACAAATGCCACGGAATGTTTTTGGACAAAGACGCGATAAATCTGGCTATGGATCTGATTTCCTCTTCAGAATCATTTTCTTCCGGTATGAGAAGGGTTGTCAACTCAATCCAAATACCAATTTTGTAAGCCAAACGAATTGTTTTTAATACAGGCTCCAGCCTCCCTTTACAAAGCCTTTTGTAAAATTTGTCTGAAAATGATTTCAAATCAATATTCATGGCATCGATGTTAGTGGCCAGAAGTTTCATCGTTTCTTCACTTTCGAACCCGTTACTGATATACACATTTTTCAATCCTCTCTTTTTGGCTTCAGTAGCCACATCCAGCACATATTCAATAAAAACCACAGGTTCGTTATAGGTATAAGCCATGGATTGGCATCCTTGATGCCCAGCAATATCCACTGCATCCTTAACACTTAAATAATCGCCAACAACCTGTTTGCCACGCATCTGGCTGATATCATAGTTTTGACAAAAGTCACACCGGAAATTACATCCTGCGGTGCCAAGCGATAAGGTTCTGCTTCCGGGAAGAAAATGGAACAAGGGTTTCTTTTCGATGGGGTCGGAGTGGACAGCCACAGGATGTTCATAAACATTGGAGTAGAGCTTCCCCGCAATGTTCTTGCGTACTCCGCACAGGCCGAAATGCTCAGGCCGGATGGTACAAAAATGTGCACAGGCAAAACAACGTACCTGTTGATCCGCCAGCTTTTCCCATAAAAGGGCACTCTGAAAGCGGGCTGTGCACATGAAAACTTTATTTTTTCTTTAAAGTTACGTAAAAACCATAACAAATTCGACCATCCCACCAATAATTTTCAAATTTAATAGCGTAAAACCAAGGATATGACAGAAGCTCTTAATCATGCTTTT
>CAZPPK010000028.1:0-25146 GCA_964588415.1 uncultured Lentimicrobiaceae bacterium
ACTGTTGTGCGCCTGTTGTAACACGCCACAGATCTTCAAATTTATTGAAAAATTCATTCAATGATGCCCTGTCTTTGTCGGGAAGTGTCGTGTTGTTCAGGACAACCGCTTTAAAACTTACAGGTCCTGCCAGGGGTTCTGATTTGCCGTCATGGAACATTGACATTTCCACAGTATAATCTCCCGGTAAGGCCAGCATTCCACTATGGCCATCATTCATCGGGTCATACTCACTCTTTTTCAACCGGACGGGACCGGGGTTCAGATATCTTAAATCCCAGGTGACCCTGTTAATTCCTTTTGCGGCTGATTGATAGAGTTTCCTGACCACAGTCCCGTCTTTGTATTTAATGGTAAAGACGAGATAAGGACCGGTTTCATTTTTCTCTTTGTTCAGTTCTGATTCGGTTGGCTGTGGAATAGGAAGTCCTTTTTTGAAAAGCTCCTTTTCCTTTTTCAACCGCATTGCCTTCAAAGTTTTAGGAACACTTTTGAGATAATAGGTAAAGGTCGCTCCAAAAGGCGGATTGGGTGCCTGGAAATAGGCTGAACCTGTACCATAGCGGTTATCTTTTTGAATGTACATCAAGGCATTCCTTACGGGGAACAAAATAGCGTTGGTATTTTCCAGCTTTTGTACCGTTAGATGACGCAACGATGAGTAATCATCCATAATATAAATTCCGCGTCCGAAAGTGGCGGCAACCAGGTCGCTGTCATGTTGCTGTATAAATATGTCAGAAACCTGAATATCAGGCATTCCGCTTCCAAGTTTCATCCAGTGATGTCCTCCGTCCAGAGTAAAATACAATCCGAATTCCAATCCTGCGAAAAGCAGGTCTTTATTGACAGGATCCTGAATAATAGTGTGGACAGGTTCTTTTGGAAGATCGCCGGCAATGGAAAACCAAGTTTTTCCCTGATCTGTACTTTTCAGCAAGTAAGGTTTAAAATCATCACTTTTGGTGTTATCAAAAGAAGCAAAAATAACATCTTCATTGAAGTTGGAAGGGCAAACATGGCTAACATAGGTATATTCAGGTACCCCCGGGAATTTAGTCGTTTTCGACCATGTTTTTCCGTCATTATTGGTAACCTGAACGACTCCGTCATCAGTTCCCACTACGAGCAGACCGTCTTTAATAGGTGATTCTGCCAACGAAACAATGGTTCCCCAAAGTGATGTGGAGACATCTTTGGCAACAGCGCTGGCCGGCCAGTATTTCCCCATCACTTTAAACATGTTTCGGTTAAGGCCGCGGGTCAGATCTCCGCTGATCTCACGCCAGGTGTCGCCCCGGTCATCACTTTCAAACAGCTTGTTTGCGCCCATGTACAATCTTGTATGTTGGTGGCTGCTCACGGTAAAAGGAGCATCCCAGTTCCAACGGAAAGTTTTTTCGCCTTTTTTTGGCATGGGTTTTATTTTCAATCGTTCTCCGGATTTTTTATCAAAGCGGTAGATATTTCCATACTGGTAAGAAGAATAGACAATATCCGGGTTTTTAGGATCAACAGCTTGGAAGAATCCATCTCCGCCAACGGTAGTGATCCACTCACCACTGGTTACGCCGCCGAGTTTCAGGTTTCGTGAAGGGCCGCCCAGGCTGTTATTATCCTGTGTTCCACCATAAACCCAGTAAAAAGGCTTGCTATTGTCAGCCCATACGTGATAAAACTGGGTTACCGGAAGGGTGTTCTTAAAGACAAAAGTTTTATTACCGTTCCATGTTTCATAGACTCCGCCATCGCAGCCAATAAGCATGTGTTTGGTATCTTTGGGATCGATCCAGTAAACATGATCATCAACATGGCGCTTGTAATCGCCCATGCGTTTCCATGTTTTCCCGCCATCCAGTGTAACCATTCCGTAAGTATCTACAGAATAAACCTTGTTTTGGTCAACCGGATCTGGATATAACTCACTGAAATATTGACCGCTACTGTAATAATCGCTCATTTTTTTAAAGGAAGCGCCGCGGTTTGTAGAACGATAAAATCCACCTTTTCCATTAGGAGCTTCAAACATTACATAAACGATATCCGGATTGGCTGGTGATACTTTAATACACATTCCACCTTTATCAACATTAGGAATACCGTTTGTAAGTTTTTGCCAGGTTTTTCCACTATCGGTAGTTTTATAGTAAGCCGATTCCGGGCCACCGCCTATTTTTGTAAACTCACGTCTGCGTCGTTGTTCAGCACCGGCATAGATTACATCGGGATTACGAGGGTCAAAGCACATATTGGCCACGCCGGTATTTTCAGAAATATTGAGAACTTTGATCCATGTTTTCCCGCCATCGGTGGTTTTATAAAGCCCGCGATCACCACCGGGCCCCCAGGCAGAGCCTTCAGCTGCCACATAAACTACATTTGAATTTCTGGGATCAATAAGGATTTTCCCGATTTGCCGGGATTTTTTCAGACCCATGTTCTTCCATGTTTTCCCGTCATTGGTGGTTTTCCACACACCATTTCCGTAACCTAAAGCCCTTTGGCTGTTATTTTCTCCTGTCCCTGCCCAAACCACATGGTGATCGTTGGGATCCATGGCAAGACAACCTATGGAATAGGCCCCATTATGATCAAAAACAGGTTTAAAAGTGGTACCATCATCATAAGTTACCCAAATGCCGCCGGCGGCAGCGCCAACATAAAAGTGGCTGGGATTTCCGGGTTCTACGGCAAAATCGGCAATCCTTCCGGATGTAAAAGCAGGTCCTATACTGCGCCATTTCAGGCCATTAAAGACACTGGCTTTCAGCGTGTCATTCTTCGTAACAGCCTTTTTATTCATTCTTGCCTCTGCAGTTGTTATACTAAGCAGAAATATCAAAATAAGCAGGAATGATTTTGTTGTAAAATGTCCTTTCATATTAATGTTTTTTGGTTTAATGTTTTGTAGTCGTTGAAATTAATCCTTTTTTGTGAATACGCAAAACCCTGAAAACAAGTATTTTAATTGATTTTGATGCCCGATGAAAGCATGGTGTACATCAGAAATATACCTGCAAAATAGAAAATAAAACTCAGGAAGTCGATCCACATTAACGGTGGCAGCGGTTCCAGATGTACTCCTTCTGTATCCGGGCTACGAGTCCATAAAGTCGGGATTAAAATAATGATACTGAACAGGTAAATAATTCTGGATCCCGGGTCGCTTTTAGAGAAAATAATCAGATAAGTCAACATCCAGGGAATCAAATAAGCCATCAGAAAATAGAAAAAGTTGATTCGTCTGTTTTTTACGAATTCCTCCGGAAGGTTCAGCATGATCAATTTTCCTATCCCTATGCCCGAAAGGTATAAAAAGTAAAAAGAGATCATGACCACCACCATCATCATCGCACCATCGAAGTGCATCAGTTTGGTTACTTCGTAAGTCCCGGTTTTAAAAAGCCCGTTTTCGGCAAAAGTTCCAAAAGCATTATTTAAAGCAAAAATGATCAACCAAATCAGAAAATAGGTAAATGACTGGCTTTTGCGACGGATCAACGAATAAACGACCATGCCTGCCAAGGCCAGGGTGAGATTCATGATGGGTTTGGAAAGATAAATGGTAATGATGCTGTCTCTTGTCCAATCGGGACTGGTGGTTTTGGTAAGAAAGTGAATGCCCTTTAAGTGAAGAATTGCCTGAATATTCAGGTCATAGCTGAAATAAAGCGAAGTAAGCTCCGAAAGTAACCGGAGCAAAACAAACGCAAAAATCGTTGAAACCAGAGAAATCACCATGATCTGTACCATGTTGCTCCACCGGTTCTTTATCCAAAGTCTTTCCATGAATGGGTTCGCTTCTTTCTTTATGTAAAAATAGAAAGATTTAACAATAATCGGGAAAACACCGGAAGACAGAAGTAGTGAAGCCATGCATGGCGTCATTACATGCAAAAGCAAGCCTCCGCTTAGATATTAATTTTCCTGTTCATTTCTTTGCCCCTTCGAAGAAAAAAGGTGTCATTCCGGCGTCCACAGAGAGGATGAATCCTCTAAGACAAAAAGTTCTTTCCCGGGGGATTTCTCAGTCCCCCGAAAGCCTTCGGGGTCCTTCGAAAAGGCAGATAATCCTTAGTGACAAGTCCTTTGCGCTGCATTCATTCTCTGACCTTTCATAATACCAAATTTAAAAGTTTTAAACTGAACTTGGTGTCAACCTATTTTATGAAAAGACATTTTCCCTCCGTCACTTTTTCCTTTCAACTTTAGCCCTTAGCCTTTTGATTTTAGAAATTGAATCTCAAAGTTAGTCATCATTATAGATCTTCTCATCTGGAAAGTAGGCCCCTTCGGCATCATTTTCCGTATCGCGGCTTTTCAGTTTTTGAGCCAGAAAATCTTTGTAAAACTCGTGCTGGATCACCAGGTCCATAATTTCATTGGTTCCTGTCCAGATGGTGATGAGCCGGACATCCCGCAGCATCTTTTCTACCGGATAAATATTAGTGTAACCGATTCCGCCCATAATTTGCATGGCGTGGTTTACCACTTTCCAGGCCGACTCGGTGGAGAATTTTTTAGCTTCCGAAACCATCTGGCGGATTTTTCCTGCAGAAGCATCTGAATCAGCAGTTAGCGCAGCCATGTAATTGATGGCTCTGGAAGCATCCAGCAAGGTAAGACTTTCCGAAACTTTGGCGTTCACGGCTTCAAAAATACGAATTTTTTGTCCGAAAGCTTTCCTTTTGTCGGCATAACGGGCAGCCACTTCAAAAGCGCCCCGGGCCATTCCTACGGCTCCGCCTGCTGATGTCATTCTTTCGGGAACCATCATCTGGTGAAAGACCCGCGTTCCGTTTCCAATGCCGGCTTCTCCGCCAAGGACGTTTTTCAAAGGCACGGCAGCATTTTTAAATACCAGCCTTCCGGTGCCGCCGCCGCGGGTTCCCATCAAACCATAAACATGTTCCACCTCCACGCCGGGACCCCGTTCCACCAGAAAAGCGGTCATGGCTTTTTTAGGATTTTCGATGCCTTCTACAATCGCGTAAACAAGAAGTACATCCGCGCCTTCGGCGCCTACCACAAAACGCTTTTGCCCGTTGAGGTAAAACATGTCGCCTTCGCGCCGGGCTTTGGTGGTGGCAGCAAAAAAATCGGAACCGCCACGGGGTTCGGTCAACCCTTCAGCCACGCCAATTTCTCCCTTGAGCATGGGAATCAGGAAACGCTCTTTCTGTTCTTCAGTTCCGAAAACATGAATGGCTTCCCCCACGATAGATACCAGCGAGTAAAGGCAGCCCAGCGATGTACCCAGCACCCCGACTTCTTCAAGCGCCACCATTTCACTGCTCCACGGCAAACCGGAACCGCCCCATTTTTTATCAAACCGCAAACCCAGTAGGCTTCTTTTTCCCGCTTCGCGGATAAACTCTTTGGGATAACGGACTTTGTCGGCATCCATGTCCAGCAACAGCTGACGCGGTACCCATTTTACAAAATCCTGAACTTTTTCCTGTAACAGCTTGTCTTCCGCTGTCATTAATACATCTATTGACATTTTTTTATTTTTTTTGAGTTATGTTTTAACCTGAATATTGATCGCGTAAAACTTTTTTATTGAGTTTCCCGGCACTCGTCAGCAGAATTTCATCCACAAAAATTAACTGGTCAGGAATCCAGAATTTGGCCAGCTTCCCTTCTTTTACTTTTGAAAGTAAAAAGTCTTTCAATTCCGTTTCTGTTACTTCCGATTTGGTTTTGACAATAGCCAGCGGGCGTTGCCCCCAGTTTTCATCATTTTTAGGTATCACGGCCACTTGTTGTACGGCGCTATGTTCGGAAAGCAATGCCTCCAAAATTCCGGTAGGAATCCATTCCCCGCCGCTTTTGATGGCATCACCTTCGCGGTCGGCCACGTAAATGGAGTGGTTGATATGAAAATATCCAATGTCGCCGGTACGGAACCAGCCGTCGATAAAATGCTCTTTGGTGATTTCCGGTTCTTTGTAATAACCTTCCGGCAGCCACGGACTTCTCACGAAAATGGATCCCAGCGTTTTCCCATCGTGGGGCACGTCGTTTCCTTCTTTATCTTTGATGGCAATTTCAACCATGGGAAAAGGGCGCATGCCGGCACGCAACCATTCCAGGGCCTCCTCCGTGTCAGGTTCCACGTTTTCCGGTATGACCGAAATGGCTGTTCCCAGCTGGTCAGAGCCACCGTAGATCAAGCTGAAATTTATACCTGCACTGATTGCTTTTTTTGCAATGCCGGAAGGGAACGGGCTGCCCCCGGTGAGTACTTTCAGGTTGCCGAAATTCTTTTGCTCAAGCAACATTTGCAATTGCGTAGGAACCATATTGAGAAAACTCACCTTTTCTTTTTCAATCAAAGCTTGTTGCGTTGCAGGATCGGCAGCTCCGGGAAGTACCAGTTTGGCTCCAAGATAAATCGGGAAGAAAGCCATTCCCCAGGCATGGATATGGAAAAACGGGATGAGCGGCATGAGGACGTCACGATTGCAAACGCGGGCACCGTATTTGTGCAACGCGAGATGGTGAAACAGTTGCAGTGATCCCATCAAAATGGTGCGGTGCTTATACTGGATTCCTTTCGGATTTCCTGTGGTCCCGGTTGTATAAAAAATGGAAAAGACATCGGTCTCCTGAATTTCATTGGACTCGGGAAGTTCTTTTTCCGCACCGACTTTAATCAGGTTTTCATACTGATAAACCTGTCTGGATTCAGGTAATGACTGTTCCAGGTTATCACTCATTATCACCCAGTTGGGAAATTTTGAAAACAGTGGTTTGGCTGCCTGGAGAAAAATGTCGGAAACAAAGATCCATTCGTCACCGGCGTGGATCATGGAGTAAACCATTTGTTCCGGCGCCAGCCTGAAGTTGATGGTGTGCAACACGGCGCCGAGCATGGAGCAGGCATAATGCATTTCAAGAAAGCGATGCGTGTTTACGTCAAGAACGCCGATAACGCTGCCTTTTTTGATGTCCAGCTTTTTCATGCTGTTGGCGATTCGTAAGACCCGCGCATAAAATTCACGGTAAGTAAATCTTTTACCGTCTGAAACAATAATTTGATCAGGATGCGTAATGAGCGCATGCTGAAGCAATTGATGAACAACAAGATTTTTCATGGTTAGGTTTGATTAATATTTCTTTTACAATCCTGCCGGTTAATAACAGGGTTTTGTTGTTCAAAAATAACAAATCTGCATTCAAAATCACAGAAAAACGATTTCTTTCCGGTAAAAGGAACGGACTATTTTTTTATTTCCCCCAGAATCTGATTAAACTTTTCAGAAGATCTCAGCTTTTGAAAATATGAATTATTCTTTATTCTGTAAGCATCCTTAAAACCATGTTTCAGTGCATCCTGAAGAGATTCAAATACTTTAGCATTTTGATTGATTAGGGCATAATATTCCGCCTTTATAAAATAGACTTCTGAGTTGTTTGGATCAACCATCTGGTACATCATCAGGAATTTTTTGGTTTCATCCATCTGTCCGTTTTTAAGGCTGCCGTTGGCGTATAGATAAGACATCAGGCTTAGATAATTCAACAGGCGCTGGTTCATCAGCTTTTCGTCTTCATATTTGGAAGCCTTTTTCTTCTTATAAATATTAAGGATCTCATGCTTCCACCAGGCGGCATCGCGTGAACTCATGGATTCGGCATATTGCTGCTGAAATTCTCCTTCGGTTGCGTTCAAAGCGGCGTCCCTTTTTAGTTGGTTTTGGCATTTCCTGCTGGCAGAAAGGTGTTTTATTTCTTTCTGATAAAAAGCGATGTCTGTCAAACCTTTCAGGTTTTTTACCAACGTCTGATCAGCTTTCAGTTGCTGCATACAATGGTGATCTTTTTGAGCGTGTAAACGGATTTGATCATAATCAGTTTTCACACTGTCAATCAATGATTGGTTCACAGGTATGACATGTTTTCTCATGGCATCAAGCATCATGAATTCAAAGGCTTTTTTGAACATTTCCGGCGGAGGAAGTGCATGAATTCCCGGATAGACCAAAAACAGGTTTTTCATTCCCAATGAATTCAACCTGTCTTCCAGATTCTTCATTTCCAGATAATTGAAATCTTTATTTCCAACAACTCCGACCCAGGTCAGGTGATTGTCAGGAATTTGCCGTATTCCGGGAAAACCTGCTTCAAAACCCATGGCTCCTGCGATACTTTTATTGAATAATCCGATTCCTGCCGCAATCCGGGCGCCGCCAGAAAATCCAGCCGTGTAAATTCGTTGCGGATCCAACGAAAAACGTTTTTCCACATCCTGCATAAAATGATAAAGGATCTGATTTCTCACGTCTTCAGATTGTCCGTTTTCAGAACTGTTGGATGCGACCAAAATAAAGCCCTGGCTTTCTGCGACGTTCTTATATTTTTTCACCACAAGTGCACCCCGGGCATGGGCATCAAAAAAGAAAACTATCGGGAATTTCTGATTTGGAGAATAATTCGATGGGAGATAAAGTGCGTAAGATTCTGATGTGTCGGCGGTACAAGAAACATGGTCAACCATAACTCCGGGCTGAAAAATAGTTAAAGGTGTAATATTCTTATGGTTATTTTCTTTTTTTTGCGAATTGTGACAAGCCCCTGCCAATAACAACAATGGAAAGATAAAAAGCAAGGTTTTTCGCGAAATATTTCCGGAATACATATACCTGATTTTAAATCAATTAACTTATAAAAAGTTCTTGAATTCCATACAAAAAAATGTTTCTTAATATTTATAACTTTGCAAAAAGCAAAATGATGAAACTGTCGATTCGCAATAAAAACGATTTTTTTTACGGGAATCTTTTCAAAGGTAAAACGATTTGGCTTGTCCGAATGGGGATGTTGTCGATATTTTTGTTTTTTTTCAATTCCTGCGGAATCTATTCTTTCACCGGAGCGTCTATTCCTCCCGGTGCAAAAACGGTTTCCGTACAATATTTTCCCAATAAGGCTGCTCTGGTTGAACCTGCGTTGAGCTCAACATTTACCAATGCCTTGCGCAATATTTTCACTACTCAGACCAATTTACAGATGGTCAGCAAAAATGGCGATCTCGTTCTGGAGGGTGAAATAACACAATATGCAATAACACCTCAGGCCATTCAGGCCAACCAGACGGCTGCATCCAACCGCCTGTCAGTTACTGTGAATGTGAGATTTATCAATAAATTGAACCCAACAAAGGATTTTGAAACACAGTTTACACAATATATGGATTATCCTTCCGGAACGAACCTTTCTACTGTTAAAGATAATCTTCTCAAACAAATTACTGATAACCTGGCTCAGGATATTTTCAATAGAGCTGTGGTTAACTGGTAATCAAATCTTTGTTAAATTTGTAAGATGAATAAGGAGCAATTTACAGAATATTTGCTGACACCAGAGCATTTACAAGAGTCATCTCTTTCTGACCTGACGGCTTTTGTGAAGGAATTTCCTTATTGCAATACAGGTCATATATTGCTCACATTGAAGCTTTTCCTGGATAAAAATGTGCTTTATAACTCGGAGCTGAAAACAACTGCTGTTTATGCAGGAAGCCGGAGAATCTTAAAAAAGCATATTGACCGTTTAAGCGATTCGTTGACACAAAGTGTTTTGCCCGATGAAGACCCGGTTTCAGATACTAAAAATGAAACTGTTACTGATGACAAAACAACATCAAGTCAGCCGGCTGATCATCCGGCAAATACGGAGACCATAAAAGAGGAAGTTCAGAAAGAAAGTGTTTCTAAAGTTGCAGATGAAGAAAATGATTACGGCGAAACAGTAGAGCAAAGAGACCTGAGAAATTATACCATTGAAGACCTGAAAAAAATAATTGAAAAGCGGATTCGCGAGATCGAAAGTAAAAAACAACAAGGTAAGAAAGCAGAAAATCAAAAACATAAAGTTAAATCGAAATCGGAAATCATAGAAGAGTTTATCGAAAATTCGCCATCCATCTCAAGGCCCAAAACCACCTTTTATGATCCGGTTGATGTTGCGAAACAGAGTGTTGTGGATCAGGAAAATATTGTAAGTGAGACGCTTGCAAAAATTTATATGGATCAGGGGTATTCAGAAAAAGCACTTCATATTTACGAAAAATTAATTTTGAAATTTCCCCAAAAAAGTGCGTACTTTGCAGGCCTTATTAAAAAGGCAAAAAGTAACTTAACAAATTAAAGCTTTTAAAGATGTATATATTTATTTCCATACTGATTTTGGTAGTTTGTGTTTTGCTGGGCCTTATTGTTTTGGTTCAAAACCCCAAAGGGGGTGGACTAGCTGCTAATTTTAGCGGTGGAACACAGTTTATGGGTGCCCGCCAAACTGCTGACTTTCTCGAAAAAGCAAGTTGGGGATTGGCGATTGCTTTGTTGGTGTTGAGCCTGACAGCAACCATGATCATTCCGAGAGGCAGCGGAACTGCTGCTAATCAGCAGACTAATGCATTGCAAAATAAGATCGATAATGCAAAGAAATCAGATATCAACTTTATGGCACCTCCGGTAAGGCAACAACCTGCTGCAAAAAAGACCCCTGAACCAAAGAAAAAATAAGAGCAGCTGAGAAAAATTAAAAATGTCAGAATGTCATAGATGTTCTGACATTTTTTTTTGTTCCCTGCTTTGGCACAAAATATGACTAAGGAAGTGTAGTTTATTAATTTAAAGCAAAAATCAGAATGAAAACAGGTAAACAAATGATTAAGCCATTGGGAGACAGGGTAGTTGTTGAACCTGCTCCGGCTAAACAAATGACCGCAACAGGAATTATCATCCCCGATACTGCCAAGGAAAAACCTCAAAAAGGAACTGTAGTAAGCATTCCTGATGAAAATAAAGACAATAAAATTACCGTGAAGACTGGCGATCAGGTTTTATATGCAAAATATGCAGGCACTGAAGTTACCATCGATGATAAAGAATACCTTATCATGCACGAATCAGATATTTTAGCAATCATTTAACATTGTAAATTAATAATAGATAAAAATTTAAAAATATGGCAAAAGACATTTTATTTAACTTAGAAGCAAGAGAATCTCTAAAAAAGGGAGTGGATGCCTTATCTAATGCTGTTAAGGTTACTTTAGGCCCAAAAGGAAGAAACGTGATCGTTGAAAAATCTTTTGGTTCACCTCAGGTAACGAAAGATGGTGTTACAGTGGCAAAAGAAATCGAAATGAAAGACCCTGCTGAAAATATGGGCGCCCAGATGCTCAAAGAAGTAGCTTCCAGAACCAACGATCTTGCTGGAGACGGAACCACTACCGCTACCGTTTTAGCACAGGCTATTGTTACCACAGGCTTAAAGAATGTTGCTGCCGGAGCTAATCCCATGGATTTGAAACGTGGTGTTGACAAAGCCGTTGTTAAAGTTATTGAATCATTGAATGCTCAGTCACAGAAAGTTGGCGACTCACGTGAGAAAATTGAACAGGTAGCTTCCGTTTCTGCAAACAACGATCACAGCATTGGTAATCTGATTGCCGACGCCATGGGCAAAGTAAAGCAGGAGGGTGTTATCACTATTGAAGAAGCTAAAGGAATTGAAACTTATGTGGATGTTGTTGAAGGAATGCAATTCGATCGCGGTTATATTTCACCTTACTTCGTAACCGATACTGAAAAAATGCAGTCTGTTTACGAATCTCCTTATATTTTGATTTACGATAAGAAGATTTCTGTAATGAAAGACCTGTTGCCCATTCTGGAAAAAGCAGTACAGAGTGGAAAACCGTTGTTCATCATTGCTGAGGATATCGATGGTGAGGCTTTAGCTACTTTGGTTGTGAACCGTTTGCGTGGTTCCTTGAAAGTTGTTGCAGTTAAAGCTCCAGGATTTGGTGACAGAAGAAAAGAGATGCTGGAAGACGTTGCAATCCTGACAGGAGGTACAGTAATTTCTGAAGAAAAAGGTTACAAACTGGAAGATGCTACCGTTGACATGCTCGGTGAAGCTGAGAAAGTTACCATTGACAAGGAAAACACAATCATCGTTAGCGGTAAAGGTGCCAAAGAAAATATTGATGCACGCATTAACCAAATCAAAGCACAGATCGAAACCACTACTTCCGATTACGACAAAGAAAAATTACAAGAACGTCTGGCTAAATTGGCCGGTGGTGTTGCAGTAATTTATGTTGGCGCAGCAAGCGAAGTGGAAATGAAAGAAAAGAAAGACCGTTTTGAAGATGCTTTGGCCGCTACCCGTGCCGCTATTGAAGAAGGGATTGTTCCCGGTGGTGGTGTTACTTACATCCGCGCAATTGATGCTCTTGAAGGATTGAAAGGTGACAACGATGATCAGGATACAGGTATTGCAATCATCAAACGTGCCTTGGAAGAACCTTTGCGTCAGATTGTTGAAAATGCTGGATTAGAAGGTTCTGTAGTTGTAAACCAGGTTAAATCCGGCAAAGGCGACTATGGATTTAATGCCAGCAAAGAAGTCTATGAAAATCTGTTGGAATCCGGTGTAATTGATCCAACCAAAGTTTCCCGCATTGCTTTGGAAAATGCTGCTTCCATTGCAGGTATGTTGCTCACCACCGAATGTGTGGTAAGTGAGCACAAAGATGAAAACGCTGCAGCTCCTGCTATGCCTCCAATGGGCGGTGGAATGCCCGGAATGATGTAAAATTTATCAACCTAATATATATTTCATAAAGGCCGCTCCAATTTTGGATGCGGTTTTTTTTGTAAATCGTAACTATCGGATTGGAAGGCCGAAAAGTTGGAGGGTGAAAGGTGAAAAGGTGATGTAGCGAATAAAAATGCATAACGAAAAATGAAAGACAAAATATCTCAAAACTCCGTCCCAATTGCGCTAAGTTTTGGGCAGATTGCGAGTAGTGCGGCAAAGCAATCTTTCATAAGAAATCTGATTGAAAATTTCCTTTCGTCTCCTGGTCACTTTTCTTTTTCAGGGCGGCTTGTCGGGCTGTCCGCTTTAGTCTTCGGTTCAAAACAGGTGGTGTCAGCGGGTTTTCAGGGGCTCCGTTGTCGCCCTGCCTCCCCGGTCACCACGACTGTTTTGCCCCTGCGAGCTGCCGCTTCCATCCCGGCCGCGGTTAAGTACCTAAAGTTTTTGGATATTGGTAATAAAAAATCCGTTTTTTAACTTTAGGTATCTTACGGACTTTATGAACTTTAGGCACCCTTGCTGATTGGGATTTGCAATCCCAATCTTACAAACCAAAGGATTTAAGAATCCGTATTCCAAAGTATTATGATTTCAGATCCAAAGGAACAGTTTCCATGAAAGCAGGAATATGGATATTCCATCCGAACTGATCCTGAATTTTCACACGCAAAGCATCAGCAGAATGTGGCTCCCCATGAACAATAAAAACTTTTTCCGGTTTGTCTCTAATTTGCGACATCCATGAAAGAAGCTCTTTTTGATCTGCATGCGAAGACATCGTTGTTATGTGTTCGATGGTAGCCTTTACTACAAAATAGTGTCCGTGAAGTTTGATTTCAGAATTTCCGTTGCTCAGCTGTCGGCCACGGGTACCTTCAGCCTGAAAACCTGGCAAAATAAATGTCGCGGCAGGATTCCCCAATTGCTTTTCAAGGTAATGCAGAATACGTCCGCCATTCATCATTCCGCTTCCGGCAATAACAATTTTCGGACTATTGTCCGTAGCCAGACGGTAGGTTTCTTTTATGGATTTTACTAAAATAGTGTCTTCAAATACCTTTTCAAAATCCGAAACATTCAGCGAAAGCCATTCCGGATATTTTAAAAATAACTTACTGACATCTAGTCCCATGGGACTGTCCAGATAAACGGGGAGGTTTGGAATTTTTCCTTCTTTTTTCAATTTCCAGATATAGAACATGAAATCCTGCGCGCGGTCCACGGCAAAGCTTGAAACAAAAAGAGAGCCGTGTTTAGAAAGGGCGTCATTGACAATTCGTATTAAAATTTCTTCTGTACTTTCAGAAGAATGCAATCGGTCGCCGTAAGTGGATTCGGTAAAAAGGACATCTGCTTTTTCGGGCCTTTCCCTGTGGACGAGCATGGGATCTTCCGGCCTTCCAATATCACCCGAGAAAACAAATCGTTTCCCCTTGATATCCATCTCAATAAATGCCGCGCCCGGAATGTGTGCATTTTTCCTGAAACGAAAACGGATATTGTCGTTAAGGCTGATAAATTCTTCGGCGGATTGCGGTTTTAAAAACGGCAATGTTTTTTTAACATCTTTCAGGTCGTAAAGAGGAACAGCCGGTTTGTGTTTTGAATAGCCTCCTTTGTTGGCATGTTCGGCATCTTCTTCCTGAAGTTTGGCGCTGTCTTTCAGTATGATCTCGACAAGGTCAGCCGTGGGTTCAGTACAATAAACCGGACCATGAAAGCCCTGCTTTACCAGCCGGGGCAGGTAGCCTGTGTGATCCAAATGCCCGTGGGTCAGGATGACCACATCAATTTTAGAAGGAGGGAAGGGAAAATCTATCCAGTTTTTCCGGCGAAGGTACCTGAGTCCCTGGAAAAGGCCGCAGTCCACCAGAAAATGAAATCCTTCGACATTTATAAGATATTTAGATCCTGTTACCGTTCCTGCTGCTCCGAGAAACTGTATGTAATTATTCTGATTTGCTTCCATAATCCTTATCTTTAGATAATTAACAGGTCCAAGAAAATAGAATAAGAAAATTATTTCTTTTGAGTTCTGAATTCTCTAACCCGGCATTATTTCTTTTAGGAGTTTATCAATCTCATCATAAAGTGTTTCCACTTTTCCATTATTATCAACCCTGAAATCGGCCATTTGAATGCATTTTCCAAGATTTTGTTTGTTGGGATCAGTGGTTGACATTTCACGCTGCTCATTAGAAAGGAACGTTTCATAGCTCACGTGATCCGTTTCGGAGCCCCGCGATAAAATTCGCCGGTAACGTGTTTCAGATTTGGCGTCCAAAGCAAACAGAAAAAACTTGCCCCGTGTCCTTAAAAAATCAATTTCTCCCGGAGTGCGAATGCTTTCGATGATTGCATTTTTTCCCTGCTCTTTTGCCTGGTTGTATAGCTCTTCAATAATGAATGCAGGATGATGGGCTTTGCGCAAAGCATTCGCTGTAGCAGTCATGGTGTCGCGGTTAACGGACAATTCCTGTTTTTTGATCTTGTCAATTAAATACTGCCGCACGGAATAATGCAAGAACCCCTTTTCTTTTACCAGGTAATCTACCACAGTCCCTTTTCCAGCTCCCAGCGTTCCGGTTATACCAATAATCACCATGCTCATTATTTTTAAGCAAAGCTAAGTAAACTTTCCGTTTTTTAGGATGAAAAACGAACTTAGAAGTGATCGGTCTAAGATAAAAACAAAGCTTTGAAAACCTGATTTTAGATCAGAAAATTGTGTTTTTCGGTTTTAGTTCTTATAACGGAACAGAATAGCCGAAAGAGATTAACAAATTCCCGGTATGGCTGGTACCGTCAGCGGAACTTTTTTGTACATAAGTTAAACCATAAGCCCCTCTGACATCCAAAACAAGCTGGTTATTACCGATACCACCGGCCAATATTAATCCTGTTGATGCTGCTCGTTACATCATTGGTTGCGTCAAATGGGACAGGCCCAGAGCTGATTTGGTTGATTTGTTCCCGCTCTGCATAAACGATACTTGAGCCACTGGTTTTTTGTTTGGCGTTCAACAAGTATCCGACATAAGGGCCAAAATCAATATAAAAATTTGAAGCGTTAACAGGGATGGAATATTTGAGTAAAACAGGTAGTTCGATGTAGTTTAAAATAGATTGATTTTTGAAATCAGCATACAAATAGCTTCCTGCGGCACCATCCTTAGAAGATGCGTCAATCGCTTGGGAACCATTCCGTTTTTCCCTTCGCTTGAATATAAAAGGTCTGTCCTCAGCGAAAAATCAGATCCCAAATTAAGATTTGATGTAAACCCGAAAGCTTCACCTAAGCGGGAAGTGTAATCACGGCTTAATTCGTTGCTTCCTCCTCCGCTTAGCCTGGGAATGTTTAATCCGCCGAAAATGCCCAATGTAAATTTTGCGAAGATGACTGTGCAAAACTTGTTACTGTTGCTGTGGCCAGAAATAACATGATAATCAATTTTATCCTTTTCATTGTTTAAGGTTTTAAAGGTTTGACATTTTATCCTGTATTGAAAAGCGGTGTTTGATATTAGTAATCTGAGAAAAAATTAGTCGAAAGGATTCTTATAATGTCAAGAACGGTTTCACTGATTTTAATCCGCCTGAGGCGGACAAGGGATTAATTCCCCGCCCCTTGGGGCGATTAATAATCTCCTTTTGATACCCCTGCTCTGCGGCGGGGGTAGTTCATTTGTGCGATCTGCCTTGTTTTCAGTCCGGTGTTTTCCAAAGGAATATAAATTTCTTTTAATCTTTGCGTACTTTTTGAAAGACTAAAAAATTATTCTTAGATTTGAACAATAATGGTTAAATAGTCATTTTTAACCTTAGAGTGACTCGCGGGTAAAGAATATGGATAAAACAAAGGAAAAAATACTGACTGTAGCAACACGGATTTTCAGCCGTTTTGGATTTTATAAAACATCCATGGATGAAATTGCCCGTAATGCACACAAAGCGAAAGGCTCTTTGTATTACCATTTTACCAGCAAAGAAGACCTGTTTACAGAAGTGGTTGCCCTTGAACTGAACAACCTGAAAAAGGAACTCGCCATGGTTATCACAGACCCCGGGCTGAGCGCCACGGAAAAATATAAAAAATACCTTCTTACCAGAATGGCTGTATTAAGTCAGTCTGCCAACTATCAGGAAACGTTGAAAGCAGATTTTTTTGAGCACTTTGAATTTTTGGACCACCTTAGGACCGACATGGATACCTGGGAAAAAGAACAGCTCAAAAGCATTATCAAACAGGGAATAGAATCCGGCGATTTTGCTGATCAGGGAGAAAAAATGGATGTCCTTCTGGATGTTTTTATTATGGTTTTAAAAGGACTTGAAATCCCGTTCTTTTTGCAGGATAAATACAACGAACTCAGTCCGCATTTTGACGATTTGATCAATATCATTGTCAAAGGCATTGGAGTATAAATTTTTTTATCGAGTTTATACTAATAAACGAAAAAGGTCAAAATGACAGATTTTGTCATTTAATCCGCCTGAGGCGGACAAGGAATTAATTCCCCGCCCCTTGGGGCGATTAATAATCTCCTTTTGATACCCCTGCTCTGCGGCGGGAGTAGTTCATTTTTCAAAGTTTTGTTGTATGCGTCTGATAAGATACCAGAAACTGATTACTCCCTCTTGGCTGGAAACTCTTCTGGCAGTTTTGCCTGACAAAAGTATTCCTGATTGAAAATGAATGGAAAGTGATTCAGATTTATTCATAAAATTATAGTATCAAGATAATTACAAAATCAATGATTTAAAATTCTCTGATTTATAACCTGATCCTGCCTTTTCGTATTTCTTTCTACAAATTGTTCATTCATAATTTTTAACAGACTCGAAACCTAATACATCCCTGGTTTGATAATATTCATAAACTGACTAAAAAACAATAATAATCCAAAAAGCCTTTTTGGTATGACTTTTGATCTTTCAGGTTATCATAAAAATTCAAATTAAACCATTGTCATGAATAAATTAATGAAACCGGCAGCATGTGGTAAAATTTTGACAGGTGTATTTTTTGTCTTCCTGCTCACGGCACATTCGGGCCTGTTTGGGCAGGATGCCGATGTTCCTTTAAGCCTGAAGGCTGCCGTGGACAGTGCGCTGGTTAATAATCCACAGATCAGGCAATACCGGGAGCTTGTTTTACAGAAAGAAGCGCTCATTAAGGTAGCTCGGGGTAACTACCTGCCTTCGCTGAATGCAACCGGAGGATATACTTATCTAAGCAAAAATCCTGAAGTGAATATGAAGCAGGTCAAAAAATCGCTGGAACAAAACGTACAAAAATACAGCACAGCCATAGCCCAAAGTGGTGTGCTTCCACCTGCAACTTTAGTGACGTTATCTGGTATTATCCAGGGTATCAGCCATATGCCGGCCTATAATCTCACAATTGATCAGCAACACTATCCGGATCTAAATGTATCCGCGGTACAGCCACTTTACACGGGTGGAAAAATTATGGCTGGCGTGAGGTATGCAAAAGCAAATTTTGCCACAGCAAAAGTACAACTGGAGCAGATAAAAAACGAGACTACCCGGAAAACAGTAAAAAGTTATTATGGAGTGGTCCTGCTGAAAGCCGTCATCAAAACCAGACAAAATGTGTTGTACGGTATGCAAAAGCATGAACAACAGGCTGAAAAAGCAGTGAAAGCCGGTGTTATCCCAGATCAGGATTTGCTTAGAGCCAAAGTGGCTGTTGCCAATGCCGAGCTGGCGCTTTCCGACGACCAAAATAAATTAACCTTGGCAGAACTTGCTTTACAAACCGAAATGGGCACAAAAGGGGATTTCAATTTTGTTTTACCTGACAGTTTAAAATTTATTGCCATCCCTTTTGATCTTCAAAACCTGAAAGATGAAGCCAGGCTTCATCAACCGGTTTTTAAAATGATCGATCAGAAAGAAATTATGATAAAACAAAAACAGGCATTGAACAGGGCTGCTTTTCTTCCTCAAGTGGCTGCTTGGTGTTCTTATAGTGCCTTTCAAAATCAGTACCCTATTATCATGCCACCTGTGATGGTAGGAGTTCAGGCTAAGATCAATCTTTTCAACGGGTTTAAAAAATTTAATGAACTAAAGGCTACACATCATTTGAAAAATCAAATTGAAGAAGCAAGATACAATGCCACGGATCAAATTAATCTTTGGGTAAGCCAGTCGTACCTGAAAGCACTGGATGCGCAAACCCGGTATCTAAAAATGAAACCCCTGCTGGCATTGACTTCAAGAAACCTTGAAATCTCTGAAAAGCGTTTCCAGGAAGGGCTTTCCAAGTCCATTGATGTAATTGATTCCCGTTTGTTGGATGAAAAAGTCCAGACCCAGAGTCTTCATGCATTATATGATTATGATATGGCACTTTCAGAAGTTTATTTCGCCACAGGAGAACCCGGAAAAGTCGTTCAAATTTTAAACCGTTAATACTAAAATTAAAAATAGATAATCATGAAAAATAAAAGCAATATCATCGCTTTATCCATCCCCATTATTGTCGTTTTGATAGCACTGATTTGGATGGTTTCTCAGCATCAACAAACCGGAAAAAAGGTAATTGTTGGAACTTTTGAAGCCCCGACCGTGGATGTTTCTTCAGAAATCCCGGGCAGAGTGGATAGTATTTATGTGGATTTGGGTGATTCAGTAAAGAAGGGCCAGTTGCTGGCAACGCTCAAAGGTAATATAATGAATGCAAAACTGGCGCAGGCACAGGGTGTTCAGGAAGCTACAGCTTCCCTTATGAAGAAGGTGCAAAACGGCGTCAGGAAAGAATTGGTGGATGCTGCCCGAAATGAATTTCTGATGGTAAAAAGCCAGTTTGAGTTTACTGATAAAACCTATCACAGATACCAGATTTTATATGCTGACAGCATCATTTCCAAACAGGAAATGGATGAACTAGAATATAAACATACGGCTGCCAAAAATCAGATGGAAGCGGCTGAATCAAATTATAAAATGGCAAAAAATGGTGCTACGCCGGATGATTTGAAAATTGTGGAAGGTAAACTGGAAGCGGCTAAAGGCGTTTATCAGGAAGCGAAAGCTTATTACAAACAATTGAAAATTGTTGCCCCTGTTTCTGGAGAGATCAGTGAGAAAATCGGGGCAGAGGGCGAAGTGATGAAAGCCGGTTATCCCGTGCTGACGCTGATACGCATCAATAAAATTTATGCTGTTGTCAATGTTAGGGAAGATAGACTGAATGCTTTTAAAATGGGTAAAGTTTTCGCCGGAAAAGTGCCGGGACTTGGAGAAAAGACATTTCGCTTTCGTGTTTCCTATTTGGCTCCTATGGCCGATTTTGCCACCTGGGTTCCGACATCAGCAAAAGGTGATTTCGACCTGAAAACTTTCGAAGTTAGGCTTCTTCCCGTGAAACCAATCGCTGGATTAAGGCCCGGAATGACATTACAGTTAAATCTTTAATTCATCTGATCATGAAAAAACCTGCATGCCTCAAGGTTGCAAGTCGTGAGTGGCGGTTGATAATCTCCAGCTCGTCTTCGCGCATGCTTGTATTCTGGATTCCGCTTGTTGTTTTTATATTGCTGGCAGGGATCTATTCGACAGGGGCTTTGCGCAAAATCCCGGTGGCGGTTCTGGATCAGGATCATTCGAACCTTTCCAGGACCATCATCACCTATTTGAATGCTTCGCCTGAAACTAAAGTAACGGCTTATTTGCACTCAAAAGGGCAGTTGAAGGATTTCTTTCTTAATCATCCTGAAAAGGCCATTTACTATTTCCCGAAAGGGATGGAAAAGGATATTCTGAAAGACAAAAGTTCAACTGTGAAAGTAATGACCAATTCGACGAACATCATTTATGGAAATGTGTTAAAACGGAATGCTTATGAGTTACTGGAAACAATGTCGGGCGGGGTTTTGGTGAAGAAACTGGTAGCACAGGGCCTGACACCTGCACAGGCAAAACATCTGGCGCTGCCTATTGCCGTGAACTCAAAACCTTTGTTTAACACGGAATATAATTACCTGTTCTATCTCGTTCCCGGATTGCTAACAGTTTTGCTTCAAATGATCCTGTTTTTTCTAGGGGCACGGTCCATCAACAAAGAATTTAATTCAGGCCGTGAGGAGGAATTGATGGAAACTGCGAATCATAAAACTTCAAATATAATTTCCGGTAAACTTTTGATATACACCTTAATAGGAATGGTTTTGGTCTTGTTTACAGGAATTGTCTTCAAGGTGTTTGGGATTCCTTATCAAAACCAAATTGGGAGCACACTGCTGCTTTTCTTTTTCTTTAACCTGGCAAATGCAGCGTTGGGCATGATGCTTTCCGCTCTCGTAAATGAAGAAATTGTCGCGCTTGATATTGCGTTGTTTTACAACTCACCGGCATTTATTTTTAGCGGTTTTACTTTCCCGATTTTGGGAATGCCTTTCCTGGACTCCCTTTGGGCAAAGTTTATTCCGTACACCCATTTCCTGCACGCATTTTTCAAGTTGTTTGAAATGGGCGCGCCCCTGGCTTATGCAGAGCCTGAGTTTTTGGCGTTGAGCATCTTTATCTTCACGGGAGTCATCACAACTTATGTCGCCTTGAAACTGAAGCTGAGAAATAGTGAGTACCCGGAAGTAATATTTAAAAAGGCATAATATGAATCTTGGTAAAGAAATAATACAACTGATAACCAGTGAATTATATAGAGTTCTTCATGACCACAGTATTTTTCTGACGGTGATCATTGCTCCGGTGCTTTATGCATTTTTTCTGGGTTCCATCTATCTGAACAAGGATATCAGCAACATTCGTTTCGGGGTGGTGGATTATGACAATACAGTTACCAGCCGCGATTTGACAAGGAAGCTGTCAGCCAGCCAGAAGATTGACCTAACAGAACATCTTTCCAATTATCAGGATGGAGTTGAAGAGCTGAAAAAGTTGAACATACTTGGGTTTGTGGTATTTCCGAAAGGGTTTGAGAAAGATTTGTTGAAGAAAAAAGACACACAAGTAGCACTGTATCTGAACAACACGCGTTTCCTGCCGTCCAATGAGCTGAATATGGCCGTCAACAAAGTGATGCTCCGGGCAGGTTCCGGTCTTCGCCTGAAGTATTATGAGAATCAGGGGATCATTTCAAATCTTGCGTCAAAGATAATTGATCCGCTAAAAATAGATATTGATCCGATTTACAACGTTAATAACAGTTATGGGGATTTTCTGCTTCCGGCACTGTTTTTTATCGTGCTGCAACAGACGTTGTTGTTGGGCATGGCCGAAAGTGTTAGCAAAGACAGGGAATACGGTTTGCTGCAAGAATCTTCAAAAGGGATTGCAGGCTACATGATTGGAAAGTCGGCTTATTATCTGGTTTTATATGCTGCTTATGTTTTCTTTTTCACTCTGATTATTTTCCCGGTTTTTCAACTTCCTGTAAAAGCTTCTCTAGTCCCGATTTTCGGCATTAGTATATTGTTTCTAATGACTGTTCTCTTGGTGGGTATGTGGATTGGGACATTTATTAAACGTCAAAAGCATAGTCTGGTGATCCTGGCTTTTTCTACTTATCCGCTCTTTTTGCTGTCAGGATATTCGTGGCCGGTTTCTTCTATGCCCGTTTTCCTGCAGGCAATGGCGGCTTTGATTCCAACAACACCTATGCTGGAAGCCATGAGAAAGCTTTACATTATGGGCGGAACCTGGCAGAATGTGATGCCGCAACTAGAACATCTGTTGGTTCTTTTTGCTTTAAGTTTCATTTTACTTTCCGTGAGACTCTATTTGATTTCAAAAAGGTGCTTTTATGAAAAGCAATCTCATGGATTAAAACAAAGTGCAACTTAGAATAGTATAAAAATACAACAGTCAGAGGTTTCTTTTTCAAAGGATTGTGACCAATGAGTTATACATGTATCTGTTGGTTATAAACGAATTAAAAGTATGTGACATGCACATACCCCAGTTTACTTTATTAGTGAAACTCTATTTTGAAAATCCGCGATAAGCGGAGCATTCGAAATAGTTAGTTGAACTAATCCCGCTTTTTCAGCGGGATATAGGTTAATACCCCGACCCTCTGGGTCGGAAACAATAATGTTTGCAAAGCAAACTCCATTTAATACCTCGATGGCTCTGCCTCGGGGTAGTTTATTTAAACAATAGAGCCTGACCAAATGAAGCCTGAATTTCCTTTGAAATGAAGAAATCGCTATCCTTCCGTTTTTATCTTATCTTCTTCTGTCATGATCATGGGTGATTCTTTGGGCATCAATGCCAGGGCAATCACCACCGGCATAAGAATACAGAAAAGTATCACCCAATAGTTTAGATATCGATTGTTGCGGATATTCATGCCCGCCACGAAAAGCCATTAAGTAACCAAAAGATAAAAAGAGCTATAGAGAGATAACAGGAGCAACGTTCCATTGCCACATAAACTGTATTGGTGTGTCTTAAGCTATATAGCAATCCTGACATGATTATCAATTTTTATTGAGAATTATGATAAAAAACTTGCCTGTTTAAAAAATAGTTGTACATTTGCACAATCATTCAAATGAAAAACAATGAGCAGTGACGTTTGTGACATAACAATTATTCATCAGGACGTGGTTGACCGCGTAGCGAGAGAAATGGCAAAAAGCCCTTCGGTAACCACTATGGCTGATTTTCTGAAGGCACTCTCCGACCCGACCCGGTTGAAAGTGATAGCTGCTCTGCGTCATTCAGAGCTCTGTGTGTGCGACCTGACGGCTTTGGTTGGAATTTCGGTTTCGGGTTTGTCGCATCAGCTCCGCTATCTTCGCAACAAAAACATCGTTAAATTCCGCAAAGATGGCAAACTGGCTTACTATTCTCTTGCAGACGATCATGTTGGTCAAATTATCGATTTGGTTTCTAAACACATTAGCGAATAATGAAAAGGGTTTTTGCTAACATTCCGGTTTATTCTCCTATCTGGCACCAGCCAAAAGCTTGATCATTTTAAATGGTGCAGGGTTGATTTGTGGATTGCCAAATCGTAAAACTGGAATTGGTTTGTAAAGATGAGTTGGCAGAAAAAGCTATTCACATTATCAGTGAATTCGGCAGTACCAACCGTCCTGGAGATGGTATCATCTACCTCTCGAATGTGGAAAGAGTATGCAGGGTGAGAAACTGCGAACTATTGTAATAATATTTTAAGTAATGAAAAAATACAAATTAAACAATCTCGATTGCGCCTCTTGTGCTGCAAAAATTGAGGACAGCCTGACAAAATTGGATGGGGTAAAATTTGTGACGGTCAATTTCGCCACGGCATCAATGACAGTTGATACGGATGACTTCGAAAAGGTAAAAGACAAAATAAAACAGATAGAACCGGAAGTTGAAATTGAAGATGCCGGCAAAGAAAGAACAATGGTATCAACAAGCGAGCTTGCTGAAAACAAACGGACAATAATTAAAGCGATTTCTGCCATTATTCTTTTAATAGCAGGGATAATATTCAACGAAAAGTTACACAATACTCCTTTTCATTTCGCGGAATATCTGGTGTTCGTAACTGCTTACCTCGTTGTGGGTTGGAATGTGCTCACGATGGCCGTAAAAAACATTATTCGGGGTCAGGTTTTTAACGAGCATTTTTTAATGACTATTGCAACCCTGGGCGCTTTCGCGATAGACAAAATGCCCGAAGCAGTGGCGGTAATGTTATTTTACGTTGTTGGTGAGTTCTTCCAGGATATTGCAGTGGACAGGTCCCGGAAGTCAATAAAATCACTTCTAGAAATTAAACCGGATTACGCGAACCTTAAATTAAACGGAGAGATAAAAAAGGTTTCGCCCGAGGAGGTTGCCATTGGAGATATGATAATTGTAAAACCCGGCGAAAAAGTTCCTTTGGATGGCCTGGTTACCGATGGTAGTTCCTTTGTGGATACTTCAGCGCTTACCGGGGAAAATGTCCCACGGAAAATTAAGCCCGACGATGAAGTATTGGCAGGAATGATCAATCAATCTGGTTTAATTACCGTTAAAGTCCGAAAGCTTTTCGGCGAATCCTCCATATCTAAAATTCTTGAGATGGTTGAAAATGCAACATCCAAAAAAGCAAAAACCGAAAAGTTCATTACCACTTTTGCCAAATATTATACACCTGCCGTAGTGTTTGGCGCCCTTCTTATTGCAGTTTTACCACCGCTTTTAATAACCGGGGCAACTTTTAACGAATGGATTTTCAGGGCTTTGGTTGTACTGGTAATTTCATGTCCCTGTGCCCTTGTAATCAGTATTCCCCTTGGGTATTTCGGCGGGATTGGCGGAGCCTCACGCAGGGGTATTCTGGTGAAAGGCTCCAATTTTTTGGATGTGCTGACACAGGTTAAAACCGTTGTTTTTGATAAAACAGGTACTTTAACCAAAGGCGAGTTCAAAGTCTCCGGTATATTCCCTTCAAACGGGTTCGATGAAAAAACAATACTTGAATATGCAGCCTATGCCGAGTATAATTCAAACCATCCGATAGCAAAATCCATATTTGAATCTTATAAT